>PLIX01000079.1:0-24986 GCA_003140135.1 Gammaproteobacteria bacterium
GCCATCATCGTCTGGTATTCGTAGATCACCTGCAAGGTGCCCTGACTCGCCTCGGCCTGATAGGGCGTATAGGCGCTGTAGAACTCGCCGCGCGTCGCGACCGCCCACACCGCCGCGGGGATGTGATGCTCATAGGCGCCGGCGCCGATGAAACACAGCGGCCGGCCGTCGGTTTGCGCGCGCGCGCTCATGAGCTTGCCAATCTGCATCTCGTTCAGCGCCGCGGGAATGCCGGCGAGCGAGCGCACGCGCAACGATGCGGGGATCTCATCAAAGAGCTGATCGATGCTCGCAACTCCGATCGCCGCGAGCATCTCTGCAACGTCCGCTTCGGTATGAGGAATGAAAGCCATCAGGAGCCCTCCGCACGCAACAGCTCTGCATACTCGGCGGCGGACAGCAATGCGCCGCGCGCAGCGCTCGCCGGCCGCAGGCGCAGGAGCCAGCCGCGACCGAAGGCGTCCTGATTGATGAGCTCCGGCGCCTTGGCCAACTCCGGGTTGCCGGCCGTGACTTCGCCCGCCATTGGGCAATACACATCGGAGGCGGCTTTCACCGACTCCACCACCGCGCAGGGCTCACCGGCGCCGAGCACGCGCCCCGTGTCGGGCACTTCGGCGAAAACGAGGTCGCCGAGCGCATGCTGGGCGTGATCGGTGATGCCGATCTCGACGGTGCCGTCCGCGAGCTCTCTCACCCACTCGTGGCTCTTGGTGTAATGCAAATCGGCGGGAACTTGGCTCATGAGTAAATTTTCCGTGCGGGTAGGTTAAGGAAAGATCTGCACTCAGCTGACCAGCGCCTTGCCGGCGCGCACAAACGGCGGTTTGACCCTGCGTGCCGCGAGTAGCTTGCCGCGAATATCGACTTCAACCCGTGCGACGGGGCCGCTGGGAATGCGCGCGAAAGCGATCGAGCGCTCAAGCGTCGGGGAGAAGGTGCCGCTCGTGATCTCGCCCGTGCCGCCGGGTGCGATCACCTTTTGATGGCTGCGCAGCACGCCGCGATCCTCGAGTACAAGTCCGATGAGCTCGCGCGCGCTGCCTGCCGCCTTGACGCGCTGCAGTGCCTCACGCCCGATGAAGCGCCGCTCGGCGGGCTCGAGCGCGACGGTCCAGCCGAGGCCTGACTCGAAGGGATGCGTGCTCTCATCCATGTCATTGCCGTAGAGGTTCATGCCCGCCTCGAGGCGCAGCGTATCGCGTGCGCCCAAGCCGCAGGAGACGACTCCGAGCGCGTTCAATGCCAGCCACGCGTCCACCGCGTGCCCCGCCGGGAGCATCATCTCGAAGCCGTCTTCGCCGGTGTAGCCGGTGCGGGCAATGAACCAGTCCGCGAGCTGCGCGCCGACGAACGCCGGCAGCGCAAGCGCGCGCTCCCGATCGCCGGCCGCAAGCAAACCTACGGCCTTCTGCCGCGCCTGCGGCCCCTGCACGGCGAGCATTGCCAAATCCGCGCGCTCGCGCACCTCGACACCGAAGTCTTGTGCGTGGCGGCGGATCCACTTGAGGTCCTTGTCGCGCGTGCCTGCGTTGACGACCAGACGAAAGGCGGCGTCGGTGAGAAAATAGACGATGAGATCGTCGATCACGCCGCCCGTTTCATTCAGCATGCAGCTGTAGAGCGCCTTGCCGGCACGCGTCAACTTGCCGACATCGTTCGCGATCAGGTAGCGCAGGAACTCGCGGGTGCGCGCACCCGTCAAATCAACGACGCACATGTGCGAGACGTCAAACACGCCCGCCGCGCGCCGCACCGCGTGGTGCTCCTCGATCTGCGAGGCGTACTGCACGGGCATGTCCCAGCCGCCGAAATCGACGAGGCGCGCGCCTAAGGTGCGGTGCAGATCGTAGAGCGGTGTGTGTCGTCCCACGGGTCCTCCGGTTCAGCATGGACCCGCAAGCAAACGAGGACGGCAGGTGCGACACGCTCGCACCTGCCGCCCCTCTGTCCTGTTACCTGAGAGATCAGGCGCCTCAAGCGCCGCACCCCTTCGGTGGATGGAAGCCTGGAAACAGGTCCACCACTCTCCAGAGCTCGCCCTTGCGCGTCGCTACGCGGCGCGCGAAAGATCTGCCGTTGCTGTTGCCTGAGCGTTTCCGGGCGGGACTTGCGCCTTCGGCGATCCGGCGCCTGCGGCCGGACTCTCTCTGAACAGACCCCTTGCGAGCGAGCGCTGCGGATGATAGCAGCAGTGGCTTGCGAGCCCAAGGGCAGCGCAGAATGGACCACGCTCGCGTACCATGCGCAGGGTAGTTGCATGATTTCGAAGGTCCGAAGCACGCTCATCATCCTTGGCAGCCTCGCGTTGAGCGGTTTTGGCTGCTCGGGTTTTTCGGCGCCACTTGCGGACTTCGAGTCGGTGGAGCGCGCACGCTTTGCGGCGATGACGCACCAGGACATTAAAGCTCTGCAACCCATGCTTGCGGATGACCTCATCTATTGTCACTCAAACGGCCGCTGTGAAACCAAGGCGCAACTGCTGGAATCGATACGCACGGGTCGCATCCGTTATTCGTCCGTCGATATCCTCTCGCTGCGGCCGCGCACGGCGGCGGGCGCCGTGATCGTCAATGGTTCAATCGCCGTCGACGGCGCGATGGATGGCCTGCCGGTCAAGATGCAGCTCGTCTACATGGGCGTGTACGTGCGGCGCGACGGCCAATGGCGCCTGGCCGCGTGGCAGTCCGCGCGGCTGCCGGTGGTGCACTAGCCATGATGCGGCAGCGGCGCACGAGCGTGGTGGTGCAAATCGGCGCCGTGCGGGTGGGCGGGACAAATCCCATCGTCGTACAGTCGATGACCAATACCGACACCGAGGACGCGGAGGCGACCGCGCAGCAGGTGAAATCGCTCGCTCGCGCAGGCTCCGAACTCGTGCGCATCACCGTTAATACGAGTGCCGCCGCCGCCGCCGTGGCTCCGATCCGCGAACGCCTCGCGCAGCTGGGAGTGGACGTCCCTCTCATCGGTGACTTTCACTTCAACGGCCACAAGCTCCTGCGCGAGCATCCGGACTGTGCCGCGGCACTCGCCAAATACCGCATCAATCCCGGCAACGTCGGCCGCGGCAGCAAGCGCGATTCGCAGTTCTCGGAAATGATCGAGACGGCGTGCCGCTATGAGAAGCCGGTACGCATCGGCGTCAACTGGGGAAGTCTCGACCAGGAGCTCCTGACCCGTTTGATGGACGAGAACAGCGCGCAGGCCGCGCCGTCGACGGCGCAGGAGGTGATGCGCCGCGCAGTCGTGCTCTCGGCTTTGCAGAGCGCACAGCGCGCCGAGGAGCTGGGGCTTCCGCACGAGCGGATCATTCTGAGCGCGAAGGTGAGCGGCGTGCAGGATCTCATCGCGATCTACCAGGACCTCGCGGCACGCTGCGACTATCCGCTGCACCTGGGGCTGACCGAAGCGGGCATGGGATCCAAAGGCGTCGTGGCCTCGACCGCAGGCATGGCCGTGGTGCTGCAGTCCGGCATCGGCGACACCCTGCGCGTGTCGCTTACGCCCGAGCCCGGGGGCGATCGCACGCACGAAGTGCTCGTCGCGCAGGAGATGCTGCAGACCATGGGTCTGCGCTCCTTTACGCCGATGGTCGTCGCCTGTCCGGGATGCGGGCGCACCACGAGCAGCTTCTTCCAGGAGCTCGCGCAGAGCATCCAATCGCACCTGCGTCACCGCATGCCCGAATGGCGCAAACATTACCTGGGCGTGGAAGAGATGACGGTCGCGGTGATGGGTTGCGTCGTCAATGGCCCGGGCGAGAGCAAACACGCGAACATCGGCGTGAGTCTCCCCGGCACCGGCGAACGCCCGGTTGCGCCGGTCTACGAGGACGGCGAGAAAACGGTGACGCTGAAGGGCGAACGCATTGCCGAGGAATTCCAGGACCTGGTGGAGGCCTATGTCGCGCGCAAGTACATGCGCAAGGAAGCCTCTTGAGCGATCTCAGCGGCAGAAGCTGTAAACCCTGCGAGGGTGGCGTTGCGCCGCTCGCCGCTGCCGCCGCGCAGGCGCTCATGAGCGAGCTTGCGCCGCAGTGGCAGCTCGCCGCGGACGCGCGTTCGATTCGGCGCGAGTTCAAGTTCAAGGACTTCTACCGCACGATGAGCTTCGTCAATGCGCTTGCGCACATCGCGAACATCGAGGATCACCATCCGGATCTCGAGGTGAGCTACAGCTCCTGCCGCGTGCTCTTTACGACGCACGCAATCCGGGGGCTCTCCGAAAACGACTTCATCTGTGCTGCGAAGATCGATCGGATTGCGCTGCCCGTGCCGCCAGCGGCAGCTCCCCGCTGAGCCCGAGCGCACGCGCCATGAAGAAGCGCTTGAGCTCGGAACTGTGATTGACCCAGCCGAGGCCGCGCTGCGCGATCTGCGCAAGGGGACCTGTGCCGTGCGCGAGCAGCCGATCAAAGGCGTCGATGGCGATGCGCATGACCTCGGTTTCGCTCTTACGCCAGCGCTCGTAGCGCCGTAATACGCGCAACGCCCCGGGATCCTCACCCTCGGCGCACGCCCCAAGGATGAGCTCGGCGAGCGTTGCCGCATCCAGCAGCCCCAGGTTCACTCCCTGTCCTGCGAGCGGATGGACCACGTGGGCCGCATCCCCCACGAGCGCGCAGCGCTCGGTGACATAGCGCTCGGCGGCGAGTCCGTGCAGGGGAAATGACAGTCGCTCGCTTGCGAGCCGTGTGGCGCCGAGCACGCCGTCGCAGGCGCGATCCAGCGCACGCGCGAATTCCTCGGCAGTGGCGCCCAGGAGCGGCCGCGCGAGCTTCTCATCCGCCGACCAAACGATTGAACTTGTGCCGTCGGACAGCGGCAGGAACGCCAGCGTACCGGTGCGCAAGAAGCGCTGCCAGGCGGTTTGCTCATGCGGCCGCTCGGTGGCAACCGTTGCAACGATGGCGATCTGGCCGTAGTCCGACACGGTCGCGGCAAGCCCCGCGGCCGCGCGTAGCGGCGAGCGCGCGCCATCGGCGCCGATGACGAGACGTGCGCTCAACGCTGCATCCGCAGTGGCAATGCGCACGCACTGTGCCGATGTGCGCAGGGAGAGAAATTCGCTGGGGTAGATGCGCACGCCCGCCGCGACGGCCGCGTCGAGGAGCGCTGCCTGCACCAGGCGCGTCTCAATGATGTATCCCAGATTGGGCTCGCCCGCCTCGGCCGCATCGAAGCGCAACGCCCCTCGGGTGCCCGCAGCGCTGCTTTCATGCCAGATGCACATGCGCTCATAGGGGCTGACGCGCGCCGCGGTGATTCCCTGCCACGCGCCCGCGGCGTCCAGGATGCGTTCACTTGCGCGCGAGAACGCCGCCACACGCAGATCAATGGGTGCATCGACCGCGGGGAAAGCGGGGCGATGCGGCTCGAGAATGGCCACGGCCAAAGGCGCGGCTTGCCGCGGCGATGCGCCTGCGAGCAGTGCGGCAACGCAGGCACCCACCGGGCCGCCGCCGACGACTACCACATCAAATGCGTCAGCCACGGGTGGCGGCGACGATGAGGCCCAGCCCGCGAGCCAGGCGCGGCGTGGGCCCGCCAAAGCCTGCGCTTACTCGCGCGAGTGCGCTTTTTGCAGGCGGCGCAAGATCAAACAGCAGCAGTCCCAGGTTGCGCAGCATGCCCACGCTGCGCCGCCCGTCGCCGAAGAGCTTGATGAGCCCGTCGGTAAAGCGAATGACGCCGCTTCGATCGCGCGCACGCCAGTCGGCAAACTGATCGAGGAGCGCCGCCGCGCCCGCATCCTCGTCACCCGCGGCGATGAGCTCCGCCAGCATCGCGGCATCGCGCAGGCCCAAGTTGAAGCCTTGACCCGCAACCGGATGCAGCGCCTGCGCGGCATTGCCGATGAGCGCCGTGCGCAGTGCCACGCTCGCCGCGGCGCGCGTGAGATGGAGCGCATAGGAGGCGCGATGCCCCACGCGCAGGAAGCGCCCGGCGCGCCAGCCGAAGCACGCCTGCAGCTCCTCGATAAACGCCGCGTCGGGCAGCGCCAGAAGACGCGCCGCGTGCGGCGGCGCCGCCGTCCATACGACGCTCAAGCTGCCATCCTGCAGGGGCAGCACGGCGAGCGGTCCTGCGCTCGTGAAGCGCTCGAAGGCGGTGCCGTCATGGGGGCGATCAGCCTGCACGTTCATGACGAGCGCGACCTGGCCGTAGTCCTCGACGCTGGCCGCGATGCCCGCCGCCGCACGCACCACAGAATGCGCACCGTCCGCCGCCACGACTACGCGCGCCTTGAGACGCTCGCGTTCCCCTGCCGCATCCACGATCGTCAACGTGACCGCATCCGGTGCGATCTCCACGCTCTGCGGTCGCGCAGGTACGCGCGCACTCACCCCTGCGGCGTTGGCGAGCGCCCCCCAGAGCGCCGCCCCAATGACCCGATTGGCGACGACATAGCCGAAGGCGTCAATGCCCTGCGCATCGGCTTTGAGGCGCGCAAAGCCGAAGCGCCCCGCCTCCGATACATGAATGGTGCGGATCGCGGCCGCGTGCGGCTCAAGGCGCGGCCATACTCCCAGGCTCTCGAAGATGCGACGGCTGGAGTTGCCGAGCGCGGTCGTGCGCTCATCAAAGCTCGGCTGCGCGGCGCCATCGGGCGCGATCCCTTCAATCAGCACGACCGAGCGGCCGGTGCCTGCGAGCGCGAGCGCGCAGCTTGCTCCGACCATGCCGCCGCCGACGATTGCGACGTCAAATTCCTGCACGGCGCGCTTCAGCCCCGAGCCATCGCGGCTTCGATCGCGTCCACGTCCTTCGGCGCCTGCGCCGTCAGCACTTCCGCGCCGCGCCGTGTGACTGCCACGTCGTCCTCGATGCGGATGCCAATGTTGCCAAAGCGGCGCGGCACGCCGCGCAGGCCGGCCGGGATGTAGATGCCGGGCTCGATGGTGAGGACCATGCCCGGCTCGAAGACGCGCCATTCCCCGCCGACCTTATAGTCGCCGACATCGTGTACATCCATGCCGAGCCAATGCCCGGTGCGATGCATGAAGAAGCGGCGGTAGGCGCCGGCACGCTGCAGAGCCGCGGCGCGCCCCTTGAGAAGCCCGAGCCGCACCAGCCCCTGCGTGACCCCACGCACCGCGGCATCATGCGGGTCGTTCCAATGATTGCCGGGGCGCACTTTCTCGATGGCCGCGAGATTCGCCTCGAGAACGATCTCATATACCGCGCGTTGCTCGGCGCTGAAGCGTCCATTGACGGGAAAGGTGCGCGTGATGTCCGAGGCGTAGCACTGGTACTCGCAGCCCGCGTCGATGAGCAGCAGGTCCCCGTCGTTCAAGGGCTGGTCGTTCTCGCGGTAATGCAGGATGCAGGAGTTCGCGCCGCCTCCCACGATGGGCTCGTAGGACGTATCCGCATTGCTGCTGCGGAACTCGTGGATGAGCTCGGCCATGATTTCAAACTCGTTCAGGCCGGGCCGGCAGCGCCGCATGGCGCGCACGTGCGCGCGGGATGCGATGCGCGCGGATTCGCGCATAAGGTCAAGCTCGGCACTCGATTTGTAGAGCCGCATGTCGTGCAGCACATGCTCGAGCGCGACGATCTCGAGCGGCGAGTGGCCGCCCTGCCTCACCTGAGCGCGCAGGCCGTTGACCCAGCCGATCATGCGCTGATCGAACTCAGGATAAGCGCCCATGGTGTAGTACACCTTGGCACGGCTCTCGATCAAGCCGGGCAGGATGTCGTCCATATCCGCGATCGGGAAGGCATCGTCGGCGCCGTAATTGCGCGTCGCGCCCTCGGGCCCCGCACGTCTGCCGTCCCAAGTCTCCCGCGCCGGGTCGCGCTCGCGCACGAAAAGAATATATTCGGCCGGCACGCGCCCGGGCATGAGGATGGCAACCGCCTCGGGCTCGCCGAATCCCGTGAGATAAAAAAAGTCGCTGTCCTGGCGATAGGCGTACTCGACGTCGTTGTTGCGCATCTGCACCGGTGCTGCGGGCACGATGGCGATGGCGTCGCGGCCCATGATGCGGGCGAGCTGATTGCGACGGCGCGCGAACTCGTCTTTGTGAACCGATTTGCGTTTCTTCACGGGCATGGGCGGGATGTGCTCTTAGTGCAGCGGACCGTCGACGACAGTGGAATGTCCGCGCACCGGTTCAAGTTCCGCGAACACCAGCTGTACTCCGACGCGCACGAATTCGACGAGCTCGGTAAAGGCGCTCTCGTTTGACTCGAGGCTGTCGCCGTCATCGATGCCGACACGCGTGATCTCGGTAAGGTCGCGCACCACCTCGCCCGCATCTCCGGGCAGGCCGCTGGCATCCTGGATCACTCGGGAACCCAGGCCATAGAGGAAGCCCTGGCACCATTGGGCAAGCGCTGCCGCGCGGGCATCGATCGGCTGCTCGTCCTCAGGCAGCAGTAAGTCAAACGTCGCATCGACCCCGACGAGTGCCTGCGCGGTGCGCGCATAGACTTCGCGCAGCGCCGCCGCCGCCGCGGCCGCTTGCGCGCGGCCCTCGGGCAGAATCTCGAGCAGCCAATCCTCGAACCGGTAGGTGACGGCCGTGCACAGCGATCCTGCCAGAGTGCCGTGAGCCTCCGCCGGCTCGCTCAGCGAGCGCTCCTCGATCAGCACCCGCTGTATTTCCGCGTAGCTTGCCATGTGCATCTGCCCTGTATTATGCCCGAAGCGCCGGCGCACGCTCCTCATTGACCGCGCGAAGAGCGACGCTCTATAGTCTTGGCCATGAGCGAAACAACAAAAACACCGCTCGATCTGGAACTCGCCAGGCTCGGCAAATGCATCGAAGATCTGGCTTCCACGGTCGAGCATCTACAGGAGGAAAACCGCGCCCTGCGCCAGCGGCACGGAACGCTTGCGAGCGAGCGCTCGCTCTTGCTGCACAAGAACGAGCAGGTGCGCACACGCGTCGAGGGCATCATCGGCCGGCTGAAAACGATGGAACACGGCGCATGAGTGCACAGGATTCCGCGCGGGTGAGCGTGCGCATACTCGAGAAAGACTATTTCATCGCCTGTCCGCACGAAGAGCGCTCGGCGCTGCTCGATGCGGCAGAGTTTCTCAACGGCCGCATGCGCGAGATCCGCGACAGCGGCAAGGTCGTGGGGCTTGACCGCATCGCCGTGATGGTGGCGCTCAATCTCGCCAATGACCTCCTGAAACAGAAGTCCCGCGAGGTAAAGCTCGAGGGTGAGGTCGGCAGCCGCGTCAAGGTGTTGCGCGAACGCGCCGAGACTGCGCTCGCCAAGGGTAAGCAGCTCGAACTGTGAGGCATCTGTCTCCCGCAGGTCAGATTCCTGGTGTAGAGTGTTCTCTGGCGTCGCCTGCGGTGTTCGATAGCGTGCCGGGTTACTCCTCGAGCCTAATTTAAACACCCACGGGACACATGGACTTGCTGGCAGCATTGTGCAGGTCCGCATCGTGCGGAAAGCCTTACCTGCCGCAGTTCGTCCCACTTGTTGCTCAGGTTCGAGAGCAATGGACCGCAACGGCACATGCGGGTGACGCCTTCTCCTTCTGATTCTTCCTTCGGCGCCGTGCGTACGCGCCTGCGCGCCGAACTGCGCGCGCAACGCCGCGCCCTCACCGCCGCCGAGCGCGCGTCGGCCGCACAACTCGTCGCGCGCAACGTCGATCGCAACCTCGGGCTGCGCGCAGGAGACCGCGTGGCGCTCTACTGCACCTTACGTGACGAACTCGACAGCGCGCCCCTGTTTGCGCTCGCGCGCCGCCGCGGCTGGCGCATCTACGTGCCCCGCATTGACCGCGCGCGTCACGGCCGCACGATGCGCTTCGTCGAAGCCGGAGGCCGCGAGCGGCTCAATCGACTGGGGATCCGCGAACCGCAGGCGTCGCGCACCATCGGCGCGCGCTGGTTGGATCTGGTGCTCGTGCCGCTGGTGGGATTCGATGCGCACGGCATGCGGCTCGGCGCGGGCGGCGGATTTTACGATCGCGCCTTTGCGTATCGGCGCTGGCGGCGTGCGTGGCGCGGACCGCGACTCGTCGGTGTCGGCTATGCGTTCCAACGGCTGCCGCGAATTCATTCGGCCCAACATGACGTGCACCTCGATGCCGTCGTCACCGAAAAAGGGGTCATCAAGTGCGTCACTGGCTCCTGAAATCCGAGCCCACAAGCTTCGGTATCGATGATCTTGCGCGCGCGCCGCGGCGCACCACGACGTGGGACGGCGTACGTAATTACCAAGCGCGCAACATGCTCCGCGACGATATGCGGCGCGGCGATCAAGCCTTTCTCTACCATTCAAGCTGCGACATCCCGGGGATCGTCGGGATCGTGCAGATCACTCGGGAAGGCTATCCGGATCCAACCGCATTCGCGCGCCGCCATCCGCACTACGATCCCGATAGCGTGCGCGCCGCGCCCCGCTGGTTCATGGTCGATATCCGCCTGCAGCGCAAGTTCACGCGCGTCATCACGCTCGATGAGTTGCGCGCGCACGCCGCCAAAGAACTGCAGGGTCTGGCGTTGCTGCGTCCCGGCAATCGCCTATCTGTGATGCCGGTCACGGCGCCGCATTGGCACTTCATCTGCGCACTCGAGTGAATCGCGATGTCAATCGAGCGCGCCTAAGTGCGCGTGCTTGCTTGTAATTTCGATTCGCGTGTATATACTCCGACTCGGACTAACCCGACAACTGGAGAGCCAACATGGCTAAAGCGAAAAAGAAGGGCAAGAAAAAAGCTTCCAAGAAGAAGTAGACCCTTGAACTCGACGAGCGCGGAATACTGTTCCGCGCTCGTTGAATCGAATCACCAGGAGGCTGTGCCCGCGCAAGCGGGCACAGTCGTTTCTACGAGCGGCAAAAGTGTTCAGCACGGATGAGAATAAGCGCCGCGCGGCCCAGGCAGCACTGCCCTACGTGCGCGCCGCGGCCTGCGTGGGGGTCGGTACCGGTTCCACCGTGAACTTTTTCATCGCGGAGCTTGCCGCCGAGCGCGGTCGTATCCGCACCGCGGTATCGAGCTCGAATGCGACCACCGCGCGCCTGCGTGCCGCCGGCATCGACGTCGTCGATCTCAATGATGCCGGACCCATCGACGTGTACGTCGACGGAGCGGACGAGGCGACCCGCCGCCGGGAACTCATTAAGGGCGGAGGCGGCGCTCTTACCCGCGAGAAGATCGTCGCCGCCGCAGCGCGGCGCTTCGTGTGCATCGTCGATGAGGGAAAGATGGTCGACGTGCTGGGAAAGTTTCCGTTGCCCGTCGAAGTGATCCCCATGGCCCGAACCTATGTCACGCGCGAACTCGGCGGCCTCGGAGGCCGTGCCGTCGAACGATCCGGCTTCGTGACGGACAACGGCAACGTCATTCTCGATGTGCATGGACTTGCGATCGTCGACCCCGCCGCACTCGAACGCCGGATCAACGAGATTGCAGGAGTTGTCACCGTGGGACTTTTCGCGTTGCGACCCGCCGATGTGCTCCTGGTCGGCCGCGCCGCGGACATCGAGATACTTTAAGGCCGGCCGTTACTCGCGCGCCCCGCGGGGCGGATCCCATCCCTCCCCGGGCGCGCGGGATGCCCGGCTCGGCGCTATCCGCACCGAGCAAGCCGCTGCTTCGCAAGCGCACCCGCGCACTCTTGCTCGATTCCAATGCGCCATGCGCCATGCGCTTGCGCTCGCAGCCTCGTTTGTTCCCACGCTTGCGCTTGGCACCGACGCAGTGCGCGGCCGTCGCTGTCGGGATTCGCCGACACACGCCAGAGGCTGCCGAAGCTCGACCGCTGCTGCTGCCGCTCTGCATTACCGCCGCTCTTGCGCGTCCGCGTGCTTGAAATGACGCGCAGATTCTTTATATACGTGGCGCATTTCAACGCCGGGACGCTCCGGAGGTCTTAAGCTGCCGCCATGGTGTTTCAATATCGTCTGCTGCTGCTCACCGCCGCGCTCGCGTTTGCGAATGCGGCGCCCGCTGACCCGGCGCCCTTTGACCTCGCCGGTCCAAACCTCGATCTGACCGTCACCCGCGGCGGGAAAACCTTGCCGATTTCCGAGGTTCCAAACCTCGCGGCCGGCGATCGCCTTTGGATCAAGGCGGATCTGCCATCCACCCAGTCGGCGCACTACTTGATGGTGCTCGCAGTCCTGAGGGGATCCACCAATCCGCCGCCCATCGACTGGTTCTATAGCTGCGAAACATGGAAGGGCAAATGCGCGCAGGACGGTTTGGATGTAACCGTGCCGCAGGATGCGCAGCAGATGCTGGTGTTCCTCGCGCCGCAGACGAGCGGTGATTTCAAGACTCTGGTGAACGCCGTGCGCGCGCGACCGGGTGTGTTCGTGCGCACCTCGCAGGATCTGAATCAGGCCACGCTGGATCGCTCGCGACTCGAGAGCTATCTGTCGGCAATCCGGTCGCTGAATGATGCAGATCCGACCAAGCTGCAGGAGGCCGCGCCTCTTCTGGCACGCAGCCTTGCCGTTAAGGTGGACGAAAAATGTCTGGACCGGGTTGCACAGTTGCAGGCGCCGTGCCTGATGCAAGGCCAGGCTGCGCTGATTCTGGATGACGGCCACAGCACTTCGATCGTCGAAGCGCTCACCTCGGGGCCGGCGGGTGATCTGGCCATGCAGGCAAGCTCTACTCCACAACTGGGCTACGGCTATTACGGCCCCTACGTTGCATCGGTCATGGATATCGCCCGCATCCTCGACTCCTTTCGCACCGCGCAGTATCAATACATTCCGGCGCTGAGCGCGCAACATGGCAACCAGCTCGCCCTGACACTGAATGCGCCGCCGTCCTTCCAGGATCCGAAATCAGTGCTGGTGGCCGCGCTGCCGGCAGTCGAGCGTGCGCAACCGCCGCCATTGCATGCAGTGAATCCGAAAGAGGCTCTGTGCGCCCGCAAGACTGACCTCGTCGTGCCGGTCGAGGGCGCGCCTCTGGTTTTCTCCACCGACTATGCACACGAGGTGGCGCTGAGTGTGAGCGCCAAAGATCACAAGACCATTGATCTGCCTGCCAAGGCTGATCCGGCGCAGGGTGGCTTTGTGGTGGACACATCAGCCCTGAATGGGACCCATCTGGATGACAACATCCAAGGCGCCCTACACGGCTATTGGGGGTTTGAGAAGTACGATGGCCCAAGCTTTCACCTCGTGAACCCGCGCGCCCAAGCCTGGGAGCTCGCCCCGAGCGATCAAGGAGCGCTGATCGTCGGCCGCGAGGATATCGTTCACCTTCGCGCCGGCAGCGTCGCCTGCATCGAACGCGTCGTCATGAAGGACGCGGCCGGCAAGGAACTGAAGGCCGCATGGAAGGGCATAAATCCCAATGAGGTGGAGGTAAGACTGCCCCTGCAGGCGGCGAGCCCCGGCGCGCTGACACTGGCAGTCACTCAATACGGAGCGAGCGAGCCACAGTCCCTCGAGCTACGCGCCTTCTCCGAGGCTGGGCATATCGATCTCTTCAGCATCCATGCCGAGGATACTCAGGGCATCCTGAAGGGCACTCGCCTGGATGAGGTCGCAGGTCTTGTCATTAACGGCATCGACTTTGCGCCCGCAAAACTCTCAAGGAGCCAAAGCGGCGACGAACTGTCCCTGGTCGCAAAGGATGCGCAGGCCGTAACTGCCCTCAAACAGGGCGATACCACGGCAAGAATTACGCTGCAAGACGGACGCGCGATCGATCTGCAGACCTTCGTCAACGCGCCGCGGCCGAGTGCCGCACTCATCGGCAGGAGCGTGCAGCCTTCTGCCTCCACAAGCGAGAGCAACATCCTGCTCAGCGATCAGAATGAGCTGCCCCAGGATGCGAAGCTGACATTCTCCGTGCGTGCGAAGTTGCCGACGGTATTTGGCCATGACGAGGCCATCGAAGTCGCGACCGCTGATGAAGCGTTTTCGACCGTCCTCACGCTGGGCAATGGCGCAATCACGCTCGAGAATTCAAATGTAGCCGTTGCCAAACTCAGTCCGCTCAAGGCGTTCGGGTCTTCGGCGTTTGGTCCGTTGCGGTTTCGTGTGGTCGCAAACGGCGTCATGGGCGATTGGCAGACGCTCGCCACCCTCGTGCGTCTGCCGGTGCTGAAGGAGCTCAAATGCCCTGCAACGACCGACTTGCCCTGCAAGCTTTTCGGCTCCGATCTGTTTCTGGTCGACTCCGTGTCGAATGAGGCGCAGTTCAGCCATCCTGTGCAGGTCCCGGACGGCTTCACCGGATATTCGCTGTCTGTGCCGCACCCGACAGACGGTCAGCTTTTCGTGAAGCTTCGTGACGATCCGTCGGCAATCCACTCCGTCGCGCTGTCGACGCAGGAGCTGTCGTCTGCGCTGGAATCTGGGCATGTAGCGGTCAGGCGCGCCGCTGCGACGGGCGTGGCGGCGCCGGCGCCCGCTGCGGACGCGAAACCGCCAACGGCCGAGACCCCCGCAGTCCCGTCGGCAAGTCCCATAGCTCCTGCAGCACAGCCGCAGCCCCCGCAACCCTAGCGGACCGCCGCCCCACGGGCGCGACTCAACAGTTGAGATGAGCGGCGGTGAACCTAAGCGCGCCACCGCAAGCACCGAGCGCGAAGATGGCTGGGGGACTAGGATTCGAACCTAGGTTAGCGGAGTCAGAGTCCGCGGTCCTACCGCTAGACGATCCCCCAATCCCGTTACCGCTTGGAGTACTGCGGGCCCCTGCGAGCCTTGCGGCGTCCAACCTTCTTGCGCTCGACCTCGCGGGCGTCACGCGTGACGAAGCCTGCCGTGCGCAGAGGCCTGCGCAGCGTTTCGTCGTACTCCATGAGAGCACGAGTGATGCCGTGACGGATGGCGCCCGCCTGGCCGGTGATGCCGCCGCCGCGCACCTGCACCGTGATATCGAACTTGCTCAGGAGCTGCACCACTTCGAGCGGCTGGCGGACGATCATGCGCCCCGTCTCGCGGCCGAAGAACTCATCGAGTGCGCGCTCGTTGACCGTGATGACACCCGAGCCGGGCTTCAGCCGCACGCGCGCGGTGGCGGTCTTGCGGCGGCCCGTGCCGTAGTGCTGCGTGGCGGCTGGCATTTTAGGTTCCTTTAATCTCGAGCGGGCGGGGCTGCTGCGCGGCATGAGGATGCTCAGCGCCCGCGAACACGTGCAACTTCCTGAACATGCTGCGGCCCAGGGTATTCTTCGGCAGCATGCCCTTCACGGCAAACTGGATCGCCCGTTCCGGGTGTTCATCCAGAAGCTTCCCGAGCGCGATCGACTTGATGCCGCCGATGTGACCCGTGTGGTGGTAGTAAATCTTGTCCGCAAGCTTTCGTCCCGTGACACGGATCTTCTCAGCGTGCACGACGACGATGTGGTCGCCCATGTCCACATGCGGGCTATAGTCAGGCTTATGCTTACCCTTCAGGCGATGAGCAATTTGGGATGCCAGGCGACCGAGCGTCTTACCGCTTGCGTCGACCACAAACCAATCGCCTCGGACTGTGCCGGGCTTGGCGAACACCGTTGTCATCTGGGAACCTGCGCCGAAAAAGGCCCGGAAGTGTACTTAAAAAGGCCGTGCCAATGCAAAGCAATGCCGTACAGTCGCCTAATTCTGCCTTGTATAATGAGCGCATGGAGCCCGATCGGCTGCTGGACCCCCTCATCGGCGCGTTCGACCGCGCCTTGCGGGCGGTATTCGCTCCGGCGCGGGGCGAGCGAGCCGTCCCGGGGGCCCCCGGGAGCGCCGAATTATCCGAGCCGGACCGCCGCCATTCCGCGGCCCTGATGCGCATCAACCACGCCGGCGAAGTGGCGGCCCAGGCCCTTTACCATGGTCAGGCGTTCGCGGCGCGTGCCGGCGCAACCCATGATCTCCTTGAAAAAGCGGCTCACGAGGAGACCGATCACCTGGCCTGGTGCGAGACCCGGCTCGCGGAACTGGGCTCGCGCCCCAGTCTCCTCAATCCGTTCTGGTACGCAGGCTCCTTTGCGCTCGGCGTGCTCGCCGGCTCCCTGGGGGAGCGCGCAAGCCTGGGGTTCGTGGCGGAGACCGAGCGCCAGGTCGAAGGCCATCTGGAGTCGCATTTGTCTTCGCTGCCGGAGCGCGATACGCGCAGCCGAGCCATTGTCGAGGCCATGCGGTCCGATGAGGTGGCCCATGGCGAGCGGGCGCTTGCCGCCGGGGCCGCCACGCTGCCGGGGCCGGTTTGCACACTCATGCGCTATGCGTCCAGGGTCATGACGGGAACGGCGTATTGGCTTTGATGCGCCAATTGCCCACTCGCACTCCTTAGCTCTTGCAGTTCTGATGGCTTATGTATAAAAAACGGACCGTCGCGCCACACGCGACGTTCGAGGGGAGCCGGTATGGATGAGAACATCAAGCCACTGAGCGACATTCCGGCGATCAACCGGTTTTTGAGCTACTGCCGAATTCGCGCCGTGCCTTCGAAGACGGTCGTGATCCACGCGGGAGATCTTCCCGACGTGCTGTACTACATCATCAGCGGCTCGGTCGAAGTCATGATCGAGGATGAGGAAGGCAACGAGATGGTGCTTGCCTACCTGAACCGCGGGCAGTTCTTTGGGGAAATGGGCCTTTTCTACGAGCAGCCCACCCGCAGCGCCTGGGTGCGCACGCGCAACCAGTGCGAGCTGGCGGAGATGACCTATCCGCGCTTCCGGCAGATCGCCGCGGAGAGTCCCGGGCTCATCTTTGAACTTGCGACGCAGCTGGCGACGCGTCTCGACCGCACCAACCGCAAGCTCGGCGACTTGGCTTTCGTCGACGTCACCGGCCGTGTCGCCCATGCCATCATGGACCTGTGCAACGAGCCTGATGCGATGACGCATCCGGAAGGCATGCAGATCAAGGTGAGCCGCCAGGAGCTGTCGCGCCTCGTCGGCTGTTCGCGTGAAATGGCGGGCCGCGTGCTGAAGGTGCTCGAGGAGCAGGGACTGCTGCGGGCGACCGGCAAGACCATCGTGGTGTTCAACGCCCGGCCGAAGATGAAGACGCGCCCGGTCATCGTGCCGACCAAGCCGACCGCGCAGCGCCCGGCGCGCATCGATGATGACGAGGACGACGACGAGGACTAGCGCGCGATGCGCTCGCGCATGGCGCGGATGGTCGCCGCGTAATCTGCGCTGCCAAAGATAGCGGACCCGGCGACGAAGGTGTCTGCGCCCGCGCGGGCGATGTCGCCGATATTGTCCACTTTCACGCCGCCGTCGATTTCCAGCCGCACCGGACGGCCGAGCGTATCGATGCGGCCGCGCACCTCGGCAAGCTTAGCCAACGCGCCGCCGATGAACTTCTGCCCCCCGAATCCCGGATTCACCGACATGAGGAGCACCATGTCGAGCTTTTCGAGCGTGTAGTCGAGGTACTCGAGGGGCGTTGCCGGATTGAACACGAGCCCGGGCTTGCAACCGTGCTCGCGAATGAGTCCGATGGTCCGGTCGACGTGGCGCGAGGCCTCCGGGTGAAATGAGATGTAGGTGGCTCCCGCGGCGGCGAAGTCGGGCACGATGCGATCCACCGGCTCGATCATGAGGTGCACGTCGATCGGCGCCGTGATCCCGTGCTTGCGCAACGCCGCGCAGACGAGCGGACCGATGGTCAGGTTCGGCACATAGTGATTGTCCATGACATCGAAGTGCACCAGATCTGCACCTGCGGCGAGCACGGACTTGACCTCCTCCCCCAAGCGGGCGAAGTCGGCGGACAGAATCGACGGAGCAATCCACAGCGGCTGCACGAGAGCATTCCTCCTAAAGGTAATCGCTTTTTAAGTCAAACGCGCGAGCGCTTCGCGGTATTTCTCGCTCGTGCGCGCAATGATATCCGCGGGCAGCTTCGGGCCGGGTGCCTTCTTGTCCCAAGGCAGGGTCTCCAAATAATCGCGCACAAACTGCTTGTCGAAGCTCGGCGGACTCTTCCCGGGGACATAGTGGTCCGCCGGCCAGAAGCGCGACGAGTCCGGGGTCAGGACTTCATCCATCAACGTCAGTTCGCCCGCATCATCCAGGCCGAACTCGAACTTGGTATCCGCAATGATGATGCCGCGCTCCCGCGCGTAGTCGGCCGCAAACGCGTACAGCGCCAGAGCCGTGGCGCGCACTTTGGCGGCAAGGCTCGCACCGAGCGTTCGCTCCACGGCTTCGAAGGGAATGTTCTCATCGTGAGCGCCGGATGCGGCCTTGGTCGCCGGCGTGAAAAGCGGCGCCGGCAGGCGCTGCGCAAGCTCAAGTCCCTTGGGCAACGCGATCCCGCACACGCTTTGCGTTCGCACGTAGTCTTTCCAGCCCGAGCCGATCAGATAGCCGCGCACCACCGCCTCAATCGGCAGCGCCTGCAATCGTCGCACGATGACGGCGCGCCCCTCGAGGAGCGCCAGGTCCTGCGGGTCCCGCACGGCGCTCGCGAGCGGCCGACCGCTCAAATGCTTCGGCACAAGGTGGCGGGTCTTCGCGAACCAGAAATTTGAGATGGCATTCAACACCCGGCCCTTGTCGGGGATGGGATCCGGCAGCACCACGTCGAACGCGGACAGCCGATCCGTCGTGACCATCAGCACAAACTGCGCATCCACGCTGTAGAGATCGCGCACCTTGCCCGCGTAAATCTTCTCAAGGCCACGCAGGTCGGTCCGGTGGATCGTCGGCGGCGGCATGGGGTAGCGGTGTACGCCAGAGTGGAACTAAGCCCGAGGTACTATAGCAAGCATGCAGCGCTGGACGGGCAAAGTTGTGGGTGGAGTGCTCGGGATGATGGCTCTCGGGCCGTTCGGCGCGCTCCTGGGCGTGCTTCTCGGCCATCAGCTCGATGAGTCTGCAGGCGAGCCGGCGGCACTGCCGGCGCAGGACATCGGCGATCAGTTTTTCCGCATCACGTTCCGTGTCATGGGCCACCTTGCAAAGTCCGACGGGCGGGTGTCGGAGCGGGAGATTGCCGCCGCGCGCGCCGTCATGAGCCAGTTGAACCTGAATGCCGCGCAGGTGCGCGTCGCCATCGAGTGCTTCACAGCGGGCAAAGCTCCCGGATTCGATCTCGATGGCGACCTGACGCTCCTGCGCGAGGCCTGCGCGGGACGGCCTGACCTGTTACATATCTTCCTCGAGATGCAAGTGCGTGCCGGCATCGCCGGCAACGATCTGGGCGGCCCGGTGAGCGCGCTTCTGGTGCGCGTGGCCTATCAATTGGGGATCTCGCGCATCGAGCTTGCCCATATCGAGGCCGCGCTGCGCATCCGCCGCGGCAGCTTCACGCGCGAGCCGAAGCGGGATGCGGCGCAGCAGTTGAGCGAGGCCTACCGTGTGCTCGAGACTTCCGCGGCCGCGAACGATGAGGACATCGTGAAGGCCTACCGGCGGCAGTTGAGTCGTCATCATCCCGACAAGCTCAAAGCCAACGGCCTGCCCGATTCCATGATTGAGCATGCGAAGGAGCGCACGCAGCAGATCATCGAGGCGTACGAACTCATCCGCGAGCAACGCGGGCTCTAGCGCAGCGCCCACTCCTCGATGACTTCCTGCAGCGCGCGCACGCCGGCGGTGAGCGCGGCGGGGCCTGGCTGCAGGATGATCGCGGACTTGATCTCACGGACAAACCCGTTGCGCACGGCGGGAATCTCCCCCCAACCGGTTCGCGCGGCCACGCGCTCGGGCCTGAATTTCTTGCCGCACCAGGAGCCAAGAATGATGTCCGGCGCACGCCGCGGCACTTCAAGAGGATCGGCGATGATGCGGTTTCTACCGAGCGACTCTCTGGCGAGCTCGGCAAAGCAGTCCTCGCCGCCGGCAATGCCGATGAGCTCGGACACCCAGGCGATGGCACTGATCTGCGGAGTGTCCCATTCCTCGAAGTACACGCGCGGGCGGCGCGCCAGGGCCGCCGCCCGCGCGGACACTGCCGCAAGCCCCGCCGCGAGATCCGCGATCAGCGCCGCCGCCTTAGCCTCGCAGCCGATCATGCCGCCCAACACGGCGATCATGCGCAGGATCTGCCCGACCGTGCGGTGATTGAACACATGCACTTCGATGCCCGCGCGGATGAGGCACGCTGCGATGTCAGCCTGCAGGTCGGAAAAGCCGAGCACGAGGTCGGGCTTGAGCTCCACGATGCGCTCGATATTGGCGCTGGTGAAGGCCGACACCTTGGGCTTCTCGCGCCGCGCGCGCGCCGGGCGCACCGTGAAGCCTGAAATTCCGACGATGCGCCGCTCCTCGCCGAGAAGGTAGAGCGTTTCGGTCGTCTCCTCGGTCAGGCAGACGATGCGCTCGGGGAATTCAGCGCGCAGGTGCATGGATAGAACGTCAGACGCTTAGCTTCTGCATGGCAATTCGAGGATCATGATGCCATGTGGCTTCGAACCTGGGATATCTTCGACCGGCTGTTTTTTGGTCCGCGCTCCAACGGGCCGGGGTTCCTCGCCGGGAGCGTGCGCGTGCTGCGCTATCCCTATGCGGTCATCCGCGATCTTCTGGGCGGCGAGATCAATCTGCGCGCGATGGGACTCGTCTACACGACGCTGCTGTCGCTCATCCCGCTGCTCGCGATCAGCTTTGCGATCCTTGCGGCCTTCGGGCTCAGCCGCGACCTGCAGCCCATCGTCTATGAATTCTTCCGCCCCATGGGCAATCCCGGCGCCGCCGAGATCACATCGCGCGTGATGCACTTCGTCGGGCGCGTGAGCAACCGGATCGTGGGCACAGTGGGGCTCGCGGTGCTCTTGTGGACGCTCATCGGCACCATCAAGAAGGTCGAGGACAGTTTCAATTTCGTGTGGCGCGTGGAGCATGCGCGCGGCCTTGCGCGGCGTATCACGGAATACGTGAGCCTCCTGATCATCGGGCCGATTTTGATGGTGGGATTTCTCGCCCTCTCGCACGCCGCCCTCGGCACCGTGCCGGTCCACGATCTCATCAGCGTCGCGCCGCTGCAGCGCATGCGCGGCGTGGGGATCAATCTTGCGCCGTACGTCATGGTCACCGTTTTTTTCGTCGTGCTCTACATGTTCATCCCGAACACCCGCGTGCACCTGCGCCCCGCGCTCATCGGCGCCTTGACCGCCGGAGTCGTGTGGGCGGCGGTCGGCAAGGTCTTCACCAACATGGTCGTGCTCTCAACCCGGCTCACGATCGTGTACGCAGGCTTCGCGTTTATCGTCGCCGCCTTGCTCTGGACCTACTTCGGGTGGCTGATCCTGCTCGCCGGCGCGCAATTGTCGTTCTACATTCAAAATCCGAGCTACCTGCGCTTGGGGCTGCGGGAACTGCGGCTTTCGAATGTCGAGATCGAGCACCTCGCCTTGAAGCTCATGTATTGCGTCGGCCGCGCGCGCCTGCTCGGCAGCGCGAACTGGAGCGTGCCGCGCCTGGCGGCCGAGTTCGGCCTGCCGGGCATCGCCGTCACGCGCGTCGCCTGCGCACTCGAGGCGGGCGGTCTATTGACGGTGTCGGCCGACGATACCTGCACCCTCACTCGCGAGCCGGGCGCGATCGGCGTGCAGGAGATCCTCATGCTCGCGCGCAACCAGCGCAGCGGCGATTTCATCGCCCGCGATACGCGGGTGCCGGCCGTTGACGCCTTGAGTGCGCGCCTGGATGGGGCCTGGCGTGCGGCCTGCGCGGATGAGACCCTTGAGGCGCTGGTGAAGGAGTCCGCAACGCTACCGCTGCTAGTCGCCGGCGATGGTCATGTCCTCTACGAGGACAGACCCCGTGTGTAGGCCGCCGCGCTCATCGACGTCCGCGCCTACGGCAAGAATCTGCTGATACATGGTGCGCAGATTGCCGGCGATCGTGACCTCGTGCACCGGGAATGCGATGGCGCCATCCTCGACCCAAAAGCCGCTTGCGCCGCGCGAGTAGTCGCCGGTCACGCCGTTGACGCCCTGGCCCATGAGCTCCGTCACGAGCAGGCCCGTGCGCATGCGTGCGAGGAGTTCATTGAAGGGGGGCGCGTGCGAGGAGGAGACGCGCAGATTGTGCACGCCACCCGCGTTACCAGTAGTTTTAAGCCCGAGCTTGCGCGCCGAGTAGCTGCCGAGCACATAGCCCTGCAACACCCCCGCGCGCACCAGCTCGCGGTCGCGCGTCGCCACACCTTCGTCGTCGAAGGGGCTGCTCGCCAGGCCCTTTCTGATGTGCGGCCGCTCCTGCATCTGCAGAAAGCTTGGGAAAATGGCCTCGCCCGCGGCTCCCAAGAGGAAGGAGGACTTCCGGTATTGGCTCGAGCCGCGAATGGCGCCCAGGAAGTGCGCGAACAGACCGCGGGCCATCTCGGGCGCAAATAACACCGCGGCGTGCCGGGTCGCAAGCTTGCGCGCGTGCAAGCGTGCGAGCGCCCGCGCTGCGGCGCGGCGCCCGATGGATTCGATGTCTTCCAAATCCTCATGATCGCGCGCGGTGGAATACCAGTAGTCGCGCTGCATGTCCTCATCCTGCTCCGCGAGGAGCACGCAGCTGACACTGTGGCTCGTGCTGGCGACGCCGGCGAGAAAGCCGAGCGAGTTGCCGTGCACGCGCAGATCGCGCTGACTCGTGACGCTGGCGCCCTCCGAATTCGTCACACGCGCATCCACCGCCCGCCCCGCCTCCTCGCAGGCGAGCGCAAGCTCGATGGCCTCATCGGGCGCGAGTGTCCACGGGTGATCCAGGTCAAGGTCGGGAATGTCGCGCGCGAGGGCATCCGCATCGGGCAAGCCTGCGCAGTTATCCTCGGCCGTGTAGCGCGCGATCGAGCAGGCTTTCTCCACCATGTCGCGCACCGCCGCGGGCGCCAGATCCGCGGTGCTCGCCGAGCCCTTGCGCTTGCCGAAGTACACCGTGATCCCGAGCCCCCGATCGCGCTGATACTCGACCGTGTCGACTTCGCCTAAGCGCACGCTCGCGGCGATCCCCTGATTCAGGCTTGCATCGACCTCGCATTCTGCGGCGCCGCGCCGACGGGCCTCAGCGAGCGCCAGGCGCACAATCTCCTCGAGCTCGGGTATGCGGGATTCGTCGACGGCGGTGTCAGTGAGGCACAATTGTAGCAGTCGCGCACCGCGGCTTTCGCACCCCCCCACCATGCAAGTGCCACCCGACGACCGCCCGAGCAAGAGCGCCCGCAAGCGCGCGGCACTTGCTGCCCAGAAATTGGGCGAGGAGCTCGTGCTGCTCAAGGATGCGGAGCTGCAGGCGCTCGATTTGCCCGACGCCTTGACTGAAGCCGTCCGCGAGGCGCGGCGCATTCGCTCGCGCGCGGCAGGCGCGCGCCAGCGCCAATACATCGGCAAGCTCATGCGCGAGATTGATGTGGCGCCCATTCACGCCGCGCTCGCGGCGCACACCAGTAAGAGCGCCCGCGCGCCGCGTCGTTACGCGCCGGACGCGACAGGCTACAATGCCGCGATGAAACCGCTCGTCGGCATCATCATGGGTTCGGCGTCGGATTGGGAGACGATGCAGGCGTCTGCGACGACGCTCGACGCATTGTCGATTGCCTACGAGGTGCGCGTCGTCTCCGCCCATCGCACTCCCGATCTGCTGTTCGAGTATGCAGCGGCGGCGCGCGGACGCGGGCTCGAGGTCATCATCGCAGGCGCCGGCGGCGCGGCGCACCTGCCCGGCATGACGGCAGCCAAGACCTCTCTACCGGTGCTCGGCGTGCCGGTACAGTCGAAGTCCTTAAGCGGTCTTGATTCGCTCTTGTCGATCGTGCAGATGCCGGCGGGCGTGCCCGTGGCCACCTTTGCGATCGGTGTGGCGGGCGCCACGAACGCGGCGCTGGCTGCCGCGGCCATCCTCGCCAACAAACATGCGCCGATTCGCGCATCTCTCGATGCCTATCGCGAACGGCAAACGCAGGCCGTGCTCGAGAATTCTGATCCGCGCGCCACGAGCCGCACATGACGGTCGGCATCGTGGGTGCCGGCCAATTGGGCCGCATGCTCGCTTTGGCGGGCTACCCCCTGGGGGTCGACTTTCTGTTCCTGGATCCCGCCGCCCGGCCCCCGGCCGCGGCGCTTGCGCCGCACCTGCACGGCTCCTTTTCTGATCGCAGGCTTCTAGGAGCGCTGGCGCGCCGCAGCGAAGTCATCACCTTCGATTGGGAAAATGTCTCAGTCGCAGCCCTGCGCGCGCTCCGGCAGGATGTGCGCATCTGTCCGCCACTGGCGGCGCTTGCGGCATCACAGGATCGCGTGAGCGAGAAGCGCCTGTTCGAGCGCCTGCAGATCCCGACCACGCGCTGGCGCGCCGTCGGCTCGCGCCGGCAATTGGAGCGCGCCGTGCGCGACATTGGGCTGCCGGGCGTGTTGAAGACGCGGCGCCTCGGCTACGACGGCAAGGGCCAGGCCGTACTGAAGAGCGCCGCCGACGTCGCGCACGCGTGGCGCGAGTTGGGCGCAGCGACGCTGCTCTACGAGGAGCACATTGCCTTCACGCACGAGGTGTCAATCATCGGCGCGCGCAGCAGCGCGGGGGAGGTCGCCGTCTATCCGTTGGGCGGTAACGTGCACTCGCAAGGCATTTTGCGCCTGACGCGCGCGCCCTATGGCCCGTCTTCCTGGCAGCAGCTTGCAAAGCGCTATCTCGCCCGCGTGCTGGAGCATTTTCGCTACGTTGGCATCCTCGCAATCGAATTCTTTGTGCAGCGCGGCCGCCTGATCGCAAATGAAATGGCGCCGCGCGTTCATAACTCGGGGCACTGGACGATCGAGGGCGCGCTCACGAGCCAGTTCGAGAATCACCTGCGTGCAATTCTCGGCCTGCCGCTCGGCTCGACGCGCGCGCTCGGCTACTCGGCCATGGTCAATCTCATCGGGCGCATGCCGCCCGCGCGCGAGCTGCTCGCGTTTCAAGGCCTGCACCTGCACGACTACGCCAAGGCGCCGCGCCCCGGCCGCAAGCTCGGACATTGTACGTTCGTGGCGCGCACCCGCGCCGAGCGTGATCGATGGGCGCGTGGTTTGCTCGCCATATTGGCCCCCAACACCCGCATCCCTTAAGATCGAGTCTCAGGGAGACCCCTGCGCATCTACGCCCCGCAGTGCGGGTGTGCCGGCGT
>PLIX01000079.1:25018-39001 GCA_003140135.1 Gammaproteobacteria bacterium
GTCGAGGCGGACATCGTCGTCGCGCAGATCAACCAGACGCAGGTTTCGGCGGTCGACTTCCTGCAAGCGGTGCTGGTGCAGTTCGGGTTTGCACCCTTCAAGATGAAGAAGGGCGAGCTCATTGCGACTCTGAACCAGTTTCTGGTGGAACAATACGCTGCCGGCAGGAAAGTGCTCCTGATCGTGGACGAGGCGCAGAACCTCTCGCTGCGCGTGCTCGAGGAAGTGCGTCTGCTCTCGGGAGTTGAGACCACCAAGGATAAGGTGCTGCGCATCATTTTGGCCGGCCAGCCGGAGCTCAACGACAAGCTCGATGCGCCCGAACTCGTGCAACTCGCCCAGCGCATTCGCCTGCGCTTTCACTTAGGGACGCTGTCGCTCGAGGACATGCGTGCCTATATCCAGCACCGCCTTGAAGTCGCCGGCGGCGCCGACCGCGAGATCTTCGCGGAAGACACCTTCGGCGAGATCTATCGCTACTCGGGCGGCGTGCCGCGGCTCATCAACACGCTCTGCGACACCTCCATGATGGCCGCCTTCAATGCCGACCGGGACTTCGTGGACGTCGAGGACATCACAACCGCCGTCGAGGAGCTGCGCTGGGTGGATTTCACGACGCGCGCATCACACCTGGTACGCGGCAGGCCCGAGACGGCCGCAGCGCCCGCCGCGGCCCTGGATGACACGCACGTGGTGGTCGGACGCGTGCTGGTGTCAACCGAGGGACGCACCGTGCAGGAGCTGCCGCTGCGCGTCGGACGCGTCATTGTCGGCCGCACGGCCGACAATGACCTGCAGATCGACAGCCGCTTCGTGAGCCGCCATCACTGCCAGCTCATCGTGAGCGCGCAGTCCTGTGTGATTGAGGATTTGAACAGCACGAACGGGATCTACGTCAAAGCCAAGCGCGTGCGCCGCCAGCACTTGAACGACGGCGACGTCGTGGTCATCGGCAAGCACGAGCTCATCTATGTCGATGAGCGTGCGCGCAGCGGCAAGAGTCCCTTCACCGATACCCTGCCGGGCACGCACGCGATCGAAGGGGCTTGAAGAGCGGCAAGGCTCGCTAGCGACGCTTTTGCACCAGGAGTTCCGCGAAGCGCCCGAGCAGGGACGGCTTCCAGCCCTCGACGTGAAGATCCTTCGGCTGCATGCCGTTTTTCGGCTTGAGCGCCGCGAGCAGCGCCGGCGGCACCTCAATCTCAGAGGTTTCATCAGCCCGTTGCGGCTCAGCGTGCATCGTGGATTTCCTTGGTCGTGCGCAGTTTGCGCTGTCGAACAAACTACGATGCCGCGGCGGCGACCGGCGTGGCCGACGTCACAGCTCGTGCAGCAATAGTCGGCAATTTGACGCGCGTGACTTAATCATGCAGCGGCTTTGGCGACACCATGAAGATTATGCCAGCGTGCGCGCAATGCATATCAACCCGTGCCTCCCACGGTCAGGCCGTCGATGCGCACCGTGGGCTGGCCCACTCCCACTGGCACGCTCTGACCTTCCTTGCCGCAGGTGCCGACGCCATCGTCGAGCTTCAAATCATTGCCGACCATCGTGACGCGCGTGAGCACGTCGGGACCGTTGCCGATCAGCGTCGCGCCCTTCAGCGCGGCGCCGAGCCGGCCGTTTTCAATGGCGTAGGCCTCGCTCGCCGAGAACACAAATTTCCCCGACGTGATGTCGACCTGGCCGCCGCCGAAGTTGACGGCGTAGACGCCCCGCTCCACCGAACGAATGATCTCCTCGGGCGCGTACACTCCGGCACGCATGTAGGTGTTGGTCATGCGCGGCAGCGTCATATGCGCGAACGATTCGCGCCGGCCATTGCCGGTCGAACGCACACCCATGAGACGCGCGTTCATTTTGTCCTGCAGATAGCCGCACAGGATGCCGTCTTCGATCAGCGTCGTGCATTGCGTGGCCGTTCCCTCGTCGTCGATATTGAGCGAGCCGCGACGCCGGGAGAGCGTGCCATCGTCGACGACCGTGCAGCCTGGGGTTGCCACGCGCTCGCCGATGCGGTTCGCAAACGCCGAGGTTCCTTTGCGATTGAAATCGCCCTCCAGGCCGTGACCGATCGCCTCGTGCAGCAGAACGCCCGGCCATCCCGGCCCGAGGACGACCGTGGTTGACCCGGCAGGCGCCGGCACGGCATCCAAATTGACGAGCGCCTGGCGCGCAGCCTCGCGCCCGAGCGCCAGCGGCCGATCACCCGACACGAGATCCGCCAAGGAATAACGCCCCCCGGCACCCGAGTAGCCCTGCTCGCGCCGCCCGTCCTGCTCGACGATGACCGATACATTGAAGCGCACGAGCGGGCGGATGTCCGCGGCGAGGTGCCCGTCGCTGGTGGCGATCAGCACGATCTCGTGCACCGTCGCCATGCTCGCCATCACCTGCACGATGCGTGGATCGATGCGCCGGGTCTCGCGGTCGACCCGCTCGAGCCAGGCGACTTTCTGCTCATCGATGAGCGCCATCGCAGGATCGACGGGCAGGTAGAGCTGATGCCCCGCCTGCGAGTGCCAGGCCTGCACCGAGCGGTCGCCACCCTTGAGCGCAATCGCGCGCGCCGCGCGCGAGGCTTCCTCGAGCGCCGGCCAGACGATCTCGTCCGAATAGGCAAAGCCGGTCTTCTCACCGGCGAGTGCCCGCACTCCCACCCCCTGCTCGATGCTGGCGCTGCCGTCTTTGACGATGCCGTCCTCAAGCGCCCACGACTCTTCGCGTGAAATCTGGAAGTACAGATCGGCGAAATCCACGCGGTGCCGCAGCACCTCGCCGAAGACCTGATCGAGGCGCGCATCGTCGAGGCCGCCCGGACGCAGGATGAGTTCGCGCGCGATGCCGAGCGCGTCGCTCGCAGGCAGAGAATCGGTCATGGAGCTTCCGGGGCGGGGCCTGAGGGTGGTGAGCGCTTGATTACAACACGCGGTGCAGCAAAGCAGGAAAGCTCTTGCGCACTTCCGCCTGGCGACCGAGGTCGATTTCCGCGCTGACGCAGCCGCGACCGCGCGGCAGCCGCGCCAGAATGCGCCCCCAGTGGTCGACGATCATGCTGTCGCCAAAGGTCTCGCGCCCGTTCGGATGGAAGCCCGACTGCGCGGGGGCGATCATGTAGCAGAGGTTTTCAATGGCACGCGCCCGCAACAGTGTCTCCCAATGCGCCCGCCCGGTCGGCGCCGTAAAGGCTGACGGCAGAACGAACACCTGCGCGCCTTGCGCGCCCAGATCGCGGAAGAGCTCCGGAAAGCGCACGTCGTAGCACACCGCAAGTCCCACGCGGCCGATCGGCGTGTCGATCACCCGCGGCGTTTTGCCTGGCGCCATATTCGCCGACTCGCGATAGCTCTCCGCACGCTCGGGAATCTCGACGTCGAACAGGTGGATCTTGTCGTAGCGCGCCACGCACTCGCCGGCGGCGTCGTACACGAGCGACGCCGCCGCGACGCGCGCATCGCCCGCGATGCGCAGGGGCACCGTGCCGGCAATGACCCATAGCTTCAGGTGCTGCGCCGTCTCGGCGAGAAAGTCCTGAATGGGCCCGCTGCCCTCGGCTTCGCCGACCGCACGCTTGTCGGCATCGTGCATGCCCATGAAAGCGAAGTTCTCCGGGAGTACCGCCAGAACCGCGTCGGCCGCACGCGCCTCCTCGAGGAGCAGCCGCGCCTGCGCCAAGTTCGCCGGCACGTCCGGACCCGATGTCATCTGCAGCGCCGCAGCCTTCATGTGCCCGGCTGACCCGCGCTGAAGGGTTCAATCTGCAGGGCGAGAGCACCTCCGGAGCGACGCACCTTGAGGTTCGCATCCGAATACACATCCCCTGCCGCCATGAGCTCGCTGACGAAAACCCCGCCGCTCACCCGGGGCAGCATGAGATCCCGCCCGGCCCGGTTCCACGCGGCGAGATAGGGGGTGGGCTCGAGGCGCGCAAGCTTGCCGGAGAGCACGACTGCACTCTCCGCGGCCAATGCGACCGGACCGGTCCCGCCGAAGCGCACGCTGCCGCGCTCGACGCGCCAGGCATCATCCCCGGCGGCGACGATCTCAAACACGCTGTGCAAACGGTCGGCGAGCGCCAGGTGCAGCTCGGCACGCTCGCTCGAGCCGCTGATGTCGACGTGCAATGGCGCGGCGATGCCGGCAGCCTTCGTCAGCGGCTCAGGCAGGCGGCTCGCAACGCCGGTCAGCGTCGCATCGAGGCGCGCCTGCCACTGCGCCGGATGCGAAGGCGACTGCGGCTCGAGCAGGAATTCTCCGTTCCACTCGGCATCGCCATCGAGCGCGCTCGGGTCGGCGACGGTTCCCAGAGCCGCAAGCTCGCGCACGTCCATGAGGCCCTGCGCCTTGACCGAGAAGGCGCCCGCGCGCCGTTCGGGACGCTCGGACAGATGCAGCGTCACCGGCCCGCCGAGCCAGCGCGCGCTCAAGAGCGAACGCTGCAGATGTCCGCCGTCAAACGCGAGCAACCCGCGCACCGACTCAAGTGCCGGCACGCCAGGACCCGTCAGCACCGTCGCCTCTTCGAGCGAGACTGCAACATGCGCGCGCATCGCGCGCTGAGCGCTGCGCTCGCGCAACGCCGCCTCCGGCGGGATCGCAAGATCGAAGTCGAACAGCGCCTCGCCACGCGCGGCGAGGCCACGCACTTCGGGCACGTATTCGCGCAGCTGCGGATGATCGTGCACCCAAGCAAGCGTGCTCTCGAGGCGGCCCGCGGCATGGCCACTCACCTGCAGGGCGCTCCTGCCGTCGGCGCGCCAGGCAAGCTGCATCGGGCCTAACTGCAACGGGCCCGAGTGTCCGCGAGTGACGACGGCTTTGACGCCTGAGCCGTTCCAATCGATGCGCGCATCAACGCCCTCGGCATCAAGCCCTCGGCCGTCGGACACGCGGGCATTTGCCAGGGTGAGCGCGCCGGACAAGGGTCCCGCCGCGCTCAGCGTGAAATGTGCATCCTCGATGCGTCCGGCTGTCACGTGGGCCGCTGCGGCGCCGAAGCGCGCCTGCAGCTGCTCGCCCCAGAGTGTCTGCAGCAGGGCCACATCGGCATCGGCCAGTGCGCCGTGGACCTGAAACACCGGCGCGCGGCCCGCCTGCGGCGCGCTCACGCTGCCGCTCAGGCGCAGCCGTTCGGAGCGCTGGGCAATCGTGAGTTCGTCACTCGCCACGCGCCAGCCGGCGTTGCTGCGGCTGACGTTGAGGTGCGCCGCGACCTGCAGGTCGGTGAGAGGCTCGCCAGGCAGCCGCGCCACATCGACGCGCGCGCCGCGACCTTCGAGCTCCACGCCCCAGGCGCGCTCATCGCCCGACACCCGCGCTGCAAGACCGCTGAGAGCGAAGGCGTGCGATGCGGGCGCCACCGCAATGTCTTCGAGGCGCGCATTCACCATGAGCCGTGCGCCCAGCGGGCGAGCGCCATCCCACACCACGACGACATCGCGCGCCGTGCCGCCGATCTCTGCGCCGCCGACGTCGAGCTGCGGCGCCGCCCACGCGATCGCGGCCGCAAGAGATTCGAGCGGCAGTTGCGTTGCTTGCACTTTCAGGCGCAAGCCCTGCCCATCGATGGCGACGTGCGCGGAAGCCGCCGCATCGCTTTGCGAGCGGCCCACCTGGAAAGCATCGATTTCGCCATGCCAGGTCGAGCCTGCGCGCCGCAGGCGCCAATCTCCGCGCACTCGATCGACGAGCAGCGAGCGAGCGGCGAAGAACGAATCGGCAAATTCGACGCCGCCCGCTCGCACGGAGCCGTCCGCCTTCTCGAGGCGACCGGCGGCAAAATCCGCGTGCACCGTCACATCGCCGCCGCCTGCGCAAGGCAGGCGGCGCGCAAGTTCCGGCATGCCCCGCAGAAGATTGCGCCAGCCGGCGAAGACCAAGCGCACGCCCTCAACGCGCAGCGTCCCCGTAAGCCTTGTCGCATCGGACAGATCGCCGCGCACGCTGAGGTCGATGCGCGCGGTCGCGCCCAGGCGCTCGGGCAGAAGGACAAACGCCTGCGCTCGCCATTGATCGCGAGCGCGATACAGCGACGCACGCCGGATCGACACGGCCCAACTGTCCGCGCTGTCATTCGGATCCGGAAGGTGCACCGTGCCGCCCTCAAAATCGATACGCCCGCCGCGCCAACGTTCAAGGATTGCGGCGGTGCCTGCGCCAGGGGCAGCGGCAGGAGCCGCGGTGCGCTCTGCGGCCGCGGGGAGGTAGCGCGGCAGGTCGATCTCGGGGGCGATGAGGGTGATGCGCCCCGCCTGCAAGCGTCCGCTTTGCACGGTGCTCCACGCATCGAAGGCGACAATGAGCTCGGGCGCGCGCAATAGGACGTTCGCGCGCCCCGGCTCCCCGAGCTCCACCCCCGAGAAGACCGCCTCGGGACCGTACCAGCCCCAGCGCAGGCCGAGCTCCTCGAAGCGCAGGTCGAGGCCGGTTTGCGCTCGCACCAGCCGCTCTAGCGCCGCCCGGTGCTCGGGGACGCGGGCCGCGACGAGCTGGTAGGCGAGAATCATGAATCCGGCGAGCAGTGCGAGCGCGGCGCTGCCGAGAAAGGCGCCGCCTAAGTAGCGCACCGAGCGTCCATGTCGTAAGTCTGCGAGCCAGCGAGGCACACGCCACCTCTTGAAGGGCCTATATCAGTACCACATCGTACTGATCCACGCCGTAGAGTGCCTCGGCCTGCAATCGAATGGGGCGACCGACCTGAGCCTCGAGCTCTGCCATCGCGCCCGATTCCTCGTCGAGCAGGCATTCCACCACGTCCTGGTGCGCCAGTATCAGCAGCTCGCGGGTTGCAAACTGCCTGCTCTGTCGCACTATCTCGCGAAAGATTTCGTAGCACACGGTCTGCGCAGTCTTCATAAAACCGCGCCCCTGACAGCTTCGGCAGGGCTCACAGAGCAGGTGCTCCAGGCTCTCGCGCGTGCGCTTGCGGGTCATCTCGACCACGCCCAGATGCGAGAGGCTCACCACCTGGGTTGCCGCACGATCGCCCGCGAGCGCGCGCTCGAGCGCCGCGAGCACCGCGCGTCGGTGCGGCTCGTCCTGCATGTCGATGAAATCGATGATGATGATGCCGCCCAGATTGCGCACGCGCAGCTGCCGGGCGATCGCCACCGCCGCTTCAAGATTGGTGCGATAGATGGTCTCTTCGAGATTGCGATGGCCGACGTAGGCGCCGGTGTTGACGTCGATGGTCGTCATCGCCTCGGTCTGATCGATCATGAGGTGGCCGCCGGATTTCAGCACCACCTTCTGCTGCAGGGCGAGGCTGATCTCCTCCTCGATGCCGTGCAGATCGAAAATGGGACGCGGCCCGGAGTAGAGCTCGATGCAGCGCGCCGCGCCGGGGATGAAGCTCTGCGCGAAGCGCAGCATGCGCGCGTGCTCGGAGCTTGAATCGACCAACACGCGCTCGACGCCGCGTGCGAGCTCGTCGCGCAAGATGCGCAGTGCCAGCGGCAGATCCTCATGGACGATCTCCCCGGAATTCACCTGGGTCCCACGCGCGCGCACGTGCTGCCAGAGTTTCTGCAGATATGCCATGTCCTCGCTCAAATGCTCGGCCGAGGCCGACTGCGCAGCCGTGCGCACGATGTACGCGCCGTCCTGCGCGCGCGGCAGCATCGCAGTGACGAGCGTCTTCAGGCGCAGCCGCTCGCTCTCCTCCTCGATGCGGCTCGACACGCCGACGCCCGTGCCGTGCGGCATGTAAACGAGATATTTCGACGGCAGGGAGACAAAGGTCGTGAGACGCGCGCCCTTGGTGCCCAAGGGATCCTTGATCACCTGCACGAGGATGTCGTCGCCCTCGGCGACCAGACGGCGGATGTCATCCACCTGCGGCAGATTGACCACCGTTTCCTCGGGACGCTCGAAGGCGATGTCCGCGGCGTGCAAAAAAGCCGTGCGCGCGAGGCCGATCTCAATGAACGCGGCCTGCATCCCGGGCAGCACGCGTGACACGCGCCCCTTGTAGAGATTGCCTACCAGACCACGGCGGCTCACGCGCTCGAGATACACCTCCTGCAGCGCGCCGTTTTCCAAGAGCGCCGCGCGCGTTTCGCGCGGCGCAACATTGAGGAAGATCTCGATGCTCACGACGGTAGCGGCCGCCCATAGGGCACGCCGGCGGCGCGCAGCAAAGCGGCGGTCTCAAATAACGGCAACCCCATGACACCGGAGTAGCTGCCATCCAGTGACTCGATGAAGGCGGCGGCCAGCCCCTGGATTGCGTAGGCACCGGCCTTATCGTGCGGCTCGCCACTTTCCCAATAGTCCTGACACTCCTCGACGGTGAGTGTGCGAAAGCGCACGGCGCTTGCACTCACTGCGATCGCGACGCCGCGCGCATCGGCGAGCGCCACCGCGCTTAGGACCTCGTGCGAGCGGCCCGAAAGGCTTGTGAGCATGGCAAGCCCCTGTGCGCGCCCGGCAGGCTTGCCAAATAGAGCTCCGTCAACGACCACGATGGTGTCCGCCCCAAGCACGGGCAGGGAGGCGTCTGCGCGCCGTATGGCGCGCGCCTTGGTGGCCGCAACGCGCGCCACATAATCGCGCGGCGTCTCGCCCGGATGCGCCGTTTCATCGATGTCCGCGCCGCGCGCGATGTGCGCAACGCCGATCTGCGCTAACAGCGCGCGGCGGCGCGGCGATGCCGAGGCGAGACAGAGCACGGGTGGCGGCGTTGGCATCGTCGCTCAGCCACGATGATACGGATGATGATCGAGCATGCTTTGCGCGCGGTACAGCTGCTCCATCAGCAGCACGCGTGCGAGTGCATGTGGCAGTGTCAAGCGCGATAAAGCCAATTTGCAGTCCGCGCGCGCGAGCACCTCGGCGGCGAGCCCGTCGGCGCCGCCAATGAGAAACGCCAGGTCCCGCCCGGAGCGCCGCCGCGATTCAAGCCAGGACGCAAGCTCGCGGGTCGCAAACTCTTCGCCATGCTCATCGAGCGCCACCACGAACTCTTTGGGGCGCAGGGCGGCAAGCAAACGGGCTCCTTCCAGGCGCATCGCCGCTTGTGCGCCGCGCTCTGCGCCGCGCACGCCGGACGGTATTTCCACGAGCTCCAGCTTCAACCGCGAGCGCAGCCGTGCGGCGTAGTCCTCGCAATTCTCACGGACCCAGCTTGGGGTGCGCGATCCCACTGCGATCACGCGAATGCGCATGGCTGTCCTCGTCAGCGCGAACGTTTCGCATCGGGCGGCGCCGGCTCCCACAGCTTCTCCAGACCGTAGAACTCGCGCACGCGCGGCAGCATGACATGAACCAGTATGTCTTGCAGGTCAACCAAAACCCACTCCGCATCGCGCGCGCCTTCGACGCCGAGGGGGCGAAAGCCGGCAGCCTTGGCCTTTTCGACGACGTGCTCGGCGATGGAGCGAACGTGCCGGTCGGAATTGCCCGAGGCGATCATCATGGTGTCGGCGATGTCGGTGAGTCCCCGGACGTCGAGCTTCTTGATGTTGACGGCCTTCATGTCCTCGAGTGCGGCAGTCACGATGCTCTGCAATGCAGATGCGCGCCGCGGGGCGCGGCGCGCACGGCTACGGCTGATATTGTTAAGCTTGAGAATCTCCCGCGCAGTCAGCGCTGCTCGGCAGCATAGCATCTCGTCTCGCGGATGATCCTGCGAACTTCCTCCGGCACGATATAGCGCGGATCACGACCCTGCGAGATGAGCTGGCGCAGCTCAGTCGAGGAGATCTCGAGCTGCGTCACCGCGTGAACATAAATACGTCCCGCGCGCTGCTCGTGCAGATCGCGCACGCTGCCGGTGCCGCGGTCGACCATAACCTCACCGAGCGGTCCCATGGTGGGTGCACGCCAGCCGGGCCGATGCGCGACGATGATATGCGCAAGGTCCAGCAGCTCGCGCCAGCGATGCCAATTGGGCAGGCCCAGAAATGCGTCCATCCCCAGCAGCAGACACAGCGAGCGCTGCGGATACTCGGCCCTGACTTCCGTCAGCGTATCAACCGAATAGGACACGCCCGTGCGGCGCACCTCGCGGTCGTCGACGACGAACGCCGGTTGGTCCGCGACCGCCGCTTTGACCATCTCCAGGCGCAACTGCGCCGGCGCGTGCGGCTGCTCGCGATGCGGTGGACTGCCGGTGGGCATGAAGCGCACTTCAGAAAGTTTGAGCGCCTGCCACAACTCAAACGCCGTGCGCAGGTGCCCATAGTGCAGCGGATCGAAGGTTCCGCCAAAGAGCCCAATCGGTTGCATCAGCGATACCTATTTGAAGACGATCGAGGCAGCGGCAAGAGCGGCCGCGTACAGAACTCCGCGGTCAGGAGCGCCAACTCATCCCACGCATCGCCCGCGAGGCGTCCCTTGATCATGCGATCGGCGCGCTCCGCGCGCAGCGTCACCCGGCCGAAGGGGACGCTGCGTGCACGGCGCAGTCCCTGCGCCAGCGCCGCAGCCTGAGCCGGGCGCTGCCAGGTTCGCGGCGGCGTGCCGCCAGCGGGCGCCGCCTGCGCCTTCCATAAGTCATGCACGGCCTTGTTGATGGCCCAGAGTACCAGCGTCGGCTCGACGCCTTCCGCGCGTAAGCCTGCGAGCACGTGCAGCGCGCGCGCCGTTTCGCCAGCGAGCGCCGCCTCGCCCAGTTGCGCCACCTCATAGCGCGCGCTGTCGGCCACGCTTGCGAGCACGTTTGCCGCTGTGAGCGGCGTTTCGGGAAAGAGGAGCCGCAGCTTCTCAAGCTCCTGATGCGCGGCCAGGAGATTACCCTCCGTGCGCTCAGCCAGAATTTCGAGCGCCTCATCGTCCGCCCTGAGGCGCAGGCGGCGGCAGCGTCCCTGCAACCACGCGACCAAGTGCTGATCGTCGACGGGCCAGATCTGTATCCAGGCGCCTGCGGTCTCGATGGCCTTCACCCAGCTCGCGTTCTGCGCATCGCGGTCGAGGCGCGGCGCGCTGATGAGCACCAGAAAATCCTTATCCCTTAATTGCGCAAGCTTAAGAAGCGCCGCGCCGCCGGCCACTCCGGGCTTGGCGCTCGCGAGCCGGATATCGATGATGCGGCGCGCGGCGAACAGCGACAGGTTGCTGGTCGCGGCGCTCACTGCGTCCCAGTCCGCGACGCGCTCGATAGCATGCGTCTCGCGTTCACTGAAATCCGCGGCACGCGCGCGCGCGCGCACCGCATCGGCGGCCTCCGCGACCTGGAGCGGCTCATCGCCCGATACGAGATAGACGGGCAGGAGCTCTCGCGCAAGGTGCGCGGCGAGAGAGTCTGTGGTCAGTTTCAAGGCGGCAACAGCGCAGCGTGGATGGGAACAGGACGGATTATCGTTGAGTTGCCCGCCCCTCGGCCACCGGCTAGTCTTGACGTCACTGCATGGACACTCTTTTCCAGCGCATCATCGCGGGCGAGCTGCCTGCCGACATCGTTTATCGCGATAAGCTAGTCACGGCTTTTCGCGACATCCGGCCGCGCGCGCCGACGCATATCCTGATCGTTCCCAACAAGCGCATCGCCACCGCGAACGATATCGGCGATGACGACGAGGCGTTGATCGGGCACCTCTTTACCGTGGCGCGTGATCTTGCGAAGCGCGAAGGCATCGCTGAAGAGGGCTATCGCCTGATCATCAACTGCAACACCCATGGCGGGCAGGAGGTCTATCACCTGCACGTGCACCTCCTGGGCGGCAGGCCGCTCGGCCCGATGCTTGCGAGCCCGATATCGTGACGGGTGCAGCGCGTGCGAAGAAGGCGGTCGCGAAAAGCAGGCTGAAGGAGCTCTATCCGCATCTGTCGCCCTACAAGACCGGCCTCCTGCGCGTGAGCGAGCTGCATGAGATCTATTTCGAGGAGAGCGGCAACCCGCAAGGAGCGCCCGCAGTGTTTCTGCACGGCGGCCCGGGCGGCGGTACCGAGGCGAAGATGCGGCGCTTTTTCGACCCGCGGCGCTACCGCATCGTGCTCTTCGATCAGCGCGGCAGCGGCAAGAGCCGTCCGCATGCTTCCCTCGTCGACAACACCACCTGGGATCTCGTCGCCGACATCGAAAGGCTGCGCGAGCACTTAGGTGTCGAGCGCTGGCTCGTGTTTGGCGGCTCCTGGGGATCCACTCTCGCGCTCGCCTATGCGCAGAGTCATCCCGAGCGGGTGACGCATCTCGTCTTGCGCGGCATCTTTCTGCTGCGCCGCTGGGAGCTCGAATGGTTCTATCAGAATCCGCACGGAGCAGCAGCGCTCTACCCGGACCTGTGGGAACACTACATCGAGCCCATCCCGCCGGAGGAGCGCGGCGACATGATGGGTGCCTACTACCGCAGGCTCACAAGCCGTGACCCTGCTGAGCTCTCCCGTGCCGCGAAAGCGTGGGCGCTGTGGGAGGCGGCGACCAGCTTCCTGCGCAGAAATTCGCTCTACACGGCGAAGCTCGGGCAAGACACCCATTCGGAAGCCTTCTCGCGCATCGAATGCCACTACTTCGTGAACGGCGGCTTCCTCGCAACCCCCAATCAGCTCATCGACAACGTCGGCCGCATCCGCCACATCCCGGCGGTAATCGTGCAGGGCCGCTACGATATCGTGTGTCCGATGACGAGTGCCTGGGAGCTGCATCGCGCGTGGCCGGAAGCGGATCTGCACATCGTCGCCGATGCCGGGCACTCCGCCTTTGAGCCCGGGAACACGCACGAGCTCATCAGGGCGACGGATCGCTTCGCGTCACGCTCTCGATAAAAGCGACCGAATCCTCAAACGCAGGGGAGCGCCGCCGCGCCAGGAGCGCAAACGGCGCGAGCGTATCCCCGTGCCCGCGATGCGGGTAGAGGTGCATCTGCACGCTCACATGATTGGCAAGGAGCTTATCGCGCAGCGCCACGCTCTGCTCGGGCTCGACTTCTTTGTCGTCGAGTCCATGCAAGAGGAGTGTCGGGGGCGACTTTGCATCGACAAAAGCGAGCGGCTGCCAATCCGCCTCCGTGTACGGCGGCGCAAAGATAGCGTGCAGCTCGCGCGTATCCGCCACCAGTGCGTACGGGCCTGAAAGCCCCACCAGGCCCACGATGTCTTGGCTGTGCGCGCCGGCCTTTTCCACGAATGCATGGTTGTAGGCGATGAAGGCCGCAATATGCGCGCCCGCGGAGTGGCCCATCAGCACGATACGGTGCGGATCGCCCCCGAACTCACGGGCGTGCGCCTCGACCCAGGCGAGCGCGTGCGCCGCATCCTCGCAGAACGCGGGAAAAGTCACCGCCGGATAGAGCCTGTAGTCGGGCAGCACGGTGACAAAGCCGCGCGCCGCCAGGGCCGCGCCGACAAAGCGGTAATTCGCCTTGTGGCCATGTTTCCAAGTGCCGCCGTACCAGAAGATGACGACCGGAAGATTGCGTGCATATCGCGGCGCGTAGACGTCGAGGCGCTGGCGCGCCGCTTGGCCGTAGGCGAGATTCGTGTGGCGATCGTAGGAACCGAATACGGTCGGCGCATTGGCGAGGAGATAGATGGTATTCGCGCAGCCGGCGATGACTGTCGCAAGCGTGGTGATGCCGAGCAGCAAGGCGATTCGCGCCAATCTCAAATGAACGCCCCTCTGCGATCACCCAGGCGCATAACCCGCGGCCGCGCCTCTCAACATCACCGCTCGCGCCGCACAGCGCCTCAGCGGGAGGTCAAGGTCATCATATAGCCTCGAAGATCCTCGCGGCGCTCATATTCAGCTAAGCACACGAACCAGAAGCGCAAGAACCACGCCCGGCCTTTTCGAAGGACCCCGACCGCCGCAACCCGTGTGCAAAATCAGCGTGCTGCAGATTCTTCTTAACTTTTCTTTTGAGAATTGGCATCTCGTGCCCCGTCGGCCGGCCGTCTGGGGTGATCTCCTCGGGCATCGATGAGCCCGTTGCGGTCGCGTTCGGATCCGGTTCTGCACACAATCCGGAGCGCTTGCAGGAGTCCAATTCGTACCGAGTCAATGCTCACCCGCACCACGCGAAAATTACGTCACGCTATTGGTTTGG
>PLIX01000173.1 GCA_003140135.1 Gammaproteobacteria bacterium
CCGGCCGCGCTCCACCGCGAGACCGATCTGCGCGCCGGTCGCCGCGAGCAATTGGAGTTCGGCGTCGCTGAGCCGCCGGCGCGGCGGCGGGCAAAGGTTCATGATCCCGAGGCGCCGGTCGCCGAATCGGAGCGCAACCGATGCGTGCGATTGCAGGCCCAGCGTCAGCGCGGCGCCGCCTTCACGCTGTCCGCGCCGCAGACGGGAACACGAAAGCCACTCGACGTTGGTGGAGTCGAAATCGCCGTCCTCGAACGATTCCATGCACCAGCAGAGGTCACCGGTCATTTGAACCGGTTCGCGCAGGTACGGCGGAAGCTCGAAAGCGGCGGCCAGATAGAAGCGCTTGGTGTCGGTATCGACGATCCAAATCCAGCCGGCGGCGAGGTCCAGCGCGCGCACGATCGCACCCAGCGCGCCGTCGAGCGCGTCTCCGAGCGCGGGCGCGCCCAGCGCGGTTGCAAGCGCTTCGAACAGCGCGACATCTCGTCCGGCCACCGGAGGGACAGTTCGCACCTTGCCGGGCAGCCGCTCCTTTTTTGCCGATCGGCGGCCATCCGAAGCAGGTTTTGCGCACGCGGGCACCTGGAAATAGGCGCCATATGGAGACCCATGGCCTCGAGTATGCGTTCGTGCGCGGCACCGAAGCGGCCGCCATCGCGGCCGGACGTCTTGTCGGGCTCGGCGACAAGAACGCCGTCGACGGCGCCGCAGTGGAGGCGATGCGCACGGCGCTCGCGCCGGAGCGCATTTGGCCGGTGCGCGAGTTCTTCGAGGCCAAGCTCGCCGAGCAGGCCGAGCGCCACCTGAAGGCCAACGATACGGCCTACAACCTCGAGCCCAACGTCAAAACCGGTCCCGGCGGCCTGCGCGACATCCAGACGATCGCCTGGGTTGCGAAGCGGCATTTCGGCGCCAACAGCCTCGATGAGCTCGCCAAGCAGAATTTTCTCACCCCGGCGGAGCTGCGCCGCCTGAAACAGGCGCAGGCGTTCTTGTGGAAAGTGCGCTTCGGTTTGCACGTGATGACCGGACGGCACGAGGACCGCCTGCTGTTTGATCACCAGATCACACTGGCGCGCACTTTCGGCTACGAAGATGCCTCCTATACGCTCGCGGTCGAGCAGTTCATGCAGCGCTACTACCGTACGGTCATGGATGTCAGCCTGTTGAATGAGCTGCTGCTGCAGCTGTTTCGCGAAGCCATCCTCTCGGAGAACGAGCCGCCGCGCCCACTGAATGCGCGCTTCCAGATACGCAACGGCTCCTTGGAGTCGACCAGCGAAGAGGTCTTTGTACGCACGCCGTCGGCGCTTCTCGAGCTCTTTGCGATCCTGCAACAGAATCCGCAGATCAAAGGCGTACGCGCATCGACCATGCGCGGTGTGGTGCGCAATCTGTGGCTGATCGATGAGGAGTTCCGCCAGAATCCGCGCCATCATCGCCTTTTTCTCGACATGCTGCGCGCGAGCGTCGGTGTCACGCACGAGCTGCGGCGCATGAATACCTATGGCGTACTCGGGCGCTACATACCGGCCTTCGGCCGCATCGTGGGCCGCATGCAGTACGACCTGTTTCATGCCTACACCGTCGATGCGCACACGCTGTTTGTCGTCAGCAACCTGCGCCGTCTGGCGCTGCCGCGCTACAACCAGGAGCTGCCCGAGCTGTCGCGCATCATGCAGCAGCTGCCGAAGTCCGAGATTGTCTACCTCGCCGCGCTGTTTCACGACATCGCCAAGGGCCGCGGCGGCGACCACTCCGATCTGGGAGCGGTCGATGCCGCCGCCTTTTGCCTGGAGCAGGGCCTGTCGCGCTACGACGCGCGCCTCGTCGCCTGGCTCGTGGCCCATCATCTGAGTTTGTCCATCACCGCGCAGAAGCAGGACATCGGCGACCCCGCAGTCATCACCGCCTTTGCCCGCCATGTCGGCGATGAGACGCATCTGGATTATCTGTATGTGCTCACCTGCGCTGACGTGCGCGGCACCAATCCACGATTGTGGAATTCCTGGAAGGCCTCGCTCTTCCACGAGTTCTACGAACGCGTCAAGCGCGCGCTGCGGCGCGGCCTTGAGAGCCCCATCGATCAGGAGGAGATCGTGCGCGAAACTCAGGATGCCGCGCGGCGTGAGCTCATCGAGCACGCCGTGCCGCCGGTGGCGATTGAGCGCACTTGGCTGCGCTTCTCCGCGCCATATTTTCTGCGCCATACCGCCGCCGAGGTTGCCTGGCACACGCGCCTGCTCGCGCAGCGCGGCGCGCACACTGATGAGCCATTGGTCGCGCTCGAACCGCGCAGCATTCGCGGCACGACGGGCGTGCTCATATTTGCCCGCCTGCGCGGCCACGGCTTTGCGCGCACCACCGCCGTGCTCGATCAGCTCGGCCTCACCGTCGTGGACGCGCGCATCACGCCTACCGGGGACGGCTTCAGCCTCGATCTGTATCACGTGCTCGAGGACGACGGCGCGCCGATCACCGATGACGAGCGCCAAGGCGAGATCGAAGGGGCGCTGTGGCGCTCGATCCAGCGCACGGATGATGCGCCGTTCGCCGTTTCGCGCCGCACTCCGCGGCAGGTGCGCATGTTCAACACCCCGACGCGCATCAGCATGAGCGTCGATGAGCGCAATCAGCGTTCCGTGCTCGAACTGATCGCGGGCGACCGGCCGGGACTGCTGTGCGACGTCGGCAAGGTGCTGCTGCAGGAGCACATCGAGCTGCATGCTGCCAAGATCATGACCGTCGGCGAGCGCGCCGAGGATGTCTTTTATGTGACCGGCGCTGACAATCGGCCGCTCGATGACGCAGCTTCAGCCCGCTTGAAGGATCGTCTCACCGAGGCCCTCGATCGGCGCCGAGCGGCATGAATCCGCGACTCGCGCGCCTGCATGCCTATCCTTTTGAGCGCCTCGCCCAATTGAAGGCTACGGTGCAGCCGCCGCCGCACCTGGCGCCTATTGCGATGTCCATCGGGGAACCGCAGCACGCGCCGCCGACGGTCGTCCTGCAGGCGCTCGAGCGCAACCTCGATCGTCTGGGCAGCTATCCCACGACCGTAGGCAGCATCGAATTGCGCACCGCTGCCGCACAGTGGCTGGAGCGGCGCTTTGCACTGCGTGCGGGGTCGGTCGATCCGCATACGATGGTGCTCCCGGTCAACGGCACGCGCGAGGCGCTCTTCTCGTTCGTCCAAGCCGTGGTCGATGTGCGCGCCGCGCCACTCGTGCTCATGCCGAATCCCTGCTATCAAATCTACGAGGGCGCGGCGCTACTGGCCGGCGCCGAGCCGTACTTTCTCGATGCGACCGCCGCGACCGCCTTTATCCCGGATCTGGCTGCAGTCCCTGCTGCCGTGTGGCAGCGCTGCCAGGTGCTCTTTCTTTGCAGCCCGGGCAACCCGACGGGCGCGGTACTCACCCCGGCCTACCTCAATGAGGCGCTCGCGCTCGCCGAGCGCTTTGACTTCGTCATCGCCGCGGACGAGTGCTATGCGGAGATCTACAGCGACGAAACCGCGGCGCCGCCGAGCCTGCTGCAGGCATGCATCGCGGCTGGCCGCGATCACTTCGAGCGCTGTGTGGTATTCCACAGCCTCTCCAAGCGCTCGAGCGTTCCGGGCTTGCGCTCCGGCTTCGTCGCGGGCGATCCGCATATCATCGCGCGCTACCTTCTATATCGCACCTATCATGGCAATGCGATGCCGCTGCCGACGCAGGCCGCGAGCACGGCCGCGTGGAACGATGATGCGCACGTGGCCGCGAACCGCCGTCTTTATCAGGAGAAATTCTCACGCGTGCTGCCCATCCTCGCGCCGCTCATCGATGTCACTCGACCTGCCGGGGCGTTCTATCTGTGGCCGCATGTCGGCGGCGACGATGAGGCGTTCGCGCGCGATCTTTTCGCGACCCAGAATGTGACCCTGCTGCCGGGCAGCTATCTGGGGCGGCGCAGCGTGCGCGAAAATCCCGGAGCCGAGCGCGTGCGCATATCGCTGGTGCCCGACGTCGACTCCTGCGTCACGGCTGCCGAGCGGATCCGTGAGTTCATCATCTCGAATGCATGACGTAGAAGATCTGTCGGCGCTCATCGAGGCCGCGTTCGCGGATCGCGCCGCGCTCACTGCGCAGCGCCACCCGCGCGAACTCGCGCTCGCCCTCGATGGCTGCCTGGATCTGCTGGATTGCGGGCGCTTGCGCGTCGCGGAAAAGAAAAACGGCCAATGGGTCGTCAACGAGTGGTTGAAGAAGGCGGTGCTGTTGTATTTCCGCATTCACGACAACGCCGTCATCGAGGGCGGCTACACGCGCTTCTTCGACAAGCTGCCGCTTAAATATGCGGCGGCATCCGCTGAGGAATTGCGCGCGAGCGGCGTGCGCATCGTACCGCACGCCGTGGTGCGCAAAGGAGCCTATATCGCGCCCGACGTGATACTCATGCCAAGCTACGTCAATATCGGGGCCTACATCGACCGCGCGTGCATGATTGACACCTGGGCGACGGTCGGTTCATGCGCCCAGATCGGCCGCAATGTGCATGTGTCCGGTGGCGCCGGCATCGGCGGCGTCCTCGAACCGCTGCAGGCGACACCGACCATCATCGAGGATGATTGCTTTATCGGCGCGCGCTCGGAAATCGTCGAAGGCGTCGTGGTCGAGGCCGGCAGCGTCATCTCGATGGGCGTATTCATCGGCCAGAGCACCCGCATTTACGACCGGGCGAGCGGACAGATCCTTCAAGGACGCGTGCCGGCAGGCTCGGTGGTCGTGCCCGGGACGCTGCCCTCCCCCGACGGCCGCTATGCGCTCGCCTGCGCTGTCATCGTGAAACGCGTCGACGCGCAGACGCGCGCGAAAACCTCCATCAACGAGCTGTTGCGCGATGCGCAGTAGCCATCCTCTGCCGTGATGTAAGCGGCGACTTTGTTGCCAGCGTCCACACGGGGCGCACTTATTTTTGCGGATCCTCGCTAACGGCCAACCTACGAAAAATGGCCATCACGGCGGGCAGCGAGCGCCGAATGGAAGGCACTCCCTGATATTGCTCCCAGCCGCCGCCGAGCGCCCTGTAAAGACTGACGAAGGCATCGGCGGCGCTTTGCTGGGTGGCCGCATATTCATTCTCCAGCTCGTATTCCTGCCGCTCGGCATCCACGACGTTGAGAAAGTCGGTCAGGCCGCGATCATAACGCTGCGAGGCCACGCTCACCGCGCGTTCGCTTGCCACCATCGCTACATCGAGGTTCTTCAAGCGATCCTGCTCGGCCGCGAAGTTGCCGATGGCGGTGTCGGCGTCGCGCACCGCATCGAAGACCGTGCGCTGGTAGCTCACCAGTTGTTCGTGCGTCTTCAGATCGGCGACGCTCACCAGGGCATCGAGGGAGCCGAAATCCAACAGCGGCCAATAAACGGACGGCCCGACGGACCAGATGTGACTGCCCGGCACGTTGCCGATTCTCGAGGACTGCGTACCCACACCGGCCGTCAATGCGACCCGCGGGAACAGGTCCGCGGTCGCGACACCAATGCGGGCGTTAGCTGCTGCTAATTGCCGTTCGGCCTCCTGAATGTCGGGCCGGCGCTTGAGAAGGTCAAGCGGAATCCCGGGTTCAACCTGCAGAGGAAGGGCCGGGATAAGACCCGGCTTCTCCAATTCCGTTATGAGATGTTCCGGGTATTGGCCGAGGAGTACGGCGATGCTGTATTTGACTGCGTTGATCTGTGCCAGTAGCGGCGCGAGCTCGGATTTCAGGCTCGCAAGCTCCCGATTGGCCAAGGCGAGATCGAGCTCATTTGTAAGGCCGCGGTCGTAGCGAGTCTGCACGAGATCACGAAATTGCTGGGCGGACGCAACGTCTTCGCGCGTGATCGCAAGCCTCATTTGCAAGCCACGCATGTCGACATACGACCGCGCCACATCGGCGACGACCGAGATCAGCACGGCATTGCGCGTCCATGCAGCTGCCTGCGTGTCATATTTGGCGGCCTCGATCTCGCGGCGGTATTTGCCAAATAAGTCCAGCTCCCAGCCGGCATCGAACCCGACGAGCTGCTGGACCTGGCTCAGCTTGCCCGTATTTTCCGCGGCCACCAGCGTTTGTGGCGCGCGGCCGCGAGCAAGATCACTGCCTGTGCCGTGCGCGGCGCCGCCACCTGCACCCACTTGCGGCAGGATGTCGCTCGTCACAGCCGCGAGCTGGGTTCTGGCTTCTTGGAGACGCGTCAGAGCGATCTCGAGATCTGGATTGGCCTTAATCGCGCGCTCGATCAAAGAATCAAGCTCTGGATCCTGAAGTGAGCGCCACCACTGGGCAAGATCGACCGACGCAGGCACCGCGCTTGCTCCCTGCGCAGGCGCGGCCGCGGCAGCGAACGTCGGGGGCGTCGACGTCCGCGGAGCATGATAGTTGGGGCCGACCGCGCATGCGCAGAGCGCGGCACTGCTGAAGAAGAAGTAGACAAATCGTGCTGTCGTCATCACGCGCACCACAACTTAGGGAGCGCGCGCTGCAGCAACTGTGCGCGGAGCGCTGTCGTCGCTCACACGCACCTTCTGCCCATCAGCGATCTGGTTGCTCAAGTTGAGCACGAGGCGCTCGCCGTCGATCAACCCGGACTGCAGTTCAATGGTATTGCCGTCATCGCGCCCAATCGTGACATTGCGAAGGTGCAGCGTGCCGGCGCCGTCCACCACGGCTACCTGAGGTCGCCCGGAGCGGAACACGAGGGCGGCGGCGGGAACCTGCAGCAACCCGGAATTGTCGAGCAGGAAACCCACCTCGACGTACATTCCGGGTACCAGAGTCAGGCGAGCATTGGGGATGTCAATTTCGGCGCGGAAGGTGCGCGCCTGCGGATCGATTGCTGACGAGGTCCGGGTAATCTTGCCCGCGATAGGCTGGGCCACGCCGTCGGTCCTGATTTCCACGGGTACGCCGACCTTCATCAAATCGGTCGTGGCGCTTTGAGGCACATTGACGAAGACGCGCAGCGGATCGTCCTGCGCCATGCGGTAAAGAGGTGTCGAGGCGGTCGAGCCGGCGGAGACGAGATTGCCAATGTCGATTCGTCGCTCGGTGATGGTCCCTGCGTATGGCGCCGTAACGCTTTTGAACTTCTCATACGCAGCCAGCCGCTCGACATCGGCCTGCGCGAGATTGACTTGCGCACGTGCTGCATCGAGTTCGGCCACACTTGACGCCTGACCCGCCTTCTTGTCTTCGCGTTCTTGTTCGGAAACCACCCCTTTAGGCGAATCGCGCCAACGCTCATAAGTGCTCTTCGCAAATGCGGCTTCGGCTTGCCTCACCTTAACTTGTGCCTGTGCAGCCGTGAGTTTGGCTTTTGCCGCAAGGTAATCGGCATCTAATTCGGGTGTTTCGATAGTGGCCAAGACCTGCCCCATCGCAACGTGATCGCCGATATCGGCCGACCATGTGCCGACATAGCCGCTGACCCGCGCGTAGATCAAACTCTCATACCAAGCCGCCGTTTCCCCGGGCAGCGTCAGGGGACGACCCGCGGGCGCCTTGTGCGCGGTCACCACATCGACCAATGCAGGCGCGGCCGCCGATGCGGCTGTATCGCGAGCCAGGACGTGCTCGGAATGTAGCTTCGTCATATGCATGATCAGAAACGCAACGACTAGCACTGCAGCGGTAGCGAGCGCAACGAGCTTCAGCCGCCGGCCCGTGCCCTCCGAATAGTGCATCGCCGCATCGACAGGCGCACCGGAATCGGCGACCGGAGGCGATGTCGCAACGCTTGCAGATGAACTAGTGTTGCCACTCTTGGGCTGATCAGGAAATTGCAAGGGGATCCTCCAAGGAGGCTGAAGGCGAAGGCGCGGCGCTCCTGCGTAACAGCCGGTAGACGGTCGGTACAAACACCAAAGTTGCGATGGTTGCGAACAGCAACCCACCGATGACCGCGCGCGCCAAAGGAGCGTTTTGCTCACCGCCTTCGCCAATCCCAAGCGCCATTGGGATCATGCCCAGGATCATGGCACCGGCCGTCATCAGCACCGGTCGCATTCGGGTATAGCCGGCGGTAGCTGCCGCCAGTGTCGGGTCGTCACCCGCCTCCATGCGCTGATTGGCAAACGTCACGACAAGAATGCTGTTGGCAGTTGTCAATCCGATACACATCAACGTACCCATTAGCGCCGGTACGCTCATATGGGTGCCAGTCAGGTACAAGATCCACAGCACCCCAACCAAGGCGAACGGAACTGCCATCAGTACGATTAAAGGATCGATCCAGCTTTGGAAGTTAATGACCAAGAAGAGGTAGACGAGAACCACCGCCAACGCCATACCAGAAAAGAGACCGGCGTAGCTCTCACGCATGGTTTCGACCTGGCCGCTTAAGGTCACGGAGATTGCTTCTTTAGGATCTGGCCGGTCAGCTGCAATGACTTTGTCGATTGCCGCAGCGGCAGAATTGAGATCGCGCCCCTGGACATCGGCATCGACGTCGAACACTGGCCGAATGTTGAGCTGCGACATGACCATAGGTGTTTTGCCACGCCCGAAACTAGCCACGTTCATCAATATCTGGTCGCGGGCGTTGTTGCCATCGGCGGTCACCGGCATGGTCCACAGATCGTGGGCTGAATTGATACTGTACGTCGGCAGCTGCACCACCAAGGGATAGCTGACGCCACTGCGCGGGTCAACCCAAAAATTCGGCGCGCTCTGCGCGCTACTGTTGGTAGTCACCAACACGCTATTGGCGGTCGCACGCTGATCAAGACCGAGCTGAGATGCGAGCGCGCGATCGACATCGACGTCGATGGTCGGCGCATCCGGTACCTGGAACACGTGGGAGTCGACTATTCCGGGCACGCGCTGCAAATCATGCGCGAGCTTCGCCGCAAGCGCATACGCTCGATCATTGTGGGGACCGGATATCCGAATATCGATCGGCGCGGGCTGACCGAAGTTCAGGACCTGATCGACGATATCAGCGGGTTGAAAAAAGAACTGCAGAGCCGCAAAGCGGCGCGGAAGTTCGCGGCGCAGCCGCGCGACCAGCTCCGCCGTGGGCGTATGTGTTTTCTTCAGTGCGATCAGGATTTCGCCATCCATCGGCCCAACTGTCGCAGAGTCGCTGAGCGCGATATTCATCCCGCTGTAAGGCAGGCCAATATTATCCAGAATGGTGTCGATCTGTGCCGGCCCTGCGATGTCGCGGATGGCGGCCTCCACGGCGGCGAAATAATTCTGCGTTTGCTCGATTCTGGTGCCCGGTGGAGCACGCACATGCAGCCGCATTTGACCCGCGTCCACTTGCGGAAAAAAGTCCCGGCCCAGGGCGGGAAACAGCAATAGAGAAGCCAAGATCAGTCCGGCGAAGAAGACAACAGTGGGCAAGGGCGCGGCCAAGGTCCAGGCGAGCGCGTCGCGATAGCCTTCGCGAAAGCGCTGGAATCCGCGATCGAAGCCATAGTGAATCGCCATGAAGGGATTCGAACGCGCCTGCTGTGACGAGCTTACTGCAGCTTGGCCGGCCTTTGCGCCCGACGCTTGGGAGCGCATGAGGTACTTGAATAATACTGGCACCATCGTGAACGACAGCGCCAGGCTTGCGAGCAGCGACACGCATACCGCGAGCGACAGCGGCGAAAATAGGTACTTCGCGGTCCCCTGCAGCAGGAATACCGGCACGAACACGATGCAGATGCACAGCGTCGCCAGCATCGTCGGCACACCGACCTCGCCCGCTCCTGTGATGATCGCCGTTTCCAATGGCTCTCCCAAGTGCACGTGGCGCTCGATGTTTTCGATCACTACCGTGCCATTATCGACCAGTATTCCCACCGCCAGCGCGAAGCCTCCCAGCGTCATGGTATTGAGCGTCT
>PLIX01000285.1 GCA_003140135.1 Gammaproteobacteria bacterium
CCTCGCGGACCACTCAGGGCTCTGCAATGAGAACAGGTGACGGTGGTGTATCTCTCGCTCGTGACTTCAAAGCTTCTGGCCGCGTACTCGCACTTGTATGCCAAAAACCTCTTGAGCATCCCCCAACCCGAATCGAGCACGGATTTGGCCATCCGTGTCTTGACGAGCTTCAGAGTACTCACGTCACCGACGACTATATGCTGATATCGATCTACCATCTTTCGAGAAAACTTATGCAAGGCATCTGCCCGGCAGCGCGCGATCTTGCGATGAATGCGCTTGGCCTGGCGCTGATGACCCCGGCGCTGGGCTGAGGCGAGCTTCTCGGCATAGCGGCGCGTCCAGCGACCCGCTTCCAGGCGATCGCCGTCGCTCGTGGCCGCAATACATTTAATCCCCAAATCAATGCCGACCTCTTCCTGCGGTGCGATGGTGCACTCGGCCTGCACCTTCACCGGCAGGCACAACCACCAGTCTCCGACCGCATCCTGCGCAAAGCAACCGCCCTGCCACTTCACCCCCTCCAGACGTTCCCGCTCGAACACCCGCAGGCACTTGCCGGCGAAACGCACACCCCGGCCTTTGCGCTTGAGACTCAACGCCTTGAAGGGAATCCACCCGAGCGAACGCCGGGCGCCACGACTCGCGCGCCAGTTCAGCTTCGGCTTCTTGGCAGCCTGGCGCTTCTGGGCGTAGTGATTACACACCGACTGAATCGTATCCGCGCCGATCTTCTCAAAGTACTGCGAGGCGCCGGCCGTGAGGGAGCACAGGTCAAAGCCTGTGAGCCATTTACGCTTCAAATCCGTGCGGGTGGCGGCTTTGTAGCTCGTCTCATTGCAGTAGTTGAAGACTTGATTCACTTCCGCTGCCGCAGCATTGAGCCATGCATAGGCTTCGGAGCGAACCTTCAAGCGAAGAGTGCGCGTGAACGAGGGCGGCATGAGAGTATTATCACTCTTCACTGGCGCTCTTGCTCCACTATGTTGCGCAATCCACTGGTGGGCCGAAACGTCCTTGTTTCTTCGTTGCGCCCCTAGCGCTTGGCTGTCGCAAACTGCGCTTCCTCGGTTGAGCCCTTCAAGGCGGTGATCGAAGAGGTGCCGGCATTGATCACCTGGGTGACGTCGTCGAAGTACCCGGCGCCCACCTCGCGCTGATGCTTGGTCGCGGTATACCCCAAGCTCTCGGCCGCGAACTCGCGCTGCTGCAGCTCGACATAGGCGCTCATCTGGCTCTCCTTGTAGCCGCGGGCGAGCTCGAACATCGAATAGTTGAGCGCGTGGAAGCCTGCGAGCGTCACGAACTGGAATTTGTAGCCCATCGCGCCCAACTCGCGCTGAAATTTCGCGATCTGCGCATCCGAGAGCTTCTTCTTCCAATTGAAGGAGGGTGAGCAGTTATAGGCGAGAAGCTTGCCGGGAAATTGCCGGTGAATGCCTTCGGCGAAATGCCGCGCGTCCTCCACATCCGGCACTCCGGTCTCGCACCAGAGAAGGTCCGCATAGGGTGCATAAGCAAGACCGCGCGCGACGGCGGCGTCGAGGCCTGCGCGCACATTGAAGAAGCCCTCCACGGTGCGTTCGCTCGAGCTGATGAACGGGCGATCACGCTCATCGACGTCGGATGTGATCAGCGTCGCGGACTCTGCATCCGTGCGCGCAATCAGCACGGTCGGGACGTCGCACAGATCAGCCGCGAGGCGGGCGGCGACCAGTTTGTTGACACCCTCCTGCGTCGGCACGAGGACTTTGCCGCCCATGTGGCCGCATTTCTTCGCCGAAGACAGCTGGTCTTCGAAATGCACGCCGGCGGCGCCCGCCTCGATCATCTGCTTCATGAGCTCGAAGGCGTTGAGCACGCCGCCAAAGCCTGCTTCGGCGTCGGCGATGATGGGCTTGAACCAGTCGATCGAATCATTGCCCTCCGCATGGTGCAACTCATCCGCGCGCTGCAGGGCGTTATTGATGCGCTTGACCACATGCGGCACGGAATCTGCGGGATACAGCGACTGGTCCGGATACATGTGGCCGGAAAGATTGGCATCGCCTGCGACCTGCCAGCCCGAGAGATAGATGGCATCCAATCCAGCCTTCACCTGCTGCATGGCCTGGTTGCCGGTGAGCGCCCCCAGCGCATTGACGAACGGCCTTTCCTTTAAATAGCGCCAGAGCTTCTCGGCACCGACCCTAGCGAGCGTGTGCTCGACCTGTACCGTACCGCGCAGCCGCACCACATCTTCCGCGCGGTAGCCGCGGGTGATGCCCTGCCAGCGGGGGTGGCTCTTCCATTCGTTCGCCAGGTTCTGGGCGGTGCGGGTCATTGGGTGGGTCACTCCTATGGGCATCATTGCAGCTGCGGGTAGGCGATCAGGGTCAGAAAATCCGCGCAGGTGGCGGCACTCGTCATCTCATCAAGAATGTCTGCGGCCGCGCGGAAGTGGCTCTGCGCGTAGGCATTGGGTCCGAGCTGTTTCGCAAGCCGCTGGGTCTCAGCCTGCAGCAGGCCACGAAAAAGCTCGACGGTCACCTTGCGGCCGTCGGCGAGAACGCCGGCGGGATGATGGATCCACTGCCAGATCTGCGCGCGCGCGATCTCGGCCGTCGCCGCATCTTCCATCAGATGGTTGATGGGCACGCAGCCATTGCCGCCCAGCCAAGCGGCAAGGTACTGGATACTGACACTCACGTTGTTGAGCAACCCCGCTGCGGTGATCGCGCCCGTGGGCGGTGTGAGAAGATCGGCCGCGCTCACCGCTATCTTCTCGCGCAAACGGTGCACCTGGTTGGGGCCCTGCATCACGCGGTCGAATACTTCGCGGGCGACCGGCACGAGCGCCGGATGAGCAACCCAAGTGCCATCGTGGCCGTCGGCGACCTCGCGCTCCTTGTCGGCGCGCACCTTCTCAAGAGCCGCCTGATTGGCGACCGGGTCATTCTTGATGGGAATCTGCGCGGTCATGCCGCCCATGGCAAACGCGCCGCGACGGTGGCAGGTCTTGATGCACAGGAGCGAGTAGGAGCGCAGGAAGTGCGTCGTCATCTCAATTTTCTGGCGGTCGGGCAGGATGCAGTCGGGGCGCGTTGCGAAGAGCTTGATGAAGCTGAAGATGTAGNNAGGATCTCGTCCATCTCGAAGGCGGCGAGCAGGGTCTCGATGAGCACCGTGCAGCGAATCGTGCCGCGCGGCACAGCGAGATACTTCTCGGAGAAGTCGAACACCTGCGCCCACAAGCGCGCCTCCAGATGGCTCTCCATCTTCGGCAGATAAAAGTAGGCGCCCGTGCCGCGCGCCATGAGCTCGCGGACGTTGTGGAAAAAATAAAGCCCAAAATCAATGAGCGCGCCGGGCAGCGCTGCGCCCCCTTGGGTCAAATGCCGCTCGTACAGATGCCAGCCGCGCGGGCGCACCACGAGCACGGCAGTGTGGCGATTCAGGCGGTAGACCTTGCCCTCGGCACTCACGAGTTCGATCGTGCGGCGTACGGCGTCGTAGAGATTCTGCTGGCCGCCGATGAGGTTCGCCCAGGTCGGGGAGAGCGAATCCTCGCAATCGGCCATGAAGACCCGCGCGCCCGAGTTCAAGGCGTTGATGATCATCTTGCGATCCGTGGGCCCGGTGATCTCGACGCGGCGGTCGAGGAGGTCGTCAGGGATTGCGGCGATGCTCCATGCGGATTCGCGCAGTGCGTGCGTTGCGGGCAGAAAGTCCGGACGCTCCCCGGCTTCGATACTCCGCTTGCGCGCCGCGCGCGCCTGCAAAAGCTCGGCGACGCGGCCGCCAAATTCCGCATTCAGTGCCGCAAGAAATTCCAGCGCCTCAGGGCAGAGAATCGCTTGAAAATCCGCGCGCGCGGGCGCTCCGATCCTGAGCGGTTCGGGCCGCTCCCTCGCGGAAGTATTCACGGTGGTCCTCGGTATACGCACAGAATACCGGCGCGCCGATGCCGCGCGCAAGGCGAACTTGGCTGCGCTAGCGCGCGTGGCGGCGATCGGCGCGTCTGGTCTGGCTGTGCTCGGCGATAAGTAATGCCAGCTCCAGCGCTTGTTCATGATTCAGGCGCGGATCGACCGTTGAACGATAGGCGCGCTGCAGGTCCCCATCCGTGAGGCCACGCGCGCCGCCGGTACATTCCGTCACATCGTCGCCCGTCAATTCAATGTGCACGCCGCCCAGGTACGAGCCGGTTTCCGCGTGAATGCGAAACGCGCTCTGCAGCTCTCCCAAGATGTTCTCGAAACGGCGAGTCTTGAACCCTCCGGCGCTCGTTTCCGTGTTGCCGTGCATCGGATCACATACCCACAGCACCGTCTGTCCGGTCTGACGCACGGCATCTATGGCGCGCGGCAGCGCCTGCTCGATCTCTTTCACCCCGAAGCGATGGATGAGCGTCAGCCGTCCGGGCTTATTGTGCGGATTCAGGGTCGTGACCAGGCCCTGCAGCCAGCCCGAATCCATGGCGGCGCCGATTTTTACCGCCACCGGATTGGAAATCCCGCGGAAGTACTCGACATGCGCGCCATCGAGCTGCGCGGTGCGCATGCCGATCCAGGGCAGGTGGGTCGAGAGGTTGTACCAGCGCTGCTGCCGCGGGATGAAGCGTGTCTGCGCCTGCTCATACAGAAGATGCAGTCCCTCGTGGCTTGCGTAGAAGTCGGCATGCGTCGTCTCGTGCACGGCGCGGCCGCTGATGCCCTCGAGGAAATCGAGCGAGTCGGAAATCGAGTCGGCGATCCCGTGGTAGGCATCCTTGAGCGGCGAGTGCTTGACGAACCCCAGATCCCAATATTCCGGGTGATGCAGATCGGCGAAGCCGCCGTCGACGAGTGCGCGCACGAAATTGAGTGTCAGCGCCGCGCGCTCGTAGCCGCGCAGCAGCAGCTGCGGATCGGCGGCGCGCGCCGCGGGCGTGAATTCCGCGCGGTTTACCAGGTCGCCGCGAAAGCTCGGCAGGGTCACGCCGTCGCGCGTTTCGGTGTCGGCGGAGCGCGGTTTCGCGTACTGGCCGGCCATGCGTCCCAGCCGGATGATGGGTTTCTTCAGGCCATGCAGCAGCACGAGGCTCATCTGCAGCAGAATCTTCAGCTGCTTCGCGATCCGATCGGACTCGCAGTCCGCGAAGCTCTCGGCGCAGTCGCCGCCCTGCAGGAGAAACGCCTGTCCGCGCTGCGCGCTTGCCAGACGCTCGAGGAGCGCGTCGACCTCCCAGGAGACGACGATCGGCGGCAGCCGCGAGAGCTCAGCGATCACTCGCTCAAGCGCCGCGGGATCGCCGTACGTCGGCTGCTGCTGGGCAGACTTCGTCTGCCAGCTTGCCGCATGCCAGGGAAGGGACTCGGGAGAGCGCATCGCCCGGATGCTACACATTTCATGTGCGCCCCCCAACTCCATCCGGGGGTGGCGCAGCGCGGGAGTCGGATGCAGAATGCGCGCCGTTCCGCGCGGCTGATGATTGATATGAGGGGACTGGCATGCATCGTGTACTGATTCTCGGCGCCGGCAAGATCGGGGCGCTCATCTCAGGATTACTAGCAGAATCTGGTACTTACACGATTTTCCTCGGCGATGTGAGTGGTCCGGCGGCGCAGGCAGTGGTGCGCGCGCACGGCAGCGCTAATCTCAGCGCCATCGCCTTGGATGCGAGCGACTCGGCAGCGCTCGCCCGGCATCTGGCGGCACATCCGGTCGATGCGGTGATCTCAAGCCTGCCTTATTACTGCAACGTCGGAGTCGCCAAGGCGGCGCGCGGCGCCGGGGCGCACTACTTCGATCTCACCGAAGACGTGGAGGTGACGCACGAGGTGATACGCATCGCATCTGGCGCACCGCAGGCCTTTGTGCCGCAATGCGGGCTGGCGCCGGGTTTCATCAGCATTGCCGCGAATGAGCTCATGAGCCACTTTGACACGTTGCGGACTGTAAAACTGCGGGTCGGGGCCCTGCCCCAGCATCCCAACAACGTCCTCAAGTACTCGCTCACCTGGTCAACGGAAGGTCTCATCAATGAGTACGGCAACCCCTGCCAGGCGATCGCAGATGGGCGCACGGTCGAAGTCGCACCGCTCGAGGGGCTGGAGGAGATTGCGATCGACGGCACCCTCTATGAAGCCTTCAACACATCGGGCGGCCTGGGCTCGCTCGCCGACAGCCACGGGGCACGCTGCGAGTCGATGAACTACAAGACGATGCGGTATCCGGGTCACTGCGCGCAAATGCAGTTTCTCATGAATGACCTGAAGCTCAACCACGATCGCAAGACCCTAAAGCAGGTGCTCGAGAACGCGGTGCCGCAGACCTTGCAGGACGTCGTCATCATTTATGCAGCCGTGACCGGCAGCCAGGACGGTGAGCTGCGCGAAGAGAACTACGTCAACAAGGTGTACCCGCAGCTGATCGCGGGTCGGCTGTGGTCCGCCATCCAGGTGACGACGGCCGCCGGCATCACGGCGGTGGTGGACCTGGTGCTGCAGCACCCGCAGCAGTACGCAGGCTTCATCGCACAGGAGAAATTCAGCATGCCCGACATTCTGCGTAACCGCTTTGGGCGCTATTTTGCGCAGGGCGGTACGAAGGATCTCTCGGCTGAGGTTGTGGTCTCCGGCAAGGCGGGCCGCCAGCGCAGACTGACCGCCGCGGCCGCGCCATGAGTGCGCTGGACATTCAGGGCCTGCTCGCACGCCTCGACGTCAATCGTGTCCATCCGGGCGCCTGGTCCGGATCGCAGGGCTGGTCGAGCGCCACCGATGCGCGCGAAATTGCCGTCAAGAATCCTGCCAGCGGGGAACTCATCGCCACGGTGCGCGCGGCCACTCCTGCGGATTATGAGGACGTCATAAGTTCGGCCGCCGCCGCTGCTGCGCACTGGCGTGCGGTGCCGGCGCCCAAACGCGGCGAGGCCGTGCGCCTGCTCGGGGAGGCGCTGCGGGCGAGCAAGACGGACCTTGGAACCCTGGTATCTCTCGAGAACGGCAAGATTCTCGCGGAGGGGCTCGGAGAAGTTCAGGAGATGATCGACATCGCAGACTTCGCGGTGGGCCAGTCGCGCATGCTCTACGGGCTCACCATGCACTCGGAGCGCGCCGAGCATCGCATGTACGAGCAATGGCATCCGCTCGGTGTCGTCGGCATCATCTCCGCGTTCAATTTCCCCGTAGCGGTTTGGGCCTGGAACGCGTGTCTGGCGGTGATCGGCGGCAACGTCGCGGTATGGAAGCCGTCACCGAAGACGCCGCTCACTGCGATCGCGGTGCAGCAGCTGTGCAACCGCGTCATGAAAGAGGCCCGCCTGCCGCCCATTTTTCAGCTCTTCATTGACGCCGGCACCGAGCTTGCCACGCGTTTTGTCGATGATCGGCGCGTGGCGCTCGTGTCTTTCACCGGCTCGACGGGCGTGGGGCGGCAAGTGGGCGAGCGCCTGGCAGCGCGCCTCGGCAAAAGCCTCCTCGAGCTCGGCGGCAACAACGCGGTGATCGTCGATGAGACCGCGAACCTGGATCTGGCGGTGCCGGCCATCGTCTTCGGAGCGGCCGGCACGGCAGGCCAGCGCTGTACCTCGACGCGCCGGGTCCTGGTGCATACAGGCCGCGCCGCGGAACTCGAGAATCGCCTGGTGCATGCCTACGGGCAGATCCGCATTGGCGATCCGCTCGAGCCCGGCACGCTCATGGGGCCGCTCATCGACGCACGCGCGATGGAGCAGTTTCGTTCCGCAGTCGCCGCCGCGCGCGCCGCCGGCGCGGAACTGCTCTACGGCGGCAAGGTGCTCGCGGGGCCGGGAAATTTCGTGGAGCCGACTCTGTTCAGGGCGCGCAACGATTGGCCCATCGTGCAGACGGAAACCTTTGCGCCGATACTGTATGTGATTCCCGTGCAATCGCTCGATGAGGCCATCGCGCTGCAAAACAATTCAGCTCACGGCCTCTCCTCCGCGCTCTTCACCGATCGACTGCAGCATGCGGAGCGCTACCTGTCCGCGGCCGGCAGCGATTGCGGCATTGCCAATATCAATCTCGGCACGTCCGGAGCAGAAATCGGCGGCGCTTTTGGCGGCGAGAAGGATACCGGCGGCGGACGCGAATCCGGCTCGGATGCTTGGAAGACGTACATGCGGCGCCAAACCAATACGATCAATTGGAGCCGCGAGCTGCCGCTCGCTCAAGGTATCGAGTTCAAAATCTCCTAGGAACTGCAAGTCATCGATCGCAAGGTGAGTAATTTACGCCGTGAGCGACGCCCAACACGCTAAGGTACTTGCCGCACTTGCCGCGCACTTAGGCTCGCAGCGCGAGGCGATTCTCGAGGCTTGGCGGCGCGCGGTGGATGCGGACTCGCGCCTGAGCACCGCCTCGACACTGTCGAAAGCGCAGTTCATCGATCACATTCCCAAGATGCTCGATACATTCGAGCGGCGCCTCAACGCGGAAAACGATCCAGAGGAGAAGCACGAGGCAGCCGAGGATCAAAAAGAGGGAGCGGCCGCCCACGGACTGCAGCGCTGGCAGCAGGGCTACAATCCGCGTGAAGCCGCGCGTGACTGGGGTCATCTGCATCTGTGTTTGCTTGCCGAACTTGAGCTTTTTGAAAGCAGTCTCGGCGCCGATGCACGCGCCGCCATGCCGGTCGCTCGGCGCGCGCTGGTGCGCCTCATCAATGACGGCGTCAGCGAGAGCGCAAGCCAGTTCGCCCAGATGCGGCAGGCGGAAGCGGCGGCACAGGTCGCAGAGCTTGAACGGGGTCTGCAGGGACTCACGGCTCTCGGGGAGCGACGCGCCGGCGCTTGGCGCGAGGCGGCCCATGATCTGCGCGGCAGCGTCGGAGTACTGCAAACCGTTTCCACCATGCTCGATCGGGAAGACGCGCCCGAGGCGGTGCGCGCCCAGTCGCTGCATGTGCTGAAGCGCGGCGTGCACTCGCTCCATGAACTCTTATCCGACCTCGTCGATCTTGCGCGTCTGGATGCAGGACAGGATCAGCTCTATCTGGATACCTTCGATGCCGCGACGACCATGCGCGAGTTATGCGGGTCGCTGCGCCCGCTTGCGACCGAGCGGAACCTTTTTCTGCGCACGGCCGGGCCTGGCGTGCTCGAAGTCGAAGGAGATCGCATCAAAATCCTGCGCGTCGCGCAGAATCTGCTGTTGAACGCGCTCCGGTACACGCGCCAGGGCGGAGTTACAGTGCAATGGGAAGTCCACGGCACTGCCGAGCGGCCCCGCTGGCTGATTTCGATTGCCGATTCAGGCCCGGGGATCACCCAGACCACAAGCGCCCCGATCGCGCAGGCGCTCGAAGAGGCGACGCGCGAAGCCCATCGGGTCGACGATGCGCCGCAGACGACGTCCCACGCGGAGGGTACAGTGCCGCTCGAGGCCCAAAATTCGCAGGCGCCCGTACCGGTTGCGCATGGCGAGGGCATCGGGCTTGCGATCGTGAAGCGCTTGTGTGAGCTTCTCGAGGCAACGTTGGAGCTGGACAGCCGCCCCGTGGGCACAACCTTTCGCGTGTCGCTGCCGCGCAAGTATTCCTAGGAAGTTTGGCGGCGGCCGAGTGGCCGCGCGCGCATCAAGAACTCCCCTCTCGCACTGCCGCCTCCTTGGCTTCGCGCCAAAGCTCCTCCCACGCATCCGCCGCGAGTGCCCGCAGGTTGAGATTGCGCGTGCGCGCGAGGGCTTCCATGTGGCGGAAGCGGGCTTCAAACTTCTGGTTCGCCGCCCGCAGCGCCGCCTCCGGATCAATGCGTAGATGGCGACCCCAATTGACGAGCGCAAACAGGAGGTCCCCGAATTCCTCGACGACTTCGGCGCGCGGCGTCTCGCCCGCCGGCGCGTCCGACGAGCGCTCGCCGAGCGCCGCATCGAGCTCCGCGAGCTCTTCAATCACCTTCGAGCGCACGGGCGTCGCCTCTACCCAGTCGAAGCCGACGCGCGCCGCGCGGCGACCGAGCTTCGCCGCGCGGGTGAGTGCCGGCAGTGCGAGCGGGACATCGGCGAGCGCGCTCGGCCCCGGCGCACCTTCGGCGACGGCGGCGCGCTCGCGAGCTTTCTGCTCTTCCCAAAGAGCCTCGAGCGCAGGCCCGTCGAGCGGCTGCGGATGCGCACTGAAGACGTGCGGATGACGGCGCAGGAGTTTGTCGTGGATGGCGGCGGCGATGTCCGCGAAATCGAACCAGCCGCGCTCCTGTGCCATGCGGGCGTGAAACACCACCTGAAACAGTAGATCGCCAAGCTCGTCGCGCAGGCTCGCCGCATCCGCGCGCTCGATCGCGTCGGCGACTTCGTAGGCCTCTTCGATTGTATAAGGCGCGATGCTCTTGAAGTCCTGCGCAAGATCCCAGCGGCAGCCCTCCTGCGGATCCCGCAGCCGCGCCATCACATCCAGGAGCGCGGTGAGTGCGGCTTCGGCAGCGCTCATGGCGGGGTCTCGCTCGTGCAGAGTCGATACAGCGTAATCAGCATGCCTGCGGTCGCGCCCCAAATATTGTGCGCGCCGAAGGGAATGTCGCACACCTCGACTTCGGCCGCGCCGTCGGCCAGGCGGCGCAGCCGGGTCTTATGATTGGCCGGCTCGAAAACAAAAGCGAGCGGCACTTCAAAGGTGTCCTGCACCTCCTTGGATGCCAGCTGCAGCTCAAAACCCGAACGCACGAAGCCGACGACCGGCGTCACGCGAAAGCCGCTCAGCAGCACATGGTCGGGCAGATATCCGACGATCGAGACGAAGCGCGGATCAAGTCCGATCTCTTCGCGCGCCTCGCGCAGCGCTGCGGTGCGCGGGCTCTCGCCGGCTTCGAGCCGTCCGCCGGGAAACGAGATCTGTCCCGCGTGGCTCTTGAGCTCGATCGCGCGCTGCGTGAGGAGCACCGTCAGTTCGGGCGCGCGCTCAACGAGCGGCACGAGAACTGCCGCGGGAATGAGCGCCGCAGGAAACAGCAGCTTGAGCGCATGTGTCTCCGCACGCGACAAGCCGGGCAGCAGCCACTCCTCGGGCTCGTGGCGTGGCGCGCTCCCCGCGAGGCGCTCGGTGATGCGAGCCTTCCAGTCGGTCACTGGGCGCAAAGCGCTCAGCCGCCTGGGCTGCCGCCGCCCTTGACGCCGCCGCGGGTGAGCTCCAGAGGATCCAGGAGCTTGGCGAGCTCTTGTGCAGACAGGTTCGTCAGCTCCTGCGCGACCTCACGAATCGGCCGGCCTTCGGCATAGGCCTGTTTGGCGATCGCCGCGCCCTTCTCATAGCCAATGATCGGGTTCAGCGCCGTCACGAGAATGGGATTGCGCTCGAGCGCCTCGGCAAGCCGCTCGCGATTGACGGTGAACCCCGCGATGGCCCGATCGGCGAGCGCGACGAGTACATTGGCAAGGAGCCGTATGCTTTCGAGGAGGTCGTAGGCGATGACGGGCAGCATGACATTCAGCTGAAAATTGCCTGCCTGGCCGGCAATGGTAATCGTCGTGTCGTATCCGATCACCTGCGCAGCGACCATTGCAGCCGCCTCGGGAATGACGGGATTGACTTTCCCCGGCATGATGCTGCTGCCCGGCTGCAGCGCCGGCAAGGCGATCTCGCCCAGACCGGCGAGCGGTCCGCTATTCATCCAGCGCAGATCGTTCGCTATCTTCATGAGGCTGACCGCGATCGTCTTCAACTGCCCCGATAGTTCGACCGCGGCGTCCTGGGAGGCGAGCGACTCGAAATAGTTGGGGCTGGGAACGAAGTGCAGTCCCGTCAGGCGCGCAAGCTCTGCACAGAAACGCGCGCCGAACTGCACGTGCGCATTGATGCCGGTGCCGACCGCCGTGCCCCCCTGGGCGAGCGCGAGCAGTCGCGGCATGGTGCTTTGCAGGCGTGCGCGGCCATTTTGCAGCTGCGCGCGCCACCCGGACAGCTCCTGCCCCAGCGTCACGGGCATCGCGTCCATCAGATGCGTGCGGCCGGTCTTCACGACAGCGCCGACTTCGCCTTCCTTCGTCTGCAGCACGCGGCAGACGTGCTCCAGCGCCGGCAGCAGCGTGCGCTCCACTGCGAGCGCCGCGCTGACATGGATCGTCGTCGGGATGACGTCGTTGCTGCTCTGGCTCATGTTGACGTCATCATTCGGGTGCACCGCGCGCCCCAGGTGCCGGCTCGCCAGATGCGCGATCACCTCGTTGGCATTCATGTTGGTGCTCGTTCCCGAGCCGGTCTGAAACATATCGATGGGGAATTGCGCGTCGTGTTTCCCGGCGGCCACCTCCGCGGCGGCGGCATCGATCGCCCGCGCAAGGTTCGGCGCCAAGAGTCCAAGGGCCGCATTGGCGCGGCACGCCGCCTGTTTGACGAGGCCGAGCGCGGCGATGAAGGTGGACGGCAGCGTGGTACCGCTGATCGGGAAGTTCTGCACGGCGCGTTGCGTCTGTGCGCCCCAGAGCGCATCCGCCGGCACCTGCAGCTCTCCCATGCTGTCGCGCTCGATTCGAGACGAGGTTGTCATGCGCAAGGCTCCGAAAGGCCGCCAGTATGCGATATGATTGAGAATCGTAACACCTCGAGGCCTCTCTTAAAGAACGCATGCCTTCGAGCCCCATCGAAGCGCTCTCGCCGATCGACGGCCGCTACCGGGCTGCGACCGAGCCCTTGCGGGCACTCCTGTCAGAGGCGGGACTCATCCGCGAGCGCATCCGCATCGAAGCGCACTGGCTGCTGCATCTCAGCGCGGCCGTGCCGCAATTGCCGTACGCGCTCCTCGCCGCGCCCGTGCGCCGCCGTGCCGAGGAACTGGCGCACGAGCCGGGCGCGCTCGCCGCGCCCGCGGTCAAGGAGATCGAAGCGCGCATCAATCACGACGTCAAGGCCGTCGAATACTACGTGCGCCAGGAGCTCCTCGCCGCCGGTGCCAGCGCAGCTGCACTGGAGCTCGTGCACTTCGGCTGCACCTCCGAGGATCTCAATAATTTGAGCTACGCGCGGCTCCTAGCCGCGGCACGCTCGATTCTCATCGCGGCGATCGATGCGCTTGATGAGCGCCTCACCGTGCTTGCGCGCCGCGAGGCCGCAACCCCGATGCTCGCGCGCACCCACGGGCAGGCGGCAAGCCCGACAACCTTGGGCAAGGAGATTGCAAATTTCGTCACCCGTGTGCGACGTGCGCGGCGCCGCTGGGCCGCCGTCGTGCCACTGGGCAAATGGAACGGCGCCGTCGGCAATTTCAATGCGCATGTCGTAGCGGCACCGGACGTCGACTGGCCTGCCGTCAGCCGCGCATTCGTCGAATCGCTGGGCCTTGAGTACAACACCCATACGACGCAGATCGAACCGCACGACTGGATCGCGGAGTACTGCGATGCCCTCGCAGGACTCGATGTGATCCTCATAGACCTGTGCCGGGACTTCTGGGGGTATATCTCGCTCGGCTACCTGCGGCAGCGCGCGCTCGCCGCCGAAGTCGGCTCCTCGACCATGCCCCACAAGGTGAATCCCATCGATTTTGAGAATGCGGAAGGCAATCTCGGTGTCGCCAACGCTCTGCTGCGTCATTTCGCCGAAAAGCTTCCCATCTCGCGCTGGCAACGCGATCTCACCGACTCGACCGTGCTGCGCAATATGGGCGTCGCGCTTGCGCATGCGCTCGTCGCCTATAGCGCACTCGCGCGCGGCCTTGAAAAGATCGCCGCGGATCCGGCACGCCTGCAAGCCGACGTGACGGCGGCATGGGAGGTGCTCGCGGAGGCGGTGCAGACAGTGATGCGTGCCGCTGGTGTTCCCGACGGGTATGAGCGGCTGAAGGACTTTACTCGCGGGCGCGCGATCGATGCGGCTTCGCTCGCCGCTTTCATTGACACGTTGCCGCTCGCGGCAACCGACAAAACGCGGCTACGGGCACTGTCGCCATCCGACTACGTCGGGCTGGCCGCGCGCCTCGCACTCGAGGTGTAAGTCTCCCAAAAGTGCGAACTGCGCCGCGCTTTTGGCCGGAGGCGGCCGCGGCGTCGCACAAAAGCGTGACCCGATCGGCAACCCAGTGCTCCGCCCCTTCCTAAGATCGCGGAGCCTGCCGGTGCGCAGGCGCTCAAGACAGGCTCTCGATCTTGAATGCTCCCGGGGACGAATCAGACTTAACCGCCGATCTGGCGCAGCTCGCGAACGCCCGCTATGCGCCCGAGTCGGAGTCCGGCGACGGATCGCAGGGCGGGCGGCGCTCGACAGAATCGCTCATGGTCTTCACAACCTTGGTCGAAGCACGCCAGGCGGTGAACCGCGCCGCGGCCGGAGCGCAGCGTCTCATGTCGATCTATACGCCGGATCTGGAACCTGATCTCTATGATCAGACGGCGTTTCTCGAGATCGTCAAACATTTCGTACTGGCGCGCAGCTTCTCCAAGGTGCGCGTGCTGTTGGTCGAGCCGACGCGCGTCATGCGCGACAGCAATCGCTTCGTGGCCATGGGGCGGCGCCTGTCGAGCTGCATCGACATCCGCTACGTCGCGGCGCAATCACCGCAACGTGCCTCGGCCTATCTGATCGCCGACGATCGGGCGATTGCGTATCGCATGCGCGCGGATACCTGGGACGGCATAGCCGACTTCAACAATCCGCCGGTCGCCAAGCTGTATTTGACTGAGTTCGACACAGTATGGAACGCGAGCGCGCCGGAGCATGGGCTGCGCGCCGCCCGGCGTGGCTGAACGAGACCGCTCTGCCACGCCGCCGAGGGCTACAATGGCGAGCATGGCTTGGAAACCGGACATTACCGTCGCGGCCGTCAGCGAGAACGACGGACGCTTTCTCGTCGTCGAGGAGCGCATCAATCATCGACTGGTCTTCAATCAACCCGCCGGCCACCTCGAGAACGGCGAAACCATCATCGAAGCTCTGGTGCGCGAAGTGCGCGAAGAGACTGCCTGGATGTTTCTCCCCGAGGCCTTCCTCGGAGTGTATCTGTGGCGCAGTCCCACCTCGGGCCGCGCGACCCTGCGATTCGCCTTCTGCGGCGCCGTTTGCGACCACAATGCCGACCAGCCCCTGGATCGCGGCATCGTGCGCACGCACTGGTTGAGCCGCGCGCAGCTCATCGAGCGCACGCCGCGACTGCGCAGCCCCCTGGTGCTGCGCTGTATCGACGATTACCTGAGCGGCCGCCGTCTGCCGCTCGATGCGGTGGCAAGCCTTGATCTGGACTCGGCTGCGCAAGTCACCGCCGTCAGGCTCTAGTCGCGCGCACGCACCGCAGCCAGGGCGCGTACAATTCGCGCCATGTCCAGCCCCTCCCCCACTCGCGTCATCGTCGGTCTATCGGGCGGCGTGGATTCAGCTGTCGCCGCGCTCATCTTGAAAGAGCGCGGCTGGGACGTCCAAGGGCTCTTCATGAGCAACTGGGACGAAGAAGATGATTCCTATTGCACGGCGGCACAAGATTACCAGGACGCGCGCGCGGTGGCGGGCGAGCTCGGCATCCCTCTGCATCGGGTGAGCTTTGCCTCCGAATATCGTGCGCGCGTGTTTGCGTACTTCCTGGCCGAGCAGCGCGCCGGGCGCACCGGCAATCCCGACATCCTGTGCAACCGCGAGATCAAATTCGGTGCCGCGGTGCGCTATGCGCGGCGCCTGGGCGCCGCGCGGTTTGCGACCGGCCACTACGCCCGGCTGTTGCCGGGTACGGCGGGCGTCGAGCTGCACAAGGCGCGCGACCGCACGAAGGATCAAAGCTACTTCCTCCACGCTGTCGCGCGCGCGCAGCTCAAGCACGCCTTGATGCCGCTCGGCGACCTGGAAAAGTCCGAGGTTCGCGCGCGCGCGCGCCGCGCGGGACTGCCGGTCTTTGACAAGCCAGACAGCACGGGCATCTGCTTCATTGGCGAGCGTCCCTTTCGCGACTTTCTCGCGCGCTTTCTGCCGGATACGCCGGGCGCGATCGAAACCCCGGAGCGCGTGCAGCTCGGCACCCATCGTGGGCTTGCCTTCTACACCCTCGGGCAGCGCGAGGGCTTGGCGGTCGGCGGGCGGCGCGGCTACTCGCAGGCGCCGTGGTTCGTCGCCGCGAAGGACGCGGCACGCAATGTGCTCGTCGTCGTTCAGGGACACGACCATCCGCTCTTATCGAGCAGTAAGCTCGCAACGGGCGTCGTGCATTGGCTGACGGACGCGCCGTCGAGTGCCTTTCGCGCTCAGGTCAAGGTGCGCTACCGCCAAGCCGATCAAGCCTGCCGGGTCGAACCGCTTGCCGATGGCACGGCACACATCACATTCGATGAGCCGCAGCGCGCCGTCACGCCCGGTCAATATGCGGTTCTCTACGCTTGCGACCAATGTATCGGCGGCGCGGTCATCGAAACGGTCGAGTCGCAGAGCCGCTGGAGCGCCGCCGCCTAGCGAGCCTGGGCGCTACACGCGACGTGCGTGCCCGCGGCAACCCAGGTGCGTTATATAATTGCAGAGGTTGAATTCTTTGGCGGACAGGCACTCATGATGGAC
>PLIX01000114.1 GCA_003140135.1 Gammaproteobacteria bacterium
GGAAGTGTTCGAGGCCGCGGGCGCCCTGCCCCGCCTGCAGGGCTTCGCCTCCGAATTCGGCGCAGACTTCTATGGCTTGCCGCGCAACGATGAGAAGATCACGCTGTTGCGCGATCCCTGGCCGGTCCCGCACAGTCTTGCCTTCGGAGATGACGAGCTCATTCCCTTCAGGGCCGGCGGACAGGTCCAGTGGCGCATCGCGCCGTGACGGAGTTGCGCATGGATATCGGATTGCAAGGCACGGCGCCGGTGGTTGCGCAAAGCGCGCTTCGGGCGCCGGGCGCGACGCTTATGGCGCGGCGCTTTCGCGGATTTCTGCCGGTGGTGGTGGATGTCGAGACCGGCGGATTTCACGCAGCCACCGATGCCTTGTTGGAAATTGCGGCGGTGCTCATCGATATCACTGCGGACGGCACGCTGGTGCGCGGCGCGACGCACAGCTTTCACGTGCAGCCCTACGCCGGCGCGCGCCTCGATCCGGCGGCGCTCGTCGTGAACGGCATCGACCCCTTCCATCCGCTGCGCCCGGCGCTGCCCGAGCGCGACGCCCTGCAGAGAGTGTTTCGTGAAGTGCGCCACGCCCTGCACGCGCACGGCTGCACGCGCGCGATTCTCGTCGGCCACAATGCCGCCTTTGATCTGGGGTTTCTCAATGCCGTGGTCACGCGGGCGGAGTTGAAGCGCAATCCCTTTCACCCCTTCTCGTGCTTTGACACGGCAACCCTCGCCGGCGCCGCTCTCGGTCAAACGGTGCTTGCAAAAGCGGTGACGGTTGCGGGTTTCAGCTGGGATGCAGGCTCGGCGCACTCGGCGGCGTACGATGCCGAACGCACCGCGGATGTCTTCTGCTACGTGTGCAACCGCCTGCGCGAGAGCTTTGGCGAGGCTCATGCGCAAGCCTGCGCGCTCGGCTGGATTTAAGCGGCGGCGTGCGCCTCGTCGAGGAGCCTCTTCAAATCGCCGCTGCGATACATCTCCAGAGCGATGTCGCAGCCGCCGACGAGTTCGCCGTTGATGTAGAGCTGCGGATAGGTGGGCCAGTTCGAATAGCGCTTCAGACCCTCGCGCAGCTCCGGTTCCTCGAAGATATTCACATGCTTGAAGTCGGCGCCGCAGGCGCGCAGCGCCGCGACCGTCTGCGCCGAAAATCCACACTGCGGGAAATCGGGCGTGCCCTTCATGAAAAGCACGACTGGGCTTGATGAGAGCTCCGATTTGATGCGTTCGACGATATCCATTTTCCATTCACCTCGTTGCGCGGGCTCAGTCGAGCTTAAGCTCTGATTGCGGCGGGCGCCGCTTGCGGCGTTGTTCCAATTCGGCGAGGAGCTGCCACTGCTCGGCGCTCGTCATCGCCATCCAGGATGCGATCTCGGCCACCGTGCGCAGACAGCCCGTGCACAACCCCGCCGCATCCAGGATGCAGATCTTGATACAGGGGGACTCAGGGCGCGCCTGCGCATCGCGTGACACATTGAATTATGGGGGGTCCTCGCCTATTCTTCAAACTCGAAGACTCTTTATCATAGTCAGAACAATAACTTGGGCGCCGAACGCGGTGCCTTGGCCCAAGGGAGGCTCTAAACCCATGAATCCCCTCAATTCAGTCCGCGGCGCCATTACCACCGGCGTCGTCCTTGCGATCGTGATCATGATCATTGTCGCGGCGCTGGGCCTGACCCCCGGCTCGTTCTATGAGCTGGGGCTTGCCCGCTGGCTCCACATCCTAAGTGCCATCACCTGGATCGGCCTCCTCTTCTACTTCAACCTCGTGCAGACCCCGGGTCTTGCGGCGGCTGCGGCCGATAAGGGCGGCCCGGGTGGGGCGGGCATCGCGAAGTACATCGCACCGCGCGCGCTCTTTTGGTTTCGCTGGGGGGCGGTGGCGACCTGGGTCACCGGTGCCTGGTATCTGATACGCACTTTGAATTTCACCAATGCGTTGACCCTCGGCCACGGCGGCAAGGATCAGTACGGCCTCATCATCGGCATCGGCGCCTGGCTTGGCACCATCATGCTCATCAATGTCTGGGTGTTCATCTGGCCGAATCAGAAAAAGATCCTCGGCATCGTGCCGGCGACCGATGCGGAAAAGGCGGCGGCGCGCAAGACCGCCGGGTTGGCCTCGCGCACCAACTTTGTGCTGTCCATTCCCGTGATCCTGTGCATGGGCTCGGCATTTCACGGCCTGCCATTTTAGGGAGCGCAGGGCTCACCGATCCCGGCCCCATCGACGTCGGCGGCCAGGTCAAAGCCGCGCTTGCCGAAGACGTGGGCGCGCACGACGTCACCGCGGCGCTCGTGCCGGCGGAGCAGGAAGTGCGCGGACGGGCTATCACGCGCGAGGAGGCCGTCGTCTGCGGCGCCGCCTGGGTCAACGAGACCTTTCGGCGCCTGGATCCGGCCGTCCAGATCATCTGGCACGCGCAGGACTGCGATGCAGTCAAGGCGGGCGCGCTCCTCTTTGAGATCGAAGGGCCCGCGCGCGCGGTCCTGACCGGCGAGCGCACGGCGCTCAACTTCCTGCAGACTTTGTCCGGTACGGCGACTGCGGCGCGCCGCTATGTCGAAGCGATCGCCGGCACCGGCTGCACTCTGCTCGATACGCGCAAGACGCTGCCGGGTCTGCGCACGGCGCAGAAGTACGCCGTGCGCTGCGGCGGCGCGCACAATCACCGCATGGGTCTTTTTGACATGTTCCTGATCAAGGAAAATCACATCGCCGCCGCCGGCTCGCTCGCGGCGGCCATCCGGGCGGCGCGCGCGCAAAACGCGGGCCTGAAGGTTGAGGTTGAAGTCGAGTCACTCGCAGAACTCGAGCACGCCTTCGCGGCGGAGCCCGACATCATCATGCTCGATGATTTCGCCGAGGCCGAGCTCATCACCGCGGTAGCGTGGAATCGCGAGCGTGCCCGGCCCGTCAAACTCGAGGCCTCTGGCGGCGTGAATCTGGCAACCGTACGCCGGGTCGCGCAAACGGGGGTCGATTACATCTCGATCGGCGCGCTCACCAAGCACGTGCACGCGATCGATTTATCGCTGCGTTTGGATTTTCTACACAATGGCTCGGCGCCGTAATGGCTGGCGCGTGAATAGTTCCCAGGTGTCGCGGATGTCGCCGCAAGTCAACCGCAACCGCGTGGCTATTGAAGTGGGTACTTAAGCGACGGCGGACTTCAAGACCCGCTGGGGCTGGGCGATGCCGTAGCCCTGGGCATAGTCGATGCCGAGGCTGGTCAGCATCTGGATGATCTCCGCGTTCTCGGCAAACTCGGCGATCGTCTGCTTGCCGGTCAAATGCCCGATCTCGTTGAT
>PLIX01000101.1 GCA_003140135.1 Gammaproteobacteria bacterium
GGCAGCGATAGAGCCGGAACGGATCCTCAAGCTCATCGAGGCGCTCGCCGCTCGCCTCATCACGGCTGTCGATGATCCAGCGGTACGCCGCCAAGAGCGCCGCGGGGCCAAAGAACCGCTCGCTGTTCCACCAGTAGCTCGGACAGGCGGTGGAGCAGCAGGCGCACAGAATGCAGGCGGCCGGCCCGTCAATCTTTTCCTGGTCGGCCTTGGATTGCAGCCGCTCGCGATCCGGAGGCGCCGGGGTCTGGGTCTTAAGCCAAGGTTGCACCGCCGCATACTGCGCGTAGAAGGTCGTAAGGTCCGCCACCAGATCCTTCACCACCGGCATGTGCGGCAGCGGATAGATACGAATCTCGCCGCTTAAGTCCTCCATGGCCGTCGTGCAAGCGAGCCGATTCACGCCGTTGATGTTCATGGCGCACGAGCCGCAGATGCCCTCGCGGCAGGAACGGCGGAAGGTGAGCGTCGAATCCACCGCAGCTTTGATCTGAATCAGCGCATCGAGCACCATGGGCCCTAAGCCTGCGAGATCCAGCTCAAAGGTATCCAGCCGCGGCCCCTCCTTCGCGCTGGGATCGAACCGGTAGATGCGAAACGCGCGCGTGGCGCGCGCGCCCTGCGGCGCCGCGTGCACCCGGCCTTTGCGGTTGATCCGCGAATTGCGCGGCAGAAAGAACTGCGCCATCGATGCTCCTCTGTCCTTAAAGTCTACCAACGTCCCGCGGCATCCAAAGTAGCCGCGCTGCGCGCCGCCGCCTGCATCGCAGGGTCGCACCACGGCCGCGCACCACGGCCGCGCGCCCGGCCCGCGCCCGGCCGCAAGCAAGACTGCGCGTGGCGCCCAATGCCACCGGTCACAGCCTCGCTAGTAGGTCCGTGTCTTCGGCGCGATGGATTCGACATCACGCGTCAGCGGCTGCAAATGCACGGGCCGATAGTCGAAGCGCGCGTGGCCGTCCGCATCGAGCCACACGAGAGTATGTTTGAGCCAGCCGACATCGTCGCGGTCCGGGAAGTCCTCGCGCGCATGAGCGCCGCGGCTTTCCGTGCGATGCGCGGCCGATTGAATGGTGGCGCTCGCCTGCAGCAGGAGATTTTCCAGCTCGAGGGTCTCGATGAGATCGCTGTTCCAAATGAGCGAGCGGTCCATGACGCGCACATCCGCGAATGACGTCAAAACCTGCGCGAGCCTATCGATGCCCTGCTGCAAGGTCTCCCCGGATCGGAACACGCCCGCGTCGAGCTGCATGATCTTCTGCATATCAAGCCGGATGGCGGCCGTCGGCCGCGAGCCGTTCGCCTGGCGCAGGCGCTCGAGGCGCGCGAGCGCCGCATCGCCCGCACCCGGCGCAAGAGCGCGGTGAGCCGCGCCCGGAGTCAGCAACTCCGTGCAGCGCCGGGCCGCTTCACGCCCAAATATGACGAGGTCGAGCAGGGAATTGGAGCCGAGGCGATTCGCACCGTGCACCGACACACAGGCCGCCTCGCCCACGGCCATGAGGCCGGGCACGGTGCCATCGGGGTGGCCCGCGCGCCCCGCGACGACCTCGCCGTGATGATTGCAGGGAATGCCTCCCATATTATAGTGAACGGTTGGCAGCACCGGGATAGGCTCTTTCGTCACATCGACGCCCGCGAAGATGCGCGCCGTCTCGGCAATTCCGGGGAGGCGCTCGTGGATGACGTCCGGCCCGAGATGCTCCAAATGCAGAAAAAGATGGTCGCGCTCGGGACCGACGCCGCGGCCCTCGCGGATCTCGAGGGTCATCGCCCGACTGACCACATCGCGCGAGGCTAAGTCCTTGGCATTGGGCGCGTAGCGCTCCATGAAGCGCTCGCCGCGGGAGTTCGTCAGATAGCCGCCCTCGCCGCGCGCGCCTTCGGTAATGAGACAGCCGGCGCCATAGATTCCGGTCGGATGGAACTGGACGAACTCCATGTCCTGCAGCGGCAATCCCGCGCGCAACACCATGGCGTTGCCATCCCCGGTGCACGAATGAGCGGAAGTGCAGGAGAAGTACGTACGGCCGTAGCCGCCCGTGGCGAGAATGCACATGTGCGCGCGGAAGCGATGCAGCTTGCCTTCCGCCAGATCGAGCGCGACGACACCGCGACAGGCGCCGTCCTCCATGATGAGGTCGATCACGAAGTATTCGACGAAGAAGGTCGCACGGTGGCGGATCGATTGTTGATACAGCGTATGCAGCATCGCATGCCCGGTGCGATCCGCCGCGGCGCAGGTGCGCTGCGCGATGCCCTTGCCAAAGTGCGTCGTCATGCCACCGAAGGGACGCTGGTAGATGCGCCCCTCGGCGGTGCGCGAAAACGGCAGGCCATAGTGCTCAAGTTCGATGACTGCGGCGGCGGCCTCCTTGCACATGAACTCGATCGCATCCTGATCGCCGAGCCAGTCAGAGCCTTTGACCGTGTCATACATGTGCCAGCGCCAGTCATCCTCGCCCATGTTGCCGAGGGCGGCGCTGATTCCGCCCTGGGCCGCCACCGTGTGGCTGCGCGTCGGAAAGAGCTTGGTGATACACGCCGTCGCAAGTCCCGCTTGCGCAAGCCCGAGGGTGGCGCGCAACCCCGCACCTCCCGCGCCGATCACGATGACGTCGTAGCTGTGGTCGACCCAGTCGTCACTGCTCACACGCGGCCTCCCAGGGCCACCTGCAGCACGGCGAAGACGGCGGCGGCGGCGGCGAGGACATGCGCGAAATTCGAGATCACGAGGGCCAAAGTCTTGAGGCCGTCCGCGTGCACGTAGTCCTCGATGACCACGCGCACGCCCAAATGCGAGTGGCGCGCGGCGACCAGCACGAAGAGCACGAGTCCGAGTGCGGTGCCGCCGTGGCGCATCCATGCGACGAGCGTGGCGTAGTCAAGCCCCGGCAGAGCGAGCAAGGCGACGACGAACCCGATCGACAGGGGCACGAGCGCCACCGAAGTCATTCGCTGCAGCCACCAGTGATGCACGCCTTGCTTCGCAGAGCCGCGGCCCAGGACCTGCCCCAAGGGATCGCGCAGACTCATCGGGCGTAGGCTCCCGGCCGCAACAGCCAGTAGATAAGGACTGCCGTCACGATGAGGCTCACCCCGGCCACGATCCAGGCGCTGCGCCGCGCGCTTGCGCGCTCCAGCCCGCGTCCGGTATCCCAAATCAGATGCCGGACTCCGGCGGTGAGGTGATAGACGAAGGCGGCCAGCAGAATCGCGTACACGAGTTTGCACACGCCGAGCGACAGGATGGCGCGCGCCTGCTCATAGGCGCGCGCGCCGGCTGCCAGCGCCACGAGCCAGTAGACGAGCAGAATGAGGCCGAGCGAGAGGATGAGTCCCGCGAAACGATTCAATATGGAAGTCGCGAGCGTGTACTTGAACTTGTACACCGACAGGTGAGGCGAAAGAGGTCGTTCAGGCATGCGTGCTCTCGCGGCGGAGTCTGGCGAAATGCTGCCGCCGCTCGCGACTAGGCGATCGTTCAAAAGTCGATGCAGCGACCCTTGCGTTCCCAATCGCCGAAGCGCGTCGGTTCAGGTCCGCAGGGCCCGCCGATCTCCTGGGGCTTAAGATACGGTACCACCGCCTCGGGCGCTTCTAAGGCTTGCGTATCAGATGCGTCGCGGTCGAGATTGTCCGGGGCATTTTGCATAGGCGGCAAGTCTGCCAGAATTCCCCGACCGGAACCACCAGAAACCTCTGCAAAAACAATGCTGAAGCTCATGCGCGATCCCATCGAAACCATAGCCCTTCCGGATCTTGGAGCCCTGCGCATGCAGGGCAGCGATGCCGAGCGTTTTCTGCAGGGCCAGCTCTCAAACGACATGCGGCAGGTGGGAAGCGAACACCTGGTGCTCTCGGGCTACCACAACCCCCAGGGCCGAACGATTGCCGTCCTGCGGCTCGTGCGCACCGCGCCCGATGAGATTCTCGCCATCCTGCCACGCGAGCTCTGTGCGATCGTCGCGGCAAGGCTTGCAAAATTTATCCTGCGGGCCAAGGTGACGATCAAAGATGTCTCGGAAGAATTGCGCATTGACGGGTTCCTTGCGGGGACTGACGCGCCGCCGCCGGCGCTCGCGGCGGCCACCGTGGTGCGCATCGCGGCCGAGAGCGGCAGGTGGCTGTGCATCCAGGCGGCGGATGCGGCAGGCCCCGCGTCCGGCGATCGGCACACGTGGCGCCGCTTGGACATCGCCGCCGGCCTCCCGCAGGTGTACGGCGCAACCTCCGAGGAGTTCGTCGCGCAAATGTTGAACCTCGATGCGCTCGGCGCCATCGCCTTCGACAAGGGCTGCTACACGGGCCAGGAGGTGATCGCGCGCGCGCACTATCGCGGCCGCGTCAAACGCCGCATGCAGCGCTTCCTCACTCAGGCATCAGCGCAGCTCCTGCCCGGCACCGCCGGACGCCTCGCCGACGGGCGCGCATTCAAGATTGTCGACGCCGTGAGAGGCGAGGATGGGGCGTGCGAGTTCTTGGCCGTCACCGCCGTGAGCGCGCGCGATGAGGCGCAGGGGCCGGATGCCGCGACGCTCATCGAGGCGACTGCCCTGCCGCTGCCGTATGAGCTGCCGCAGTAAGACGCCTACAGGTCGATGAGTTCGACGTCGGCGGGGGCAATGGTGCGCGCGAGGAAGCGGCTGCCCACGCGCGCAAAGCGCTCCGCGCCGTCGCTGGCGAGAAAACGCACTGCGGAGGCTCCCGCACGGCGCGCGAGTCCCGCGCCCTCCAGGCGCTGCCTCACTTCCTTGGCCGTCGTCGCCGCCGAATCGACAATGCGCATGCGCTCGCCGAGCGCCGCGCGGATGACGCCCGCGAGCATCGGAAAATGTGTGCAGCCGAGTACCAGCGTGTCGGGCGCATCGCTCGCCGCTTGCGACAACGCCGCCAGATAGTGACGCGCCACGCCGAGCGCGATGGGACCTGAGACCAGCCCCTCTTCGGCAAGAGCGACGAAGAGCGGCGTCGCCATGGCCTGAATGCGCGCATCGCCGCGGCGGCGCAGGATCGCCTCCTGATAGGCGCGCCCCTGGACGGTGCCTTCGGTGGCAATCACGGCGATGCGGCCGGTCGGGGAGGCCTCACAGGCCGCCTGCGCACCCGGCTCGATCACGCCGACGACGAGCACGCCGGGAAGCCGCTCGCGCATGGCCGGCAGGCTCGAGGCGGATGCGGTGTTGCAGGCGACGACGAGACACTTCAGAGCGCGGTCAGCAAGCGCCGCGGCCGCCTGGGCGGCATAGCGGGTCACCGACTCGGGACTCTTCGTCCCATAGGGCAGCCGCGCCGTGTCGCCGAGATAAATGAATTTTTCGTGCGGCAGCTCGCTGAGGAGCGCGCGCAGCACCGTGAGTCCACCGACACCGGAATCGAATACGCCGATCGGCGCCTCGCTCAAATCGTCTCCGGGCGCATGTGCGGAAACAGGATCACGTCGCGAATCGACGGCGAGTTGGTCAAAAACATCACGAGCCGATCGATGCCGACGCCGAGTCCCGCCGTCGGCGGCATGCCGTACTCGAGCGCGCGGATGTAATCGCTGTCGAAATACATGGCTTCCTCATCGCCACGATCCTGGCGCGCGACCTGCGCGCGAAAGCGTGCCGCCTGATCCTCCGGGTCGTTGAGCTCGGAGAAGCCGTTGGCGATCTCGCGTCCGGCGAGGAATAACTCGAAGCGATCGGTAACGAAGGGATCCGCATCGTTGGCGCGCGACAACGGCGAGACTTCGGCCGGGTAGGCGTAGATGAAGGTCGGATCGAGGAGCTTGTGCTCGATGGTCTTGTCGAAGATCTCGATCTGCAGCTTGCCGGGGCCATCGTGGTCATGGAAGGGGATGGCGCGCTCGGCGCAGAACTTGCGCAGATAGGTCAGATCGCGCAGCGAGGGCGGATCGATTCCAGGATGGTGCGCGACGAGCGCCTGCTCCACCGTCACCCGGTCAAAGGGCGCCGCGAGATCATAGCGGCGACCCTGGTACTCGATCTGCCGCGCCCCGTGCACGGCGTCGGCGAGACCGCGGATCGCCTTCTCGACCCATTCCATAAGGTCGCGATAGTCGGCGTACGCCAGATACAGCTCGAGCATCGTGAACTCGGGATTGTGCTGGGTGGAAAGTCCCTCATTGCGAAAATTGCGATTGATCTCGTAGACGCGCTCGAAGCCGCCGACGATCAGGCGCTTCAAATAAAGCTCCGGGGCGATGCGCAGATACATGTCGAGATCGAGTGCGTTGTGATGCGTCTTGAACGGCCGCGCCACGGCGCCGCCGGGAATCGGCTGCATCATGGGCGTCTCGACCTCGAGAAAATCGAGCGAATCCAGAAAGTCGCGCAGGAAGCGCACCACTCGGGCACGGATGCGAAACACCTCGCGGCTCCCCGCATTCATGATGAGATCGACGTAGCGCTGACGGTAGCGCAGCTCCGTGTCGGTGAGCCCGTGCCATTTGTCGGGCAGCGGACGCAGCGCCTTGGCAAGGAGCTCAAGGTGCGTCGCGCGCACCGAGAGCTCGCCGGTCTTGGTACGGAACAAGACGCCGCCGGCGCCGACGATGTCGCCAAGATCCCAGCTCTTGAAACGCTCGTAGGCCTCGCCCAAAGCGTCGGACTGCAGAAAAATCTGGATCTGACCCGAGCGATCGGCGAGCTGTGCAAAGCTCGCCCGGCCCATCACGCGCTTCAACATCATGCGCCCGCCGACATGCACCGGCGTCGGATTCGCCTCGAGCCACTCCGCGCTCTTATCCCCGAAGCTCATCTGCAGCTGCGCCGCCAGAGTGTCGCGGCGAAAATCATTGGGAAAGGCGCGGCCCTCGCGGCGCAGCGCGGCAAGTTTCGCGCGCCGCTCGGCGATCAGCTTGTTGTCATCGGGAGGTTCTTCGGAATTCACGCGGGGAGCTTACACTGCACCTTAAATTCCTGCCTTGAGCGAGGCTTCCATGAAGCCATCGAGATCACCATCGAGCACCGCGGCCGTATTGCCCACTTCCACGCCGGTGCGCAAGTCCTTGATCCGCGACTGATCGAGCACGTAGGAGCGAATCTGGTGGCCCCAGCTGACATCGGACTTCGAGTCCTCCAGAACCTTCGCCGCCGCATTTCGCTTGTTGACCTCGAGCTCGTAGAGCTTTGCCTTCAGCATCTTCATCGCCATCGAACGGTTCTTATGCTGGCTCCTCTCGTTCTGGCAGGCGGCGACGATGCCGCTCGGCAGGTGCGTGATACGCACCGCCGACTCGGTCTTGTTGACATGCTGGCCGCCGGCGCCGCTTGAGCGGTACACATCGACGCGCAGGTCCGCCGGATTGATATCGATCGCAATGTCATCGTCGATTTCCGGGGAGACGAACACGGAGGCGAAAGAGGTGTGGCGGCGGTTGCCCGAATCGAACGGGGACTTGCGCACCAGGCGATGCACGCCGGTCTCGGTGCGCAGCCAGCCGTAGGCGAACTCGCCCTGCACCTCGACGGTCGCGCTTTTGATTCCGGCCACCTCGCCGGGAGTGGAATCGATCACCTCGCAGGTGAAGCCGCGGGATGCGCCCCAACGCAGGTACATGCGCAGGAGCATCTGCGCCCAGTCCTGCGCTTCGGTGCCGCCGGCCCCCGCCTGCACATCTAGAAACGCACTGTGCGCATCCATCTCGCCGCGAAACATGCGCTGCAGCTCAAGAGCGCGCACCTGCGTCTCGAGGAGCTTCGCGTCCGCCTCCACGTCGCGCGCCGTCGCCTCGTCGGCCTCGCTCTCGGCCATCGCGAGGATCTCGCTCGCATCATCGATGGCGTTGCCGACCCGGTCGAGTGCATCGACTTGCCCCGTCAGGCGTACGCGTTCGCGCCCGAGCTCCTGCGCGCGTTCCGGCTGCGTCCACAGCTCAGGATCTTCCAGCTCGCGACCGACCTCTTCGAGGCGTTCCTTCTTTTGATCGTACTCAAAGAAACCCCCGTAATGCGCCGATGCGCTCTGCGAGGTCACGCAGCTGTCGTTTGAGGAGATTGATTTCCATGGCGGCGATGCTAACGGAAGGCGCATGCGCCGTGCCACTGCCTCAGGCGGGCAGCAGGTGATCCACCAGAAGCTGGAGGCGCCGCTCGCCCTGATACTCGTTGATGTCCAGGCGATAGACGAGCTGCGCGGACCCCTGCGGTAGCGTCGCCTCCCCGGCCTGATCGGCGTAGTTGAAGGCGATGGCGTCGAAGGCGCGCCCGCTCCTCGGCACTTCCACCCACATCTTCAGGTGACGCTCGCCCACGAGGCGTGCGGAGCGAATGACGAAGACGCCATCGAAGCTCGGCTCCGGAAAGGCCTGGCCCCAGGGTCCGCCGGCTCTGAGCGCATTCGCCGTTTCGAGCGCAATTTCCGCCACCGCAAGCTCCCCGTCGGTCTCGATGCAGTCCGCCCGCTCGCCTGCCCCCATGCAGCGTGCGACCTCCTCGTCGAACGCCCGAGCGAAACGCTCGAGCTTCGCCAATTCCAGCGTCAGCCCCGCCGCCATCGCATGACCGCCGAATTTGACGATGAGGTCGGGGTGGCGCGCGGCGATGGAGTCGAGCACGTCGCGGATATGCACGCCGGGGATGGAGCGTCCCGAGCCACGCAAGCTCGCCGCGTCAGCGCGCGCAAAGGCAAAGACCGGCCGGCGCACGCGCTCCTTGACGCGGCTTGCGACGAGGCCGACGACGCCCTGGTGCCAGCTCTCATCGTAGAGACACACGCCGCTCCTGTGCAGCGGGCGCAGGCTCTTCTCGTGCAGACGCTGCACGGCGGCGAGCGCATCGGTTTGCATGCGCGCCTCGATCGAGCGGCGCTCGCGATTGAGCGCATCGAGGCGGCCGGCAAGCTCCATCGCACTCGCCTCGTCGTCCGCGAGCAGGCACTCAATGCCGATCTTCATGTCGTCGATACGACCGGCGGCGTTCAACCGCGGCGCGACGGCGAAGGCGAGATCCGTCGAGGTGAGATCCGTTGGGCCGCGACCGGCCACTTTAAGGAGCGCGCGGATGCCCGCGACGCAGCGGCCGGCGCGGATGCGCTCAAGACCCTGCGCGACCAGCACCCGATTGTTGAAATCGAGCGGCACGACGTCCGCCACGGTACCGAGCGCCACGAGGTCCAGGAATTCCGCGACCCCGGGCGCGAGCGCCGCGAGCGCTCCAGCCTCATCGAGGCGCTTCTTCAGGCCGGCCATCACGTAGAAGGCGACGCCGACGCCGGCGAGCGCGGGACTGCCGAAGCGGCTGCCGGCGAGATTGGGGTTCACGATCACGTTCGCATCCGGCAGGGCAGCGCCGGGAAGGTGATGATCGGTGATGAGCACGTCGATGAGTGCGGCGCGCGCCGCGGCGACACCCGCCAGGCTTGAAATCCCGTTGTCGACGGTGACGATGAGCGTCGGCGCGCGCGTCCGCGCCAATGCCACGATTTCAGGAGTGAGGCCATAGCCGAACTCGAAGCGGTTCGGCACGAGAAAGTCGACCGCGGCGAATCCCCAGGCGCGCATGGCGCGCACCATGAGGGCCGTGCTCGTCGCCCCGTCGGCGTCGTAATCCCCGATCACGAGCACGCGACCGCTCGCGCGATGCGCGAGCAACAGCGTCACCGCCTCCGGCACGCCGGCCAGCGTACCCACGGGCAGGAGCCTTGCGAGCGAGATGTCCAGATCCGTCGCCGAGCGCACGCCGCGTGCGGCGTAGGCGCGCTGCAGCACGGGGTGCAGGGGCGCGCGCAGATCCGCCGAGTGCAGCACCACGCGGCGGATGACCTGCAGACTCATGCGAGTGCCGCAAGCCCGCGGCGGGCGCGACGCCAGCGCTTCATTGCATCCCGCGGCCGCAGGATGAGACAGCGGTCATTGGCGATGAGGGCGAGCGAACGCCAGGCGCCGCGCGCGAGCAGATCCGCTGCGGGCGCGACCCAACGCGCATCGAGCCTTGCGAGCGCATCGCCCACGCTTGCGGCGCGGTCGGCCGCCAGGATCTCCCCAAGCTCGACGAGGATGATGCTCGAGCGCGCGCGCCCTGCCGTCAAATCCTCGATGCGCTCGGGCAGCGGCTGCACGCGCGCGCCGCGCGCGCACCATAGGCCCTCAAGATAGGGGTCGCGTCCGTACGCCCGGTCGGTCGCGATTCCCATGTCTGCGGCCGGCGCCGCTTGCGTACGTGTCAGCGTCCCGCCGCCCCACAGCCACAGACTCGTCACCGCTGGCTCCCCGCGCTCGCTGCGCAGACGATTCACGGGATGTTCGTGCAGCCAGATCTCGATTTCCGCGCCCAAGCGCCGCAACGCCGGCGCGCGCGGCAGGGCCGCGGCGATGCTCATGCCCACCGCGCGCGCAGGCTCGCTCGCCTGCGCGTCGGTGATCGCGGGACCGGCGAGGAGAAACCCGCCGCTCGCGAGCGGTTCAAGGGCGACATCCGCGCCGCGAAACACCGCCCGGAAATCCGCTGCGAGCGCCACGAGCGTCGCCATGGGAAGTTTGAGGAGGCCGCGATGGTCCAGGTGCAGGCTCGAGAGGCCGGCGACGCAGTGCACGGGGTTTGCAAGCCACACCGCGCCCGTGAGATCTGCCGTGCAGCACCGGGCGGCGACGCAGGCCGGCGGCTCTGCGGCCAGGCTCTCGCAGCCCACATGGCGTGCAAGCCAGCACCGCCAGCCGGCGGCAAGCACGCTCCTCGCTCCAAAACGCGCGATGCGCTCGAGCCCCGGCAGCGCGAGCGCATCCGCTCGACCTTCCTCGGTAAGATAAAGGTCCGCGACCACGATGACGAGGTCGTGCACGAGCGGGTATTTTAGTGCCATGAAGTTCACGCTCGACGCCCGCCCCGGAGTCAATCTCATCCGCGCGTACTCGGCGAGCGAGCTGCGTATCGGCGAGCGGATCGTGGTCGGAAGCTGCATCGTCACGGCCGACACACTTATCACAGATTGGCAGGCCGCAGCACCCGATGAGCTCGGCGTCGATGAGCTCGAGCCGCTCCTCGCGCTCAGCCCGCAAATCGTGCTCCTGGGCAGAGCGGCCGGCGCCATCGCAGCGCTACCGAGCGTGCGTGCGCTGTTGGCCTCGCAGGGCATCGCTTTGGAAGTGATGGAATTAGGGGCCGCGTGCCGCACCTTCAATATCTTGGTGCAGGAGGAGCGGCGTGTGGCGGCGGCGCTCTTTTTAAAAAAGAGGGCGCCCGAAAAAAAAGCGACCTAAAGAAGACACGGGGGGAGAAAACTTCAACCAACCCAACAATCATTCGAAGCTGACAGACTCGAACAATTGCATCCGCATTGTTTTTATTCTTTCAACTATTATTGCTTTTCTATCAATCCCCTCCGCCCCGTGTCTTCTTCTGGTCGCTTTGCCACTAGCTCCTGTCTGTGTTCCGCGACATGTTACTCAGGTCCTAGATATCAGCGCAAGAGGCTTGTTCATCAAGGATTTTCGGGAGGGTCAAATACCGTCGCAGCGGCCCAAATATTGCCGTTTGCGGCCATAAAACGCGCCTTTTTCACGTGAAAGTGCGCACACGGTCAAAAAGTGTGAATTTATTAATTGATTGTATTCAATGCATTGGAGATTTTAGCTCATGTAATATCTTGATAGAAAATCATCCGGTGCCGCCCAAAAGCGGCACGAACGCCACGGGGCCCAGGTTCTGCTTCTCGAGCCGCTGGTCTTTCTGCGTGAAGCGCACGAGCTGCTGCTCACCCTCAGGTCCCACGGGCACGATGAGCCTGCCCCCCGGCTTCAGCTGCTGCAGCCACGCCGCGGGAACGCTGAGCGGCGCCGCCGCGACGAGGATGCCGTCAAAGGGACCATGCGCCTTCCAGCCGACGCTGCCATCACCGTGGCGAAAGCGCACATTGCGCATGCCGAGCTCTTTGAGGCGCTCGCGGGCGCGCTCCATGAGGGGCGCAATGCGTTCGATGGTGAAGAGCGTGGTCACCAGAGGCGAGAGCACGGCGCTCTGGTAACCGCATCCCGTGCCGATCTCGAGCACGCGCGCGAGGGGGCCGCCATCGAGGAGTGCCTCGGTCATGCGGGCGACGATGTAGGGCTGGGAAATGGTCTGCCCGAAGCCAATCGGTAGGGCGGTGTCCTCGTAGGCCCGGCTGCCGAGCGCCTCGTCGACAAAGATGTGCCGTGGCACGTTGCGGATGCGCTCGAGGACCGCGGGATTGACGATGCCCTGATCGCGCAGGCGCTGCACGAGTCGATCGCGCGTGCGCGCCGAGGTCATGCCAATACCCGCAATGCGCAGATCAGTCATCGATTCCAACCAGCCAGCTCGACAAGAGCGGCAATGCAGCATGGCGCGTGAGATCGATCTGCAGCGGCGTCACCGACACGAATCCCTCGGCCACGGCATCGAAGTCCGTGCCCGGGCCCGCATCCTGCCCGCGCCCGGCGGGGCCCACCCAGTACACGGGCCGGCCTCGAGGATCGTGCGCCTCAAGAACGGGCTCGGAGCGATGGCGAAACCCCAGGCGCGTGGTGCGAAAACCCTTGAGATCGGGGTAGGCAAGGTCGGGCACGTTGACGTTCAAGATGAGGGCGCGATCGAGTGGACTCTTGATGAGCTGCCGGACGAGGCGCGCGGCGACCTCCGCGCCGGTGTCGAAGTGCGCGCGGCTGCCCGCCTGAGTGCACAGCGACAGGGCCATCGCCGGCAGCCCGAGGAAGCGGCCTTCGATGGCGGCGGCCACGGTGCCCGAATACAACACATCATCGCCCAGATTCGCGCCGTCGTTGACGCCCGAGACGACGATGTCGTGTTCGTAGTCAAAGAACCCCGAGATCGCCAAATGAACGCAATCCGTCGGTGTGCCGGCGACAAAGTAGACGCCGGGCTCGACCTGCGTCACGCGCAGCGGCACATCGAGCGTCAACGAGTTGCTGGCGCCGCTGCGATTGCGTTCGGGCGCCATGACGGTCACAGTGACGTCGGGCAGCGCGGCAAGCGCAGCGGCCAGCCGGCGGATGCCGTCGGAGCGGTACCCGTCGTCGTTGCTGATTAATATATTCACCGCGGATCGTTGGGAACTACCGCCCTCGATGGGCGCGTCAATATACTCATAACGATGGAGTCGGAGGTAGCGTGAAGCGGGTTCCCGAAGAGGACGCGGCGCTCTTTAGAGCTGCGGTTCGTGACGTGAAGCCATTGGTGCGCGACCGGCGAGTGCCTGACAAGAAGGCCGTGCCCGCCCGCGCCCGTTTCGCGCGCGCCGACCGCAAGGCCGTGCTGCTCGAGAGTCTCGAGGGTCCCATCGACGATCTGTCCGTTACCGGAGGTGACGAGCTCGTTTTCCGCCGCGCCGGGGTGCAACCGGCGGTGGTGCGCAATCTGCGCCGCGGTCTGTATCGCGTCGAAGCCGAGTTCGACCTGCATGGCTTGAACGTGGTGCAGGCAAAGATGGCATTGGCGGCATTTCTCGCCAACGCCCTCGAGCGCGACATCCGCTGCGTGCGCATCGTCCACGGCAAGGGGCTGCGCTCCGGCCATCGCGGGCCGGTGCTGAAAAACGTCGTGAGCAATGTGCTGCGCCGCATCGTGACAGTGGTCGCCTTCGTATCCGCACGGCCGGTCGACGGGGGAACCGGCGCGCTCTACGTGCTGCTCTCGCGCTGAGGCGCGGCCGTCTCGCCCGCTTCCAGCAGCAGCACCGTGGCTTGTGCCGCAATGCCTTCGGCACGGCCCAAAAAGCCCAAGCCTTCGGTGGTCGTCGCTTTGACGTTCACCTGCTCCCGAGCGACCTGCAGCAGAGTCGCAATCTGACTGCGCATCCTCTCGCGATAGGGCGCAACCTTCGGCGCCTCGGCGAGCACCGAGATATCGACATTGCCGACGCGCAGCTGCTGCGGGGCGAGCATCGCCATGACGCGATTCACGAATTGCGCGCTGTCCGCGCCGCGCCAGCGCGCGTCATGGTTCGCGAAGTGTTCGCCAATGTCCCCAAGCCCGGCGGCGCCGAGCAGCGCATCGCACAGCGCGTGCAGCACCACATCGCCGTCGGAGTGCGCCGTGACCCCGCGCGTATGCGGCACGCGCACGCCGCCCAGCATGACGAATTCGCCCGGCCCGAAGGCGTGCACGTCGAACCCGGTGCCGATCCTCATGGGGAACTGCGCCGCGCGGCAAGCAACGCCTCGGCGAGCGCAAGGTCGCTCAGGCTCGTCACCTTGAGATTGGCCGCGGAGCCTTCGATGAGCGCCGGACGCTCGCCCAGCCACTCGAAGGCCTGCGCCTCATCGCTTGGAGTTCGGGCGAGCGCCTTGGCGGCGTCGAGCGCCGCACACAGCGGCCCATAGCGAAACATTTGCGGCGTGAGCGCGCGCCAAAGGTCCGTACGGTCGAGCGTCATCGCGACGCTCAGATCCTGGGCCGCGCGCTTCAAGGTATCCGCCGCCTTCGTCGCCAGAAGCCCGCCGAGCGCATGGCCGCAAAGTTTCTGCAGCAGATGGTCCCGATCGGCTGCGCTCAGGCAGGGCCGTGCCGCGTCGTGCACCAGCACCCAGTCATCGAAGCTCGCGCGCCCCGCGAGGGTGAGGAGCGCGCTTCGCACCGAGTCGCTGCGCGCCGCGCCCCCGGGCGCGACCGCAACCCCCGGCAGCCGCGCTGCAATGAGCTCCCAGTGCGTGTCTGCGGCGGCGATCGCCACCACCACGCCCGCGCAGCGCGCATCCGCGACAAACGGCGCGAGCGCCCATTCGATGACGGTGCGGCCGCACAGGGGTGCGTATTGCTTGGGCAAGGGATGGCCGAATCTGCGTCCGCTGCCCGCCGCCGGCATGACGAGCCAGTACCGCACCGGCGGGTGCTCGGATTTCCCAGTCACCGCGCGGCGGTTCGGGTGGGCGCACTGCCTTGCGCCTGCGCGTGCGCCGGCACGACCTGGTAGAAGGTCTCGTTGTTGGCAATCATGCCCAGATCGGAGCGGGCGCGCTCTTCGAGCGCACCAAAGCCGCTCTTCAGGTCGCGCACTTCGGCCGCGAGCTGCCGGTTGCGATCCGCCAGGCGCTCATCCTCGCTCCTCTGCTGCGCGACCGCCGTCTCAAGGCGCGTGTATTCCCGCACGCCGTTCGCCGAGAGCCACAGCCGGTACTGCAGCAGCACCACAACGACGAACAAAGCAGCGGCAAGCCATTTCACGGCGCGAAGCCTAGCACTTGACGGGAAATGCGTCGCGCCCTGCGTAGCGCACCTTGCCGAGTTCAGCCTCGATGCGCAGCAGCTGGTTGTACTTCGCCATGCGGTCGGAGCGTGACAGGGAGCCCGTCTTGATCTGCGTCGCGGCCGTCGCTACGGCGATGTCGGCGATGGTCGTATCCTCGGTCTCCCCGGAGCGATGGGAAATGACGCAGGCATAATGCGCGCTATCAGCCATCTCGATGGCCGCGAGTGTTTCCGTCAGCGTGCCGATCTGATTCGGCTTGATGAGAATGGCATTGGCCACGTGCTCGTCAATCCCGCGCCTCAATATCTTCGTGTTGGTGACGAAGAGGTCATCCCCCACGAGCTGCACGCGTTGACCGAGCTCGCGAGTGAGCTCGGCCCAGCCGCCCCAGTCGGCCTCGCTCATGCCGTCCTCGATGGTGACGATCGGGTATTTGGCAGCCAGATCCGCCAAATAGCGGGTGAACTCCCGGGCGGTGAAGCGCCGCTCCTCCGACTCGAGCTCATACCGACCCTCCTTGAAAAGCTCCGAGCTTGCAACATCAAGCCCGAGAAAGATGTTGCCCCCGGCCTCGTAGCCGGCCTGCTCGATCGCCTGAAGAATGATGCCGAGGGCCTCCTCGTTGGAACCTAGGTCCGGGGCAAAGCCGCCCTCATCGCCGACCGCGGTGGAAAGGCCGCGCGCGGCCAGAAGCCTCTTCAGCGTATGAAAAATCTCGGCGCCGTAGCGCAGCGCTTCGCGGAAGCTCGGTGCGCCCACGGGGAGAATCATGAACTCCTGGATGTCGAGACTGTTGTTGGCATGCGCGCCACCGTTGACGATATTCATCTGCGGCACGGGCATCAGCGCTTCGCGGCCGGCGAGCAGATGCTGCGAGAGGTAGGCGTAAAGCGGCTGCCGCTGCTCGCCTGCCGCCGCGTGCGCCGCGGCCAAAGACACGGCGAGGAGCGCGTTCGCCCCCAGGTGCGCCTTGGTCTCGGTGCCGTCGAGTTCGATCATCTTGCGGTCGATGCCCGCCTGATCGCGGACGTCGTGGCGCAGGAGCGCGGGCGCGAGCACGGTATTGATGTTCGCAACCGCCTTCAGGACCCCCTTGCCCTGATAGCGCTTGGGATCGCGGTCGCGCAGTTCCACCGCTTCGCGCGATCCGGTCGAGGCGCCCGAGGGTACGGCGGCGCGGCCGCGGACGCCGGACTCGAGCAGCACGTCGGCCTCGACGGTCGGATTGCCGCGGGAGTCGACGATTTCGCGGCCGCGAATGTCGGCGATTCGGGTCATAGCAGCGATTCCTCAAATGGCTTTGACTTCACCGCGCGATCGAGCTCCTGCAGCGTCGAAAGCAGCGACTCCATGCGCGAGAGCGGCCAGGCGTTCGGACCGTCCGAGAGCGCCTTCGCGGGGTCCGGATGCGTCTCCATGAATAATCCAGCGACGCCGGCCGCAACCGCGGCGCGCGCCAGCACCGGCACGAATTCGCGCTGACCGCCCGAGGATGACCCCTGCCCTCCGGGCAGCTGCACCGAATGCGTGGCATCGAACACCACCGGGCAGCCCGTCCCCCGCATGATCGACAGCGAGCGCATGTCGGAGACGAGATTGTTGTAGCCGAAGGAGAAGCCGCGCTCGCACACCATGATGGCGTCGTTGCCCGTCGAGCGCGCCTTGGCGACGACATTCTGCATCTCCCCGGGCGAGAGAAACTGGCCTTTCTTGATGTTCACCGGTTTGCCGTGGCTTGCGGCATTGATGATGAAATTCGTCTGCCGGCACAGAAACGCGGGCGTCTGCAGCACATCGACGACCGCGGCGACTTCCGCAAGCGGCGTGTCTTCATGCACATCGGTGAGAATCGGCACGCCCACCGCGCGCCGCACTGCATCGAGCACTTTGAGTCCGGCTGCGATTCCGGGGCCGCGAAAGCTCGCCGCGGAGGAGCGGTTGGCTTTGTCGAAGGACGCCTTGAACACGAAGGGGATCTGCAAGCGCGCCGTGATCTCGGCGAGGCGCCCGGCGATCTCCTCGGTGAGTGCGGCGCTTTCGATGACGCAGGGCCCGGCAATGAGAAAGAACGGGCGATCGACACCGACGTCCTGCCCGGCGAGCTTCATGCTCCTGCGGCTTGCGGCAACTGCGCAGCGCGGTGCTCGCGAGCGGCGCGGATGAAGCCGGTGAAGAGCGGATGCCCGTCGCGCGGCGTGGAGATGAATTCCGGATGGAACTGGGTGGCCACGAACCACGGGTGATTGGGCAGTTCGATGATCTCCACGAGCCCGTCACGCGAGAAGCCGGAGAAGCGCATCCCCGCGCGGCTGTAGCGCTCGAGATAATGATTGTTGAATTCGTAGCGGTGGCGGTGGCG
>PLIX01000261.1 GCA_003140135.1 Gammaproteobacteria bacterium
TGTAAAGATGCATGAGCATCTCATAGAGAGCAAATGTTTCCCCAATGCAGTGGCGCGGTCCGGCGGCGAAAGGTATGTAGGCAAAGCGCGACCGCTCGGCTTCGTTTTCGCTCGCGAAGCGCTCGGGCTTGAACGCATCCGGGTCCGGCCAGAAGCGCGGGTGCCGGTGCAGAAGATAGGGACTCAGGAGCACATCCGCCCCGGCCGGAATCTCGAATCCCGCCAGCACATCGGCGCCGAGCGCGCGGCGCGACAGGAGCCATCCCGGCGGGTAGAGCCGCAGCGCCTCGTTCACCACCTGCTGCGCGTACGGCAGCGCCTCCATCTGTGCAAGGCTCGGGGACGCTGCGACGGGGGCCGCGTCGATTTCGGCGTGCAGGCGCGCCTCGACCTGCGGATGCAGGGCGAGGAGATACCAGGTCCAATTGAGCGCACTGGCGGTCGTCTCGTGACCCGCGACGACGAGCGTCATGACCTCATCGATGAGCTCGCGCTCGCTCATCGCATCGCCCGTCTCCTTGTCGCGCGCACTCATGAGCATGGCGAGGAAGTCGACATGCTCATCGGCCTCGCTCGCACGGCGGCGCATGAGAGCGGCCACGAGCTTGCCGAGGGAGCGGAATTTGTAGGCAAACTGCAGGTTGCGCGCCGGCTCCTGGGTCACGACCGCAAAGGGGTTGCCGCCAACTTCCGCGCTCAAGCGATCGAGATCACGGCCGAAGACCGCGCGCAGCACGATGTCGAGCGTCAATGCGCTCATGTCGTCGGTAACGTTGACGCTCTCGCCGCGCGCGGCCTGGGATTCCCAGCGATCAATGAAGCGATCATTCGCTTGGTCGATGACACGGGCAAACTCAGTGATGACGCGCCGGTGGAACATGGGCTGCATCATGTAACGCTGGCGGCGCCAGAAGTCCCCCTCGCTCGTCATGATGCCGTTGCCGAGCAGGATCTTCACCCGATCAAGCCCCACACCCTTGGTGTAGTTCTTGTGGTTGCTGACGAGCACGCGCTTCACATCATCCGGATGGTGGATGACATAGGTGTAGGATTTGCGGCCCGGCGCGTACACGCGGTAGATGTCGCCATAGCGCGCGAAGAGCTCGCGCATCCGTTCCAGAGAATCCTCAGTGGAGCCGATGTCGAACTGACTGTCGGGCCCGGGCGGATGCTCTCCTGCGGGCGAGCTTGCGATCATGCGCACAACTGCAACAAAGACCGCAAGCTTACTATACTGGCCTCATCACTATGACTGACTCCGGCCGAGATGACGGCCTGCGCAATACACTGTATCGCAGGCTGACGCGCTCGGGGCGCCGCATGACGGCGGCCCGGCGGCTTCTCTATGCGATTGCGGTGCCGGTCGGGCTCGCCATCATCAGGCTCTGGTGGGCCTCGTGCCGGAAGGCTAAGGTCGTGGGCGTCGAGCATCTGCAGGCAGCGCTGCAGCAGGCGCCGTCGCTCGTGCCGTGTTTTTGGCATCAGCACCAGGGGTTCTGCGCCAAATATCTCCTCGACGAGCGCGCGCGCGGCCTTGCCGTCGGCTGGCTCATCAGCCCCTCAGTCGACGGGGAGATCGGCGCCATGCTGGTGCGGCGCGTCGGCGGCCGCGTGATCCGCGGCGCATCCTCCCACACCGGCGCGCGCGCGCTGCGTGACTATTATCTCGCGCTCGTGCAGGAGAACATCTCCCCGGTCATCACGCCCGATGGCCCGCGCGGCCCGCGCTTCAAGTTCAAGCCGGGGGCGATATTGCTGGCGCAGATGTCGGGGCGGCCCATGCTGCCGATGGCCTATGCTGCCTCGCGCGCCTCGCTCATCAAATGGGACAAGTTCGTGCTGCCATGGCCGGGGTCGCGCATCGTGATCGCCATCGGTCCGCCGCGTTATGTCCCGCGTGTCGTGGATGCTGCACACATTGAGCGTCTGCAGGGCGAGATGCAGGCGGAACTCCTGAGGTTGTACGGCGTTGCTCGAGGCGCCCTAAAGTCCTAACTGCCGCGCGCTTATTATGTCAGGGACAGCGCATTGAAGCCCAATGCGAACAGCGCCTTAGCTTGTTTTCCTCGACGGGTATGCGAGAATCGATTTAACTACTAAAAACGGGTGTGAGTAATTGTGCTTCGCGTCGAGCGCCTAAGGCGCGCGTGCTGACACACTACTAGCCCCGTTTGGCAAGAGATCGCACTGGATGTCGACCCCGACCCCGCTGCTCGATAAGCCTGCGGATCTCACCGCCTCCGACATTCTGTCCCCGAATGCGTGGAATGGACGCGCGGCCACGCCCGTCGTCGGCCTCGACGTCGCCTGCACCAAGATCGCCGTCGACTTTCAGAACGTGCGCCGTGAAACCGTCGACGAGTGCATGAAGAGGAATCTCGAGCTCCTGCGTGAGGTTACCGGGAGCGATTGCGTGTTCGCCGCCGCGATCAACTCCGAGGACCTCACCTTGAAGGACATCGAGGTCGCGAGCAGCGCCTTCTCGCAATGTCGTCCGCAGGCGCTCGAAGGGGAGAGCCTCGAGACGTATCCCTGGTTGAAGTCGCACCTGGATCACCTGCGCCTTTCGGAGCTGCGCGACACGAGCGCGCCGCGGCGCGAGCAGGCGGCCGAAGCCGAGCGCCTGGCGGCGCTGGGCATCGGTTCGGCGCTCATCGTCGCCTTTCGCCTGCAGGGCAAGCCCGCGGGACTTTTGGGCCTTGCGCAGTCGCTGCCACGCGGCGCCTGGGACGTCAACCTGCAGTTGATGATGAAGCTCATCGGCACGAGCCTCGCGACCGGTCTTGACCGCATGCGTATCGAGTCGCGGCTCGCAAAACTCGAGGAGCGCACGACGCTCTCGCAGTCGGCGGCGAACGATGGCCTGTGGGATTTCGACGTCGAGAGTAACGAGGTGTATTTCTCCCCGCGCTGGAAGGCCATGCTCGGCTACGCCGACGAGGACATGCAAGGCTCTCCTGACTGGAGGAGCCTCGTGCACCCGGATGACCTGTCGCGCGTGCAGGCGGCGATCCGCGATCACGTCGCGGGCAAGGTGCCGACGTTTGAGAGCACGCATCGCATGCGCCACAAGAGCGGCGAGTGGCGCTGGGTCGTGAGCCGCGCCAAGGCGCGCGTCGACAAGCACGGGCGCCTGCTGCGCCTCGTCGGCGTGGAATTCGACATCACCGAACGCAAGATCTATGAAGAGGCGCTCTTTCGCGAGAAGGAAAGCGCGCAAATCACGCTGCAGTCGATCGGCGATGGGGTCATCACCACCGACGCCCAATCGACCATCGACTACATCAATCCGGTGGCCGAAGAGCTCACCGGCTGGCGGCTCGAGGATGCCATGGGGCGGCCGGTGGAAGAGATCTTCCGCGCTTTCCACGAGGAGACCTGTGAGCCGCTGGAGAATCCCCTCTCGGTATCGATCCGGCGCGTCCGTCCCATCAAGTCCGTGCGACCCATGCTCCTCATCCGGCGCGACGGTAACGAGCTCTACGTGGAGAGCACCGCAGCGCCCATCCGCGACGGCGCCGGCCACGTGGGCGGCGGTGTGCTCGTATTCCATGACGTCAGCGAATCGCGTGAGTTGAACCGCAGGCTCTCCTACCACGCAAGCCACGACGTGCTGACCGGGCTCGTCAACCGGCGCGAGTTCGAGAGCCGCCTGGAGCGCGCTCTGAAGAGCGCGAAGGCGCGCGAAGCCTCCTACGCTCTGTGCTATCTCGACATCGACCAGTTCAAGATCATCAACGATACCTGCGGCCACAGCGCAGGCGATGCGCTCCTGGGTCAGGTGGGCGCGCTCCTGAAGGCCAAGGTGCGCTGGCGCGATACGCTCTCGCGCCTCGGGGGCGATGAGTTCGGCATCTTGCTGGAGAGCTGCTCGCTCGATGAGGCCATGCGTACCGCCGAGGCGCTGCGCGAGTCGGTGCGCAACTACCGCTTCACCTGGGAGGACCGGGTGTTTCGCCTGGGCGCAAGCTTAGGGGTGGTGCCGATCGCCGCCGACAACGAGGACGTGGCCTCGATTCTCTCGGCCGCCGACAGCGCTTGCCAGGCGGCGAAGGAGGGCGGCCGCAACCGTGTGCACAGCTTTGCCGAGAACGACATCGAGCTCATGCGCCGCCGCCGTGAAATGCAATGGGCGGCGCGCATCAACGCCGCCTTGGAGGAGGGGCGCTTCGAGCTCTTCCGCATGCCGATCCAGGCGCTGCAGAAGGTCGAGAACGGAGCGCATTACGAGCTCCTCCTGCGCATGCGCGATGAGGGCGGGCGCATGGTCTCGCCGAACGATTTCATCGCGGCGGCGGAACGCTATGGCATCACGCCTGCGATCGATCGCTGGGTGATCGAGAACGCGTTTCGCTGGCTCGTCTCAGAGGCCGATGAGCGCGAAAAGCTTGCGATGTGCGCCATCAATCTCTCCGGACAGAGCTTCGGGGACGACAAGTTCCTGCCCTTCGTCATCGACCAGTTTCAAAAGAGCGGGCTCGATGCCTCGAAGATCTGCTTCGAGATCACAGAGACCGCGGCGGTGGCGAGTTTCAGCCAGGCCAACCGCTTCATCCAGGCGCTGAAGGAGCTCGGCTGCAAATTCGCGCTCGATGATTTCGGCACCGGCCTGTCATCCTTCGGTTATTTGAAGCACTTCCCGGTCGACTACTTGAAGATCGACGGCAGCTTC
>PLIX01000214.1 GCA_003140135.1 Gammaproteobacteria bacterium
ATGACCTCGGCAACCTGCTGCTGATGTTCGTGCTGGTATGGTCCTATTTGGCATTCATGCAGTACCTGACGGTTTGGATTGCCGACTTGCCTGCGGAAACGAGCTGGTACATCCCACGCACTGTGACCACTTGGCGGTTGCTGGCATGGTTTCTGATCGCATTTCATTTTGCGGTGCCGTTCACGGTGCTGCTGTCGAGGCGCGCGAAGCGCAGCCGGACATGGCTCGCCTGGATCGCAGCGCTCCTACTGCTCGCCAATCTCGTCGATGCGCTGTGGCTCGTCGCGCCCGACCAGCATCCGCAAGGGCTCGCCCTGCATTGGACGGATCTGTTCGCGCCGCTTGGATTGGGCGCGTTATGGCTGTGGGTCTATGTCGGCCGCGCACCCGCCAAGCGGGGGCGGGCAAGCGAGTCGCTCTCAACTCCATACCCTGCGGGGCATACTCATGGCTGAGTCGCCGCTGCGCCCATTCGGGCACGAGCCGACGGCGATAGCAGCGGGACGCGTGCTTTGGGTTGGGGGGATTGTCGCGGCGCTGGTTCTCATCATCGTTGCCGTGCTGTACCAGGTCGTGCAGCGCGACATGATCCCGCAGGTGGCACGGCTCACCGAGGCAGCCGCCGCGATCCCGCCGGAGCCGCGACTGCAGGCGCATCCGCACCGCGATCTCGTCGCGCTGCTGCAGCAGCAGGAGGCGTTGCTCACGAGTTATGCCTGGAGCGATTCGACGCACGGCACGGCGCGCATCCCGATCGAGCGCGCAATGGCGATCTACGTGCAGGAAGAGCGGGCGAAGCAGGCGGCTGCGCCATCGACGTCCTCCGCGATGACGCAGGAGCCCAGGCAGTGAAGCTCATCTGTGCGCGCGGTACGGGAGGCCTCCTCGCGCTTGGGCTTCTGGTCGCGAGCGGATTCGCCGCGGCCGATACGACGCTGCGTGCCCCCGCGGATTTGCGCAGTCAGGTCGGATTCGATCAGGAACTCGGCGCGCAAGTGCCGCTCGGCGCGGGGTTGCTTGACGCCAAGGGTGCAAGCGTACAGCTGCGCGATTTAATGGAAGGCAAGGCCGCCTTGCTGGTACCGGGTTATTACCGGTGCGTCAACCTATGCAGCGTCGTGCGCGCGGGCGTGGCGCATGCGGTGGCGCAGAGCGGTCTGCGGCCGGGCAGCGACTTCGAGGTGCTATTGCTCAGCGTCGATCCGCACGAGGGGCCGGCGGATGCCAGCACCGCCCAGCACCATGATGCGACACAGCACCCCGGAGCCGACATCATTCGCTGGCACTATCTGACCGGCACGCCCGCTGCGAGCGCGGCAATCATGCGCAGCGTCGGCTTCCGCTATTTTTTCGATACGCGCAACGGTCAATATGACCATGACGTGGGTGTCGTGCTCTTGAGCCCGCGAGGCAAGGTTACGCAATACCTATTTGGCGCGCAGTTCGAACCGCGCACGCTGCGTCTTGCGCTGGTGAGCGCCTCCCAGGGGCGTATTGGCAATCTTGTCGATCATTTCCTCCTCATGTGCTGCGACTACGATCCTGCCACTGGCCGCTACAGCATGGTCATTCGTCGGGTGATGCAGACCCTGGGCATTGCAACGCTGCTCGCCCTTGCAGGATTGGTCCTGCTTCTGCGGCGCGGCGAAGTGCAGCGGAGCAGAGGCGCAGCGCAGCCATGAGCGCATTGAGCTCGCTGCCACAGGCCTCCAGCATCGCGCCGCAGGTCGATACACTCTTCTGGTTCATGGTGGCGCTGTGTGTGATCGTCGTGGTCGGAGTCCTGATCGCGATGGTCAGTTACTCGGTCAAGTATCGGCGCGGAAGCCCAGCAGACCGCAGCGGGCGCCAGGCGCAGAGCCTGGGGGTTGAGTTGACCTGGACGTTGATCCCGCTCGCCCTGTTCATTGGCGTGTTCACCTGGAGTCTTTTCGTCTTTGCGAAGATGCGCTCGCCGCCACCGGACTCCCAGACCGTATACGTCGTTGCAAAGCAATGGATGTGGAAGACGCAGCATCCCGGCGGACAGCGTGAGATCAATGCCTTGCATGTCCCCCTCGGCCAGCCGATACGCCTGACCATGACCTCGGAGGATGTAATCCACAGTTTCTACGTTCCCGCGTTTCGAGTGAAGCAGGATGTGCTGCCGGGACGCTACACGGAACTCTGGTTCACGGCGACGAAGCTCGGGAGTTTTCCGCTCTTCTGCGCCGAATACTGCGGCCTCGATCACGCGAGGATGGGCGGCAATGTCGTGGTGATGGCACCGGCGGACTACGCGCGCTGGCTGGACGGCAATGCCGGACCGCAGAGTCTGGCAGTGCGCGGGGCGGCGCTGTTTCGGGCCCATGGCTGCAGCGGCTGTCATGGCGCCAATGCGTCCGTGCATGCGCCTGATCTCGACGGGCTATACGGTCGCTGGGTGCAGCTGGCAGACGGCAGTACAGTGATCGCCGACGATCGCTACATTCGTGACTCGATCCTTTTGCCGAAGAAGCACGTGGTCGCCGGTTTCGCGCCGCTCATGCCTTCTTTTTCGGGACAGTTGAGCGAGGAAGATCTGGTTGCGCTGATCGCCTATCTGAAATCCACGGCGCGCGCCGCGAGCGACCCGCCGGCGATCGGAGCGGAGAGCACTCATGAACACGATTGAGGCGGCG
>PLIX01000186.1 GCA_003140135.1 Gammaproteobacteria bacterium
GTCGTATTGCCGACGCTGATCGCCTCGGAGGCCACGACGAAAAACCAGCCTCCGGACATCGACATCATCATGTTCCAGATGAGCGGCGGCATGGCGAACGGCACCTCCAGGCGCCAGAATCGCATCCATGTCCCCAGACGAAAGCCGCGGGCGACCTCGTCGAGCTCATCCGGCACGCTGCGCAGCGACTGGTAAAAGCTGAAGGCCATATTCCAGGCCTGGCTGGTAAAGATCGCGAAGATCGCCGCGAACTCCGCGCCGGCGATGCGCCCGGGAGTGAGCGAGAGGAAAAAGACCACGGTGACTGAAATGAACCCGAGGATCGGCACCGATTGCAGAATGTCGAGCAGCGGCACCAGCAACACCTCGNNGAGCGAGGCGATCATCGCGATCAGCATGCGCAGCGCGCTGCGCGCGCTGTAATCGATGAGCTTCCACGGGTCGAGCGAGATCGGCGTCGCCTCCAAACCCGCCAGCGGCTGGGTGAGCCCGTGCGCCGCTTCGCCGAGATAAACGAGCGCAGCGAAGACCAGTGCGATCGCGACCACGTCCCAGCGATCCGGAACGAGACGGCTCTTGAGAACGGAAATGGGCAGCCGATCGATGAGCATGCGCGCACCTTACCGTAACTGCATGGCGGTCGGCTTGCGTTGCGAGATGAAAATTTGGGCGTGATCTGCGCTTGAGCCGCGCGACCCGGCGACCATTGCGAGCCGCGCGCTAATTGCGTACTGTCATTGAAGGAGATAATTGGGAAAGACCAGTATGCTGACGCGACGCAGGTGGCTCGCCGCTTCCACGGGAACCTTGATGTTGAGCGCGTTGGGCGGCGCTCGCGGCGAGCCAGCGTCCGGGCAAGCCGGCGCCCCCGAGGACATCCTCATCGCCCTGCCGGGCAAAAAGCCGCTCATCAAGCGCAGCTTTCGCCCGCCGAACTTCGAAACGCCGCTTTCTGATCTGCGGCAGCCGTTCACCGCGAACGATGCCTTCTTCGTTCGCTATCACCTGGCCGTCATTCCGGAGATTGACGTGCGCGCCTGGCGATTGCGGGTCGGCGGTCCCAGCACCGCGCGGTCGCTCGAGCTCTCACTCGACGATCTGAAGCGCAGTTTCGAGCGCGTCGCCCTGCCGGCCATCAATCAGTGCTCGGGCAACCGCCGCGGCCTTTTTACGCCGCGGGTCCCCGGTGTCCAGTGGACTAATGGCGCGATGGGCCACGCGACGTGGAGCGGCGTACGGCTGCGCGACGTGCTGCGCAAGTGCGACGTGCAGGCGGATGCGCTGGAAGTGGTGTTGGACGGGGCCGATAGCGCCCTTCTGCCGCAGACCCCGGACTTCCAGAAGAGCCTGCCGATCGAGCGCGCGCTCGATGAGAACACGCTCATCGCCTTCGAGATGAACGGCCGTCCGCTGCCGCATTTCAACGGCGCCCCTGCGCGTCTCATCGTTCCCGGCTGGACGGCGACCTACTGGGTGAAGCATCTCACCGACATCCGCGTGCAGGCGCAGCGGTTCGACGGTTTCTGGATGAAGGGCGCTTACCGCATTCCAACGGGAGTCTTTCCCGGCGCCCGCTTTGCAAGCCAGGAGACACCCGAGACCACCCCGATCACGCAGATTCTCGTCAACTCGCTCATCACCACGCCGTCGTCCGACACACGCCTGGCGCGCAACAGGCCCGCGCAGCTCAGCGGCTGGGCATGGGATGGCGGTACCGGGATCGCGGCGGTCGACCTGTCAACGGATGGCGGTCTCAATTGGCGCTCAGCAGCACTCGACAAGGATCTCGGACGCTTCGCCTGGCGCGGCTTTCACTTCGCCCTCGACACCTCGCGACCCGGGCCGCTCGCGGTCGCGGTGCGCGCCACCAGTCGCGGCGGCGAGCAGCAGCCTGAAAAGCTCACTCCCAACCCTGCCGGCTATCATGACAACAAGATTCTCTCGCTCGCTCTGGAGGTCGCATGAGGCGCGCCGCGCGTCGGATCGCTCTGGGTGCTTATGGCATCCTCGCCTGCAGCCGCGTGATCGCCGGTGAGGAGAGCATCCACTTGGTCGACGCGCCCGGCCGCGATCTGACGGCCTCAGCCTGCGTGACCTGCCACAGCCTGGACTACATCCCGATGAATGCGCCGGTCATGAGCCGCGGCATGTGGGAGAAGACCATCCACAAGATGATCGACAAGTTCGGTGCGCCCATCAGGCCCGAGGATGTCGAGCAGATTCTCGCCTACCTGACGGCGCACTATTCGCGCTGAGGCACCGCCCTGCTGCGCGTGCTACTCATCACCGGCTTGCCGGGCAGCGGCAAGACCACGCTGGCGCGCCTCCTGGCACGGCGCTACGACCTGCTCCTCTTGAGCAAGGATCTCATCAAAGAAGAGCTCCTCGAAGTGTTGGGTGCGGGCGATGCCGCGCATTCGAAGCGTTTGAGCGATGCGAGTTTTGCCGTGCTGTTTGCCGTTGCACGGCAGGCTGCAACGACGAGCCGTGCAATGATTCTGGAAGGCAATTTTCGCCCCGGCGAGCATGAGCGGCTGTTGCCCGTGATCGACCAAGTACACATCGTGCAGGTGCTCTGTCGTGTGGCTGAGCCGGCGCGGCTTGCGCGTCTGGCGCGGCGCCGGCAGGATGCGGCGCGGCACGCCGGGCACGGCGACACGGATCCCGCAGTCGCGGCGCAACGCTCGGGCGATGCCTTCCTTGAGCTACCGGGTGAACGGCTGACTTTTGACGGCGGCGAGAGTGCCGAAGCGCACCAGCTCGAGGCCATCGACCGCAGCTGGCGCAGCGCCTAGAGCGGCCGGATGGTCTTGACGCCACGGCCGTGCCGCATCGGATTCGATCAGCATCTGCGCGCGCAGGCCGGGATGATTGTCCGCGAGTACAAGTTGGCCGCCATGCAGCTTCGCGACGGCCGCGACCAGACTTAAGCCCAGTCCCACGCCGGGTGTCCCGCGGCTGATGTCACCGCGATAGAAGCGCTCAGGCGCTTTGGGCTTTTCGGCGTCGCTGATCCCGGGGCCGTCATCAGCCACGGTAATCTCGACCGCGCCTTCTGCGCGGCGCAATACTTCGACGCTGACGTTGCCGCCGTCGCTGGCATATTTGAGCGCATTATCGATGAGGTTGCTCACCGCCTGCGCGAGCAACAACGGATCCCCGGCCACAGGAATCGGGCCGGTATCACGGCAAGCTAAGTTGATGCCCTTGAGCTCCGCCGCGGGCAGGTAGAGCTCCACCGCCTGCGCCGCCAGTTCCGCAGCGTTCACTTGCACGAAGCCCGAACGGCGCATGCCGGTGTCGATCTCCGCCAGACGCAGCAGGGCATTGAAGATGCGGATCACGCGATCCACATCCGCGACCGCAGCATCAATCTCGGCGAAGGTCTCGTGCGGCGACGGACGCGTGAGCGAGAGCTCCTCGAGCCGCGAGCGCAGTTCTGCGAGCGGCGTGCGCAGATCGTGGGCGATGGCGTTGGATACATCGCGGATGCCGTGAAAAAGCTGCTCGATCTGGTCGAGCATGCGATTGATAGTGCGCGAGAGCGTATCGAGCTCATCGCCGCTCTGCGGTCCCGGCAGCCGGTGGCTCAAGTCCCCTTGCATGATGGCATGCACCGTCTGGCGGATGCTGTGGATGCGAGAGAGCAGCGTACGGCGGATGAGGAAGCCGCCCAACACGCCGACAATGCACAGGACGGCGACTGCGCCGGCGAGTCCGTACCAGAAGCGTTGCTCGAGCGGTGCGAAGCGCGCCAGATCGCGGCCCACGAGCAGATTGTATCCGCCGGGCAGCGAGGCGCGCACGAGCACAGCCTGCGTCGACTGTCCGGCGAGATCCATCGTGATCGTGGACATGCCGGGACTCGCCGGCACGCCGCGCGGCCAAGCGGGCACGTTGCCGGCGAGCGGGCGCAGCGATGAATCGGTGAGCAGCAAGATGCGCTCGCCGGCAATCTGCAAGCCGACGCGCGTATCGATGAACGCCTTCAGGCCATTGGGGCCATCACGGTGAAAAACCTCGGCGAGCCGCTGCGCATCCGCCTGCAGCAGTTCGACCCGTCCGTCCTGAATGGTGACCTGCCAGGCGTACCAAAGAGGCGCCGCGAACAGGATGAGCGCCGCGATCGCGACCGCGACATAACCGAATGCCAGGGTGAACACTGACGATTGAATAATGCGGTTCATGGAGGGTCAGCCGGCGGTGTCGACGCTCGCGCTCAGCATGTAGCCCGCATTGCGGACGGTGCGCAACAAGGGGCGCTCGCAGTCGCAGTCGATTTTTTGCCGAAGCTTGCTGATGTGCACGTCAACGACGTTCGTTTGCGGGTCGAAGTGGTAGTCCCAGACATTCTCCAGGAGCATGGTGCGCGTCACCACCTGCCCGGCATGCCGCATCAGGTATTCAAGGAGCTTGAACTCGCGCGGCTGCAGCGTAATTACGCGATCGCCACGGACGGCCTTGCGCGACAGCAGATCCATGCGCAGATCGCCGACGTCGAGCGTCGTCTCGGTACTGTTTCCCTGCGCACGGCGCGCGAGCGCATCGAGCCGCGCAAGGAGTTCTCCAAAGGCGAAGGGCTTGGTGAGATAGTCGTCGCCACCGCTCTTCAGGCCGCGGATGCGCTCATCCACATCGGACAGTGCGCTCAGGATGAGGATGGGAGTGCGGTTGCCCGCCTTGCGCAGCGCCTCAATGATCGCAAGACCGTCGATCTGGCCCGGCAGCATGCGATCCATGATGATGACATCGTAGGGTTCGCTTGCCGCGAGGAACAGACCATCGCGGCCGTTGTCCGCATGATCCGTGGTGTGCCCGGACTCCTTGAGGCCTTTGACCACGAACTGGCTCACTCGCTCGTTGTCTTCGACAAGTAACAGCTTCATGGAATTCCTCGAGCGAGCGCGCCCATGCTCACAGCGCCTCGATCTGGGTCGGCGGCGGCGCCGGGTCTTCACGGCGCGCGGCTGCCGGCGCGCGGCGATTGGCAAAGCGCATGCTGAAGCGGTCGAGGTACAAATAGATGACGGGAGTAGTGAACAAGGTCAGTGCCTGGCTCAATAGCAATCCGCCCACCATCGTATATCCCAGCGGCTGACGCAATTCCGAACCGGTGCCGCGACCGAGCATGAGCGGCAGCGCAGCCAGAAGCGCGGCCATGGTGGTCATCA
>PLIX01000239.1 GCA_003140135.1 Gammaproteobacteria bacterium
TGTTGTTGTTCAGCGTGGTGTTAGGCGCCGGCGCGGGGAGCCTGCTCGTCGCCTGCGCGGCATCAGGGCAGAAAGCGAAACCAAAGCCGGAGATCGACCTTGCGCAGATTACCCACTGGCTGCCGGGCACCTACAACAATGATGCGCAGCACGATGCGGATGTGAAGGCCGGCAAGCCGCCGCANNGATGGCGGCGGATGATCCGCGCCGCGTCATGGTGCAGCAGGTCCTGTCGTTCGAGGTCATTGATAAAAAAGGCCAGATCATCAAGGAGTCCGTCGCCACCCTCGTCGAGCCACGGCGCTGGCGTGAAGGATATTTGAATCCCGAACTGTTCACCTCGATGGTGCTCGAGGACCTGACGCCGATGAGCGGCTGCGACCTGTTTTGGAAGCGCACCGATGCGGGATTCGTCGGTGCAAACGATCCGCTGCGCTGCCATTCCTCTGACCGCATGTCGGACGCCGCGGCGAAGAACGAGCTGCGCGCGGAGCTCAGGTCCACCGAACTGTGGCTCTCCGAGCAGTCCTACGATGAGAGCGGCCACCTGGTACTGGGCCGCGCCGATGACCCTTTCTACCGCTTTCATAAAAGCACCGCGCATAAGCCGCCGTGAGCGGCGGCAGGCGTGCACGCTGTCCTTCCGGGGGCGCGGCGCACGAGCGCTCCTCCCGCTCGCCGCTGCACTCGCCCCGAGTAAGCGGCGCGCCTGAGGTTCGAACGGCACTGCAAAGCGCAGGCTCCTGCATCCCCCGGCGCCGTCCGTAGCGCGCTCTGTCCGCCGCAGCGGGGCTCGTCAAGCCGGGTAGCCAGGTTGCTCGCGCCCTGATACGCCCCAGCGGATCGTTCGCTGTCAATTCTTCAGGTGTGCGTCCAGCCAATCGAGGACCGTCGCATGCCACTGCAGACTGTTCGCCGGCTTCAATACCCAGTGGTTCTCGTCAGGAAAAATCAATAGCTTGCTCTCGATGCCGCGGCGCTGCAGCGCGGTGAACGCCGCGAGCCCCTGGGTGTAAGGAATACGAAAATCCTGCTGGCCATGAATGATCAGCATCGGTGTATGCCAGCGGGTCACGAAATCCACCGGATTGAACTCCTCGTACCCCTGCGGATTTTCGTAGTAGGGCGCGCCGTTTTCCCATTCCGGGAACCACAGCTCCTCGGTCGCGTAGTACATCATGCGCTGATCAAAGACGCCGTCGTGATTGACAATGCAGCGGAAGCGGTCCGGCCAGTTGCCTTCGATCCAGTTCATCATATAGCCCCCGTAGGAGGCGCCGAGCGCGCAGGCGCGCGTGCCGTCGAGCCACGGATAGCGCGCGATGGCGGCCGCAAGGCCCTTCTGCAGATCCTCGAGCGGCTTGCCGCCCCAGTCCTTGTTGATCGAGTCCGTGAATGCCTGCCCGTATCCTGGAGAGCCGTGGAAATCGATCATGACCACCGCGAAGCCGTGCCCGGCAAAGGCCTGAGCATTCCAGCGGTAACTCCATAGATTCTGAAAGCTATTCTGCGGGCCGCCATGCACGATGAAGGCGATGGGGAAGCGCCTGTCAGCTGCGAAGCCGAAGGGCTTCACGACATAGCCATACACGGTTTCATCGTTCCAGCCTTTGAAGCTGAACTGCTCGTATGCACCGAGGGAGCGCTGCGCGAGGAGACCCTGATTGACCGCCGTGAGACGCCGCGGTTTCCCGCCCGCGAGGTCCGTGACGTAAAGATCCCCCGGAGCGGCAAGATTCGCCCAGGTGAAGTAGACCGCGTCCTTCGTGGCCGCATACCCGCCGACCTCACCCGTGCCGACGAGCTTGCGTAGCCTGCCGTTCGCCGGATCGATCGCAAAGAGCGCATCCTGGCCGCCGTCAGCGGCGGTTGCGAGCAGGCGCGCCCCGTCGGCCGTGACCCCGAGCCGCATGACTGAGCGGTCCCAGGAGGCCGTGAGCGCGCGCGTTTCTCCGGTGCGCGCATCGCGCACGTCAATATGCAAGCGATCGGACTCAAAGCCCGGGCGGTCCGCGGCGAGATAGGCGAGATCGCCATTGTTGAGAAATACCGGCTGGGTGTCCGCCGCGGGGTTGTTCTGCGTAAGATCCGTGGGCACCCCGCCTTCGACGGATGCGTCGAAGAGGTCAAAGTTCGTCGACCACGGCTCGCTGCGGCCGGCGATGCGCGCCGCAAACACGATGCGCTTGCCGTCGGGGGCGAAGTTGAATTCTTCATCGCCGCCAAAGGGCTTCGAGGGCACGTCGGCATCGAGGGGCTTTGATACATCGATGGGAGTCGCCGCGTGTCCGTCGTTTTGGAGTCGCGCGACAAATAGATGCGAGCGTGTGCCGGTACTCCAGGTGTCCCAATGACGCACGAAGAGCTGCGAGTAGACTTGGCCGGACGAGCCGGCCGGCCGGCCGCTCGTCGCGCCGCCCAAGCGCGCCGCTTCGAGCTTCTCCTGCGTGCATTTGAGATCCGCACACTGCGGTAAGACCTCCATCGATACGGCAATGCGATCGCTCGCAGGAGAGAGCTTTAGGGTGCCGATGTCGAGGGGATAATCCGTAACCTGCATCGGATCGCCGCCGTCGACCGACATGCGCCACACTTGCGCGGAGCCCGAGCGTGTGGAGAGAAAATAGATGGTACGGCTGTTGCGCGCCCAGCGCGGGCTCCAGTCGTTGGCGATGTTCCAGGCGAGCGCACGGGCCTGCGGGTTGATCGCGGCGCGGTCGATCAGTAGTAGATGAGTGCGGACCTGATTCGCTGCCATATCCGTGTAGCGAAACACGAGCACCACGTAGCGGCCGTCGGGCGCGGGCTGCGGATCCGACACGCGCTGCAGGCGCACCAAATCGTCCGCGGTGAACGCCGTGCTGCCCTCGGCCGGTGCAGTCATTGCAGCGGCGAGCAGGAGCAGGGCCACATGAACGAGGCGCGAAGCTTGCATGGGATGGATTCCCATCACCCCGCTCCATCCCTTTGACGCAAGTACTGCCGCCTTTCTCGACGAATAAGGCGGTTTTCCTCGTTGCTGCGCATGGGGCAAGTGTATAGAACCAATTGACCTTTTGCTGCACCCGGACAATGTCGTCGATGCGTAGCTGGGCTCCTTCGCCGAACCGTCCAAACGCAGACGGTCGCAACAGCTCGTGTCCCGGAGAGTTTTTTCTATCACCATATTTTTGAAAGCGGGACGGCTTGAGTACATGAGGACGCAGTAGTCGGCGATTCGTGAGGACTCATGAAACCAGAGCTACGGCTCTTTAATCAGAGCATGGCGGTCACAGGCGCTCGGCAAGTTTCTGTGGCGACGTCTTATTTGGGCGCCTGTAGATCTGATATCTCAGAAGACGGAGTCATCGGGTACGAGCCAGCGCATCGAGATTCTCTGTTGCAATACTTGGAGGAGGCTGCATGAGTTCGCGGAGGCTGCCATATGCGCTGGCAGACTCCATGCGCATGCAAACGTGCGTCGGCCGCGGCTGCCAAGGGATGCGCTGAGAAGCTGAGGCCAGCACACTAACTGCCCGCGGATCACACGCGGCAGCTCTCGCCTGGGTTCGATTCCCCCTCTGGAGGAGCTCTTTATTCTAAAGCTTGCACGCCTAAGTACATCAGCACTCTCCCGGCGTGGCTGCCAGCGCAACTTATTGTCGCACTTGCAATTCAGTGCAGTTCATCACGGAATTCAAACGCAAACCCAGGTCAACTTTAGACGTCGCGTGCCGTTGTATTATAAAAAGGAGATACGCGCGCTATGACGGAATCCGCAAGTCCAGCACGGCTCATCCCGGTCGCCAATCTGCGGGAGTTCTTCCACGATGCGCTGCAAAGCGCGTTCGCCAAACAGCACCTGAGCGTCGAAGATCAAACCGAACACTATGTCGTCAATCTCCTCACCCTGTTCGCCCGCTCTGAAGCCCTTTATGAGCGCACGCCGAGCGGCACACGATTAAAGCCGCTCGCCGTCATGCTGTCCGAGGCGCTCGAGGCGCCCTCGGCACAGGATCGCCACCGCGGCTTGCAGCGGCTCGGGGATGTGTCGCTCTTTATCGCCGGGTTCTTCGCGCAAAGCTTCGCGCGCAAGCTCATCGACATCGATTATCACATTGCGATGGGAGGCCGTGCCTACGGCACGCTCGCCGTCGCGCACGCCCGCGGCCCGCGGCGGGTGCTGGGCGCGGTGTTCGCCGAGCTTGCGCAGAAATTTCAGCCGCTCGTCGATGCATTGAACGAGCTGGCGGAGACAGCCTACCGTCATTCGGATCGCGACATCCTCAGGCTCTATGAAATCTGGTTGAAGACGGGCAGCCGGCGCTCCTATCAGATTCTCGAGCGTCTGGGCGTGCGCCCGACCGCGGCCGCGCGCCTGGCCGTTACGCACTGACCTGATGATTCTCAGGCGGATTCAGGATCTCATTGGCGGCATCTACGACGTGCCCATCGCGCACGACGTGTACGATTTTCTCGTCACCGAGCGCTGCCGCCTGCCGCAGGCCGCGCCCCACACCTCGAGCGAAGAGGAGCTCATCATCGTCGAGGAGCGCGATGCCGTCGGCGTGTCGCTGTATCTTGATCCAGAACTCCTCGAGCGTCTGCAGCGCTCCGATCCGCTCGAACATCTGGACGCGGGCAACGTCGCTGACTATTGGACGGCGCTCGAGGGCGTGAGCCACTTTGTGTATCTCGCGTGGAATGCGGGCCACGACAAGCCGGTATCGATTCTGGAGCTGGAGATGCAGGCCGAGATCGACAAATATGTGGCGAGCTTCGCGCTGCTGCGACGCCAGTCGCCGCAGCGATTTCCAGCCGAACTCATGCGGCTGCTTTTCGAGCGCACGCGCATCGACCCCGCTCTTGCGCGCGGCCGGCAGCGGATGTACCGCGCCGCGAGCCGCTATGCGGAGAAGTTCTGTCGGCAGCTGGAACGCGGTCTGCGCGATTCGCGCGCGGAACTCGGGCGGGACGTTCTGGCGCAGTTGCGGCGCTTCTATCGCCTGAGCGATGGACGCAAGATGGCGCACATCGAGCGCGGGCGCTGAGGCGCCCCGGCGAGTTATTCCTCGCGCGCCTTTTCCGCTTCTTCCTTGTCGAGGACTTTGCGCTCCTCGATTTCGCGCATCATCTTGATCCACTTGGAGAGCTTGCGCAGGTCGCGGCGCGTGCCGCCGCCGGCAGGCCCGTCCGCCGCTGCGCGCTGGTAGGGGTTGAAGGCGTCTTTTTTGGAATTGGCCGGCGGCGCATTGCTGCGCACGCTTTTGAGCCTGGTTTGCGTCGTCGCACCCGTCTCGAGCTCGAGCACCGGACGCACGTAGTTCTCCGGCGCATCCTGCCACTCGACTGAGGCCCAGCCGCGGTCATCGTGCACGACCCGGCCGACGCGCCTGCGGTTGGCAGTTTCACTATCGCCTTTGGCATCGCTGTCCGCAGGCGGTTTGCTCTTGACGTCTTTCACGGATTAAGTTGCATTCATGCCGGTCCAAACCACCGCCATGAGCTTAGATACGCACCGCTCCAGCGGCTGTGGAGCGCGTCACGGATTGGGCTGTGCGGCGGCGCGCAGGAGTCCCAGCGCCGTCTTGCCGTCCCGGATCGTGCCGTCGAGCGCCCAGCGCTGGGCCTCTGCGAACGGCACCCAATGCACCTCGATGACCTCGGACGCTTCATGTGCGGTCGCCGCCGGGAGAAGCTCAGTCGCCACAAACAAATGGATGACTTCAGTGAAGACGCCCGGCGAACTCAAATAGCTCCCCAGGGCTCGCCAATGCGTGGCGCGTGCACCGGCTTCCTCGGCAAGCTCGCGTTGCGCGGTCACGAGCGGCTCCTCGTGTGGCTCGAGCTTTCCGGCCGGCAGTTCCCAGAGCCACCCGCCGGCGACGTAGCGATATTGACGCAACAGGCACACGCGCGCCTGCGCATCGAGCGCGACCACCGCAGCGCCTCCGGGGTGATGCACGATATCAAGCTGGGCGCGATGGCCGTTCGGCAGTACGACTTCGTCGACCGTGACGTGCACAACGCGTCCGCGAAAGTGATTGGTGCGGCTCTGCAGGCTCATGCGCGCAAGCCTAGCGATGCCGGTTCGCCGCGTACAGGCGAATATCTCTAGGCGCGTACCTACCGCCGCACCCTTGTGACGGGCGTCAATAGCCGCGCGGCGAGCGCTTAAGTATAGTCGCGGCGCGTGTCAACAGCGGCCCACCTGGAAAAGCTCAACGTTCCGCAAAGGAAGGCGGTCTCCTATGGCGAAGCGCAGCCGCAGAAGGGCCTGAAGTCCGGGCCGCTACTGATCGTGGCGGGCGCCGGCACCGGCAAGACCGACACGCTCGCGCATCGAGTCGCACACCTGGCAATCCACGGCGTCGATCCGGCGCGCATCCTGATGCTGACGTTCACGCGCCGCGCCGCCGCGGAGATGCGCCGGCGCGCGCACGACATCGTCAAAAAGGCTCTCAACGAGCCCATTGGCGGGCTCGGCCAGACGCTGCTGCAGCGCCTGACATGGACCGGCACATTTCATTCCATCGGCAATCGTCTGCTGCGCCATTACGCGCGGCACCTCAAGCTTGATCCGCAGTTTTCCGTGATCGATCGGTCTGACGCGGCTGATCTGCTCGATGGACTGCGCCAGGAGCTTGGACTTGCGGCCAAGGAGCAGCGCTTCCCGCGCAAGGAAACCTGCCTGCAGATCTACTCCTATCGAGTGAACACCGGGCGTCTATTGAAGGATGCGCTCGCCGAGCAGTATCCGTGGTGCGTGCAGTGGGAGGCGGAGCTGTCAAAGCTGTATCGCGGCTACGTGGAGAAGAAGCAGCGCTGCAACCTGCTCGATTACGACGACCTGCTGCTGTATTGGCACGCGATGATGGGCGAGCCGCATCTTGCCGCACACGTGAGCGGCA
>PLIX01000080.1 GCA_003140135.1 Gammaproteobacteria bacterium
GCACGGCAAGCTCCGAGCAGGTTCGCCAGCCCATCTATCGGGAGGGACTTGATCAGTGGAAACATTTTGAGCCGTGGCTTGGGTCACTGAAGAATGCGCTCGGTGACGCGCTCGAGCGCTACCGCGATGAGTAATGCGGGCATCAAACCGGGTCGCAACGAAGCGTGTCCCTGTGGCAGCGGCAAGAAATACAAACGCTGCTGTGGACGGGACTCTTTTGCGGCGCAGCCCCCCAAGCTGCTGAGCCTCAACGAGATTGGCGCGCTCGTCGCGCTCATCGAGCGGGATCGCCTGGGCGATGCGGAACACCGGGCCCGGGCGCTCCTCACCCTGTATCCCGACACCGGCATGCTGTGGAAGGTCCTCGGCGTGGCGCTCCTGCGGCAACGCAAGGACGCACTGCCGGCGCTGCGCAAAGCGGCACAGCTCATGCCGCATGACGCCGAAGCGCACCGCAATCTGGGTGCGGCCCTGCACGATCTGGAAGACTGGCCCGAAGCCTTGGTGAGCCTGCGCCGGGCGCTTGCCATCGAGCCGCACGACACGCAGACACTCCTCGATGCAGCCGACGCTACGAAAGCGCTCGGACGAGCCCGTGAAGCGGTGCCGCTCTACCAACAGGCACTGCGGGGGAACCCCGGCCTCGTCGAGGCACAGAACAATCTGGGGAACGCGTTCCTGGAGCTGGGACAATATGAGGATGCCGTTGGCTGTTATCGGCTTGCCCTTAAGATCACGCCGAATGATGCGCAATTGCACTGCAATCTGGGCAACGCGCTCAGGCAACTTGGACTCCTGGATGAGGCGATTGCCAGTACCCAACGGGCGCTAGCGCAGGACCCAGGGCTAAGCGTCGCGCACAACAACCTGGGACTTGCGCTGACGGCACTGGGACAACGGGAACAGGCTGTAACGAGCTACCGGCAGGCGCTCACTCTGAACCCCCGCTACCTCGAGGCGGTCAATAACCTCGGGAATGTGCTGAGCGACCTTGGCGAACGCCGCGAAGCCGTGGCCGTCTTTCGCCGGGCCATTGAGCTGGATCCAGCGCGCGCCGAGAGCCATTGCAACCTCGGAAATGTATTGTTCGAATTCCGACGCTTTGCCGAGGCGGTGGCGAGTTTTCGCCGGGCGCTTGCGCTGCAGCCGGATTATGCCCTGGGCCATTTGGGCCTCGGAGCGGCGCTGCGCATGCAGGGTCACGCCGCGGATGCAGAAGCCAGCTGCCAGGCTGTCCTCGCCATCGACCCGNNTTTGCCTTTGCGTACTTCAGCATCGCGACGAATCGCAAGATGACCCGCGACGATACTGCATGGCTTAAGGGTACCGAAGCCTTGCTGGCAAAACGTCTACCGCTGCGGCACGAGATTAGCCTCCGCTATGCCCTCGGCAAATATTTTGACGACGTCAAGCAATTTGATGCGGCGTTCGCCAGCTATCGGCAAGCAAACGAACTGACCAGACGCTACGGATCCAGATACGACCGCGCGGGCCTCACCGAACGCGTCGATCGGATTATCAAGAGTTTCGATGCTGCGCAGATTCGCCAGTGTCAATCGCGCGGAAATGCTTCCGAACGTCCGGTCTTCATCGTCGGCATGCCCAGATCGGGTACCACGCTGACCGAGCAAATTCTCGCCTCCCATCCTGCAGTATTTGGCGCCGGGGAGTTGACCTTCTGGCAAACCGCATTGACCGCCTATGAGGCGGCGGAACTTAAAGGCGGTGAAGGCGCGACACTCATACCGGGCATGGCACGCGATTATCTCGAGCGCTTGACGGCATTGTCCGCTGATGCGCAGCGGGTGATCGACAAAATGCCCTTGAACTTCATGAACGTGGGTCTGATCTCAGCGGCGTTCCCGCAAGCGCGCATCATCCACCTGAAGCGGCACCCTATCGACACCGGCTTGTCAATTTACTTCCAGTATTTCTCGCACCTTCACCCCTACGCCAACGATCTCGACAACCTGGTGCACTATTACGGTGAATATGCCCGGATCACGGATCACTGGCGCGCCGTACTTCCCGCGACGACGCTGCTGGAGGTTCCTTATGAGGCGCTGATCGAAGATCAGGAGGGCTGGACGCGGCGGATGCTGGATTTCATCGGTCTGCCCTGGGATGCGAAGTGTCTGGATTTCCATCAAACGGATCGCGTCGTGATCACCCTGAGCAAATGGCAGGTCCGGCAGAAGATCCATGCCTCATCGGCCGGGCGTTGGAGAAACTACGAGAAATTCTTGGGGCCGCTGCAGAGCCTACTGAACCTTCCCACGCACAGCTAACGAACATACGCCGCCGCTCGAAAGCCTTGCCGACCCGGTCTAGGCGGCCTTTCTGACGCGGCCGTGAACCGCTTTGAGGTCCTCAATGATTACAGGAAACGCACCATGAGCACGTCGTTAAAGTATCGCTCGCAGTACTTGAGCGAGCGCTTTTCCAGGCCATAAGTGTCGAAGCCGCAGCGTTCATACAATTTTCGCGCTGCGATGTTGTTTTCCGCGACTGCCAGGTTCACCTGCTCCACCTCACCCGTCGCCACCGCCAGCAGGGCCTCAATGAGCGCCTGTCCTACGCCGCGGCCGCGCGCCGATTGGCGCACATACATGCCCACGAGCGTGCCTTTGTGTCGCTCCTTCTCTCCGGTCGCGACAACCAGCCCCACAATGCCCACGAGCGCGTCTCCTTCAAACGCCCCAAGCGCACATCCGCTCTCCAATCGATGGATAAAGTCTCCCCGCGAGAACGCCTGCTCTCGCGCCAGGGTTGAGGCGAAATCATCCGGCGCATTCTCGAGCCCTTCGAGCCGAATGGCCCGATAGGCTTCCACGTCGTCGCCCTTGAGCCGCCGCACCGTCAGCATTTCAACCCTCCCGACAACGTCTGCGCAGACAGTTGACTGAACCACGCTGGGCGAGAAGTTCTGCGGTGCCACAGATGAGCGCCGACTCGCAAACGCCGTAGGCGCGCGCTAGGCGTGTTCGATGGCCGCCGCCGGCGGTGCAACACGGGCCGCTGCAGCGCCAAGTCCGACGAGCTCGAGGGCGAGCGCCGAGCCTTGCTCATCGGCGAGAGCCGCCGCTTGCAGCCGCGCCAGCACTGCGGCGCCATCCGCACGGCTCTGGAGTCCTTCGAGCTGCTCCATCAAGCTTGCGAAACTGCGCCAGCCGTGCTCGTGGGTATCGCCATAGCCTTTGATCAGGCGCTGCGCGCGCGCGACTTCGACGCCGAGAGCATGATTGCCGGCGCTCACTTGTTCAATACGGCTGAGCCACTGTTCGATTCGTGAGTTTTCGATTTGGTAACGCAGTGTGCCGCGCCGCCAGCGTCTCAGCCGCGCGACCGCTCGCAACATCAGAAATCCGGTGATGGTAGTGCTGCGCACTCGCCTGCCGCCTGTGAAGCGCGCGAGTAAACGGGTCGCCCACGCGCTGCGCTGCAAACGCTGACCCCAGGTCGCAGGCATGGTACCGGCGATCTCGGCAACCCGTGGCTTCATGTACTCTACCACGTCGATCAGCTGTCCGGGCGAGGCTCGCATTTCGCCGCGTACCTCGGCAGTGCGCGATCCGCGGGTCTTGAGGTCCGCGACCCGGATCGTGTCCTCAAAGCTCATCCACAGTGCAAGGCTGCGCGCGGTGGCTTCGCTCAGCGACCAGTCACCGCTCGCGGCAGCGTGAGCGGCCTCAAGGCGCACAATCCGGCCCAATCTTTCCAAATACAGCTTGGCGTATGCCGGATCCTGGTAGTCAATCAACCGTCGCACGCTCGCGAGTGCCAGCGGCTGGACCGAAAGAGGCAACTCCCGCAGACGCAGCAGCAGATTCTGCAGCACAGGCGTACGGGCGTGCGGTGGGATATCGACTGAGAGCCTTGCGGGCGCGGTCGATTCAGGCCTTGCAACGGTGCCCGGCGCTGCCGCGTGGAACGCATCGTCGAAGGCGGCGAGATTAGTTTCAACGGCAAGGCCGCTGCGGCGTATGGCGCCTTGGTATGCATCCTTCCTGAAGGGCAGCACGCCGCTGCCCGCGATGGCACCGAGCAGCACCGCGCTGATGACGCTGTCGCGTTTCGCTGCCATGTCGGCCATGTCGAATAGAATGAATCGCTTCGCCTGCACACGAGCGATATCGATGAGCTCGGCTTCGGTTGCCACAGCGCGCCCCATGGCGCTGCGCTCACTGATCGTATATTCGCGGTGCGAGGAGGCTATGAGCGTGGTGCGCTCGGGTGTCACGAGGCCGCGCGCCATCGCCCGCCCGGCCTCCACAAGTTCCGCAGCGACCACGCAATCCACATCGCCCGCCACCGGCATGAGCGCCATGACGGGCTCGCGTCCGCCGGCCTCACGCGGGAAGAACTCCAAATAATAAAGAGTGGCGCCCGTGCGTTGTGCGACGCCTGGAACCGACGTCGACTGCACGAGATAGGCGTTGGCCTCGGCGATCTCAATCAGCCAGCCTGTGAGAACGGCGCCGCCTTGGCCGCCAAGGGCTGCGATGGCAAGCTTGAAGGGTGTCGTGCTCACAGCGCGTAGCGCAGCCGCTCGCGCTCGGCTCGTCTTTGCAGCGCGCCGATGACGCCTGTCCTGAGAGCATGGAGCAGCCGGTCCCAACGAGAAGGGTTATAGATGATGTCGGCACGATAGAAGGAAGGGCACAACACTGCCGCGTGCGCAACCTCTCCGCACACGCCGCAGCCCACGCACGAGTTATCCACATATGCGACGGGATCCGTGCGCAGCGGATCCGGATTTTCTTTGACAGTCAACGACGGACACCCGGAGAGGCGGATGCAGGAGTGATCGCCGGTACACAGGGCAGCGTCGATGCCGAAGCGCTCGCGCACCACGCGCTTGCCCTCGGCAACCGCCTTCTTGAACAACGGCCGCACCCGGCGCTGCCTGTTGAGCTGGCATTCGCCCTCGGCGACGATGACTTTGGGTCCGTTGTAACCCGTCGTGAGTGCCTCGCGCAGAACCGCCAGCGTCTCGCGCATGTCGTAGGTGTGCACGCGCCTCACCCACTTCACGCCGATGCCTTTCACGGCATCTAATATCGACTGGTTGGCATTGCGTTCCTTCGGCGGTGCGCGCGACGAGAGAATGTCCTGACCACCGGTCGCGGCAGAATAGCCGTTGTCGACGATGACGGTGACGGCATCGTGCCGGTTGAAGACAGCATTGCCGATGCCGCTCGTCAGCCCGTTGTGCCAAAAACCGCCGTCACCCATGACGGCGACCGCGCGTCGGCTTGAGTGCGCGCTGAATGCCGATGCTCCAGCGGCTCCGAGCCCATAGCCCATGATGCTATTGCCCATGTTGAAGGGCGGCAGCGTCGCAAAGGAGTGGCAGCCGATATCGGAGCTGATATGCAGCGCGCCAAGCTCGCGCTGCACGAGCTTGATCGCTGAGAATAACGGCCGCTCCGGGCAGCCCGTACACAGCCCCGAAGGGCGTTGCGGTACGAGAGCCGCCAGTTTCCCGACAGGCATGAGTGCTGTTTCGCGCCGTGCCGCGGGAGTGGCTGCGGCGGGCGTCTTGGTCTCACGCGGCGCCCAGCGGCCGAGGAAATCGCCAAGGCCTTTCTTGAGCACGTCGCCGGTGTATTCTCCGGCCATCGGCAACACCTCTTTGCCGACGATCCGCGTATCCCCGTCGCGCTGGTGCAGAATGCGGCACAGCGCCTGCTCGATGAATTCAGGTTGACCTTCCTCAACGACGAGCACAGCGCGCTTGCCGGCGCAAAACCGCACGATTTCATCCGGAATCAACGGATAGGTCACATTGAGTATGTACAGGGGCACATGGCTCGACCCGAACGCGTCGGCATAGCCGAGGAGCTCCAGGGAGCGCAGCACCCCGTTATAAAGACCGCCTTGCAGGATGATGCCCACATCTGAGTCTGCACCGGTCATCTCATTGAGCCCGCGGCTTGCGATGAAATGTTGGGCCGCCGGCAGCCGCGTCTCGATCTTCTCCTTCTCCTGCGCGAAGGTGGACGGCGGCAGAATGATGCGGCTGTAGTCGCGCGACGGCGCCGCAAGCGCATCGCCCGCAGAGAATTTGGGCGATCGGTTAGCCTTTGCCGTGAATCGACCGTAGAGATGGCAGGCACGGATGCGGAGCATGAGCATGACCGGCGAGTGGCTCGCCTCCGAGAGCTCAAAGCCCTGTTCGACGGCACGCACGATTGCCGGCAGATTGGGCCGCGGATCGAGGAGCCACATCTGCGATTTCATCGCAAAGGCATGGGTGCGCTCCTGCATGATGCTCGCGCCTTCGCCGTAGTCCTCGCCCAGTATGATAAGCGCTCCGCCTTTGACGCCGGACGAGGCGAGATTCGCCAGGGCGTCCGCGGCGACATTCGTGCCGACGGTCGACTTCCAGGTTACTGCTCCGCGCATCGGATAGTTGATTGATGCGGCCAGCATCGCGGCCGCGGTCGCTTCGCTCGCGCTCGCTTCGAAGTGCACGCCGAGCTCATCCAGAATGGGCTGGGAGTCCGCGAGAACATCCATCAGGTGGGAGATCGGCGCACCCTGGTAGCCGCCGACGTAGGCAACCCCGGACTGCAGGAGGGCCTTGGTCACGGCGAGGATCCCCTCGCCGCGAAATTCCTGCCCGTCGCCCAACCGCAGCGACTCGACTTCCCGTGCGAAGGAGCGTTCAGCCATCGGGTTCAGCCTCCGTTCGGCACAAGCGCGAGCACGCGCAGCGGGCTGCCGGAGCCATTCACGATTTTGAGAGGCGGCGCAATAACGATGGCGCCGGTCGGCGGGAGCTTATCGAGATTGGTAAGGCTTGCCAGCCCAAATCTGTTGGCGCCATGCATGATCGTATGGCAGGGAAACATGGGGTCGAAGGTTGCTGCCTGACCCGCATCCGTACCGACGGTTTCAACTCCGATCCCTAATATGTCGCGTTCTTTTGCAAGAAACGGCACACACTTCGGATGTATTCCGGGCGTGTGGGGGCCATCGTCCTTGATGTTGAGAAATTGTTTGGGGTCCGTGCGTTTGGACCAATCCGTGCGCACGAGCACCCAGGCGTGCGCAGGAATGCGGCCGTGTCGGGCCTCCCACGCCTCGATGACCGGGATGGTCAGAAGAAAATCCGAATTGGCGCGCGTACCCTCGGCCACATCGATGACACAGGCCGGGCCGATGAATCGGTCGACCGGAATGGAGTGTGTGGCGTTGTTGGGGTAGTCCTTGCCCGTCACCCAGTGAATCGGTGCGTCGAAATGCGTACCCGTATGCTCCCCGCAGGCGAAGTTGTTCCAGTACCAGGCAGGCCCACGGTCATCGTAGTGGGAGATCTCGGTCAGCGAGAAGGCGTTGGAGGGCGAGAACTGCGGCGGCAGGCGTATGACCGGCGTCGCAGGCTCGAGCGGAACGGTCAGATCGACCACGCGGATCGTACCGTTCAGAATCCCGGCAGTTACCGCAGACAGGGCATCGGCTGGCTTCGTCATGCGCCCTCCTTAGGGGCTGGCGTGGAATGTGATCAATATACGCTCAAAGAAAGCACGCATCATGCATCCCACCGGGGGGCGGTCAGCCGGCGCTTGCCATCTGCGGATAGCGCGATTCCGGGCTCATCGAGCTCTTGCCGATCCCAGCGCGAGCAGGTGACCTGGCGATGGCGCTGATCGAGCGCCTCGCAATAGTTGGTGTAGGTGCATAGCCGCACTTCGTGGCCACGCCCCAGCCGCACTTTCCTGAACCAGTCCGGATCCGCAAGCGACTGGCGTGCGAATCCGACAATGTCAGCCTGGCCTGCCGCGAGAGCGGCTTCAGCCTGTGCAAAGTTGTGTATGCCGCCCGCGACCACCACCGGCGTGTGGAAACCACGGGCATGCAGGCGGGCGCGCACCTGCGCCGCAGGGCCGAGGTTGCGCCCGAAGGGACCTTGCGCATCCGAGTAATAGGAAGGCATGCACTCATAGCCGCTCTGCCCGGTATACGGATAGGCCGCTTCCCCCACCTTAGGCTGGCTCGCATCCTCGAATTTCCCACCACGCGACAGGGAGATATAGTCAAGTCCCGCCGCCGCAAGCTCGCACGCAAAAAACGCGCTGTCCGCAAGGGTGCTGCCGCCGTCGATGCATTCCTCCGTGAGGATGCGGCATCCGACGACGACGTCGCAACCCACGGCCGCGCGTACTCGTATGCACACTTCTCTCGGCAGTCGCACGCGTCCCTCAAGATCGCCGCCGTAACCGTCCTGCCGGTCATTCAGCCGCGACAGAAACGAGGCCATGGTGTAGGCGTGCGCATAGTGAAGCTCCACGCCATCAAAGCCCGCACGCCGCGCACGTTCGGCCGCCTGGGCGAAGAGCGCAGGCAGAACCTGCGGAAGCTCTCTCACGTGCGGCTGATCGATATCTGTCACACGTTCGCGAAAGCCCGTCTGCAGAGCCTCGGCTTCACGTTCTGTCAGTACGCCGGATAGCGCGTGCGCATCGAGGCTCGCAAGCCAATGGCGAATGTCGGACTCGCCGGCTTCGGATTGTCCAAACGCCGCGCGGTGCGCGGGCGTTATTGTAAGGTACCGCTCGAAGAACTTCGCAGGATCGGGCCGGCGCCGGATCGTGAGGAAATCGATGATCTGGATGAAAAGCCGTGTGTGCCCGGCGCTTGCCTCGCGCACGACGCGCACCAGTTCCGTCAGGCCCGGAATGAAACGGTCATGCCCGATGCGCAGGAGCGGTCCGCTTGGAACGTCACGGATTCCGGTCGCCTCGACCACCAGCGCTGCGGGCCGGCCGCGCGCGAAGCGCTCGTACCACCCCAGCACTTCGGGCGTGACGTCGCCATTTTCGGTCGCGCGCCAGGGCACCATGGCCGGAACCCAGGTTCGGTGCGCAAGCACCACTGGGCCTACGCGAATGGGCGAGAAGAGCCGCGACTTCGCGGCGGCCTCGGCCGTGGGCCATGCAGCGGGCGCCGAGTTATGCCGGATTCTCTCCAAGGGTCGCCACATCGGCCGGCCCCTTAGTCCGCATCCGGGACGACGCCGGTTGCTTCGATCTCAACCTTTGCCGCGCTTTCCATCAATGCAACCACCTGCACGACACTCATCGCCGGAAAATGCCGGCCCATCACCGCGCGATAGTTTGTGCCGATGTCCTTGAGGGCAGCGTAATACTCCTCGCGGCTCGTGATGTACCAGACCAGGCGCGTCACATGCTCTGGCCGTGCGCCTGCTGCGGCGAGAACGGTCACGACATTCTCAAGAGCTACTTTCACCTGATCTGCCAGCCGATCGCTCACGAACCGGCCGGCACTGTCCCAGCCGACCTGGCCGGCGACGAAGAGCACACGACCGCGTGCGGCGATGCCATGGCTGAAACCCTTCGGTCGCGGCCAATGCGCGGGCTGCAGGATCTGGGGTGTCGCGCTTTTCATGCGTCTGGCGCCTTCTCTTGAGACTTCAAGAGCGCCCGCGCAATGATGAGTTTTTGTACCTCGGTGGCGCCTTCGTAGATTCTGAGCACGCGCACATCCCGATACAGCCTCTCGATGATGTGTCCGCGCTCGACCCCGCGGCCTCCAAACATCTGCAACGCGCGGTCGATCACACGCTGCGCGGACTCGGTTGCCGTCATCTTGGCCATGGCCGCCTCGAGCGTGACATTGTGGCCCTCATCGCGGCGCCACGCCGCGTGATAAGTGAGAAGCGTAGCCGCCTGCAAGTCGGTGGCCATTTCGGCGAGAGCTCCTTGGGTGAGCTGAAAATCGGCGAGCGCATGTCCAAACATGTGGCGCGTCCGTGCATGGCGCAGCGCCTCATCGAGGGCGCGCCGGGCAAAGCCGAGTGCGGCGGCGGCGACTGAGGTGCGGAAGATGTCGAGCGTGCGCAGCGCGAGCTTGAAGCCCTCCCCTTCGGGGCCCAGGCGCTGTTCGGCCGCGATCCGACAGCTGCTGAAGCGCAGCGTTGCGAGCGGATGCGGCGACATGGAATCGATTCGCGCCTCGATCCGCAGACCCGGGGTGTCAGCGTCCACGACGAAAGCACTGATGCCCTGCGCGAGGGTCGACCCGTCGGCGCGGCTCTGGGCGGCCGCTGTGCGGGCGAAAACACAGTAAAAGTCCGCGATGCCGCCATTCGAGATCCAGGTTTTGCAACCGTCCAACACGTAATCGGCCCCGGAGGGCCGCGCGAAACATTCCATCGCAGCGACGTCGGAACCGGCTTGGGGCTCGGAAAGTGCAAAGGCCGCGATTGATGTGCCTGCGGCGACGCCCGGCAAGTACCGGGACTTTAGGGGCGGCGAGCCTGCAAGCGAGATAGGCGCGCTGCCCAGTCCCTGCATCGCAAATGAAAAATCCGCCAGCGGATCGTGCCACGCGAGCGTCTCGCGCAGAAGTGCCAGGCTTCGCACGTCAAAATCGGGAAGCGCCCCGCCATCCTCGGCGCGGATGCAATAACGCAGGAAGCCCGCGCTTCCCAAGCCCTGCACGAGATTGCGACAGCGTGCATCCACTGCCTCGCGATCCTCGCAGCGCACGGCTTCGGCGAGGTGCTCGGGTGCCCAGGCGCGCGCGCGCGCCGCGATTTCGCGGTGCGCAGCGTCGAAAAAAGGACTGTCCAAATGGGCGAGCGGCTCCATTGGCGTCAATCACCCTTGAAAATCGGCCGTTGCTTGCTGGCGAAGGCGCGATAGGCGCGCTGAAAATCCTCAGTCTGCATGCACACCGCCTGCGCCTGCGCCTCCGCCTCAATTGCGGCATCGACGGCGAGACTCCATTCCCGATGGAGCATCTGCTTCGTCAGCGCATGGGCACGCGTAGGTCCGCGGGCAATCTCGGCCGCGAGCGCGAGGGCCTGCGTCTGCAGCTCCTGGGCAGCCACGATGCGATTGAAGAACCCCCAGGCGCTGCCCTCCTCGGCAGTCATGGCACGGCCGGTGTACAGC
>PLIX01000023.1 GCA_003140135.1 Gammaproteobacteria bacterium
ATCTGGCCCCCGACCCGCAACACATCGACCCCGGCGTTGGTGGCGCGTTCGATCCAGAAGGTTTTCTTTGACTGCGCCGTGCCCGTGGCAATCGTGCCCTCTACGGGAATCGGCAAGCGCGCCACGCCGCAACCGCGCACCGCAGCCGCCGTGCCGGGCAAGGTCGGCTGCACGCTCACGCACCAGTTGCCGTAATCGATCCCCACCGCCGAGAGCGGCGCATTGAACGCGGTGTCGCTGCGCACCATTGCCCCGCAGCGGTCCTGTGTTTCGCAGCCGACCTCGGTAAAAGGCGCAAGGTTCACGACGACTCGGCCGCGCACCGAACTCACCCCCGCCCCTGACGCCTGCACCGCGAGCGCGAGGAGCGCGTTGTATTCGAGGGTGGGGTCGCCTGCTCCTTCGAGAATGACGTCGCCCGTGAGCTCACCCGCATGCAGCGTGCCGTGCGCCAGGAGTCGAGTTTCAAAAACCTTGTCCGCCGGCCAGCGGTTGAGTGTGGCTGCCGCGACCGCAAGTTTGGTGAGCGACGCCGGCGTCAACCGCCGTTCGGCGTTCAATTGCTGCAGCACCGCCCCGTTGTCGAGGTCCACGGCCAGGGCACTCACCAGCGCGCCGTTGTGCTCCAGGGCCTGCAGGGCGCCCCAGTCGGCGCGCGCCGTTGGCGCAAGACAGAGGATGAACGCGCCCGCTGCCATATATCGCAGCATGCAGGCGATCGATCCGCTCGCGCCGGTGCTTGCGTCCGGATCATCCGGCGACACGCGGTGTTCGCTCATGCGCCGCCGCTGCGCACCCGGCCCGCATGCGCCGCCCAGCACCACAGCAACCCGGCGCCGAGCACCGCGACGGGCACGATCTTCACTGCCTCTTGCAGCGAGGCCATGTCCGAGAGCGCGCCGATGAGGGGCGGAGACAACACATCTCCGAGTATGTGGATCGTGAATATGCTGACGGCGATCGCCGAGGCACGTTCCACGGGCGACGTGAGATTCAGGATCGCCGCATTAATCGGGCCCGTCGAAATGAACAGGCACAGCTGCGCCGCCACCATCGCCGCCAAATAAAGCGCCGGCGACGCCGTGGTGAGCGCAGCCCAGGCGAAGGGTGCCGCGATGAGGGTCGCCACGGCAGACACCCATAGAAAGGCTTGCCGCGAGTACTTCGCACAGTAGTCCCCGAGCCAGCCGCCCACAAAAGTGCCCACAAAGCCCGTGACCACCACGATCTCGCCGAAACTCACCGTCGCCTGGGCGCGCGGAATGCCCCGCACCCGCTCGAGAAACGCCGGCATCCAGAAGGCCAAACCGCCGACGGCAAACGTATACGCCGCATAGCCGAGGACGGTGAGTACGTACGGTGAATTCCTGATAAGGCGCACGTAGGTTGCGATCAGATCGGCGCGCGTGCCGTGCTTTGCGCGCGACGGCCCGGTCGCGCCGGCGTCCTCGCTGCCGCGCGGCGGATCGCGCAGCATCAACGTCAGCGCCGCAAGTGCAAGACCGGGCGCGCCGGCGACGAAGAACGCCATGCGCCAGCCATAGTGGGCATCAATCAAGCCGCCGACGATGTATCCCAATGCAGCGCCGATCGGAATCGCGCAAAAGAACACCGCCATCACCCGGCCGCGCCGATTCTCCGGAAAGTAGTCGGCGAGCAGCGCCGGAGCGATGGTGCCGTACGCCGCCTCACCGATGCCGACTGCAGCGCGCGCGCCGAGCAGGGCGAGATAGCTGCCCGCAAACCCCGACAGGGCGGTCGCGAGGCTCCAGATTCCCACGCCGAAAGCGATCAGTCGCGGACGCGAGCGCCGATCTCCGAGCGCGCCGAAAACCGGCGCCGTAAAAAGGTAGACCAGCAGGAAGCTCGTCATCAAAGAACCCAACTTGAAGTCCGAGAGCGCAAGCGCCGAGTGCTTCAGCGTTTCGGCCAGCGCCGACACCACGAAACGGTCGAGATAATTCAAGAGGTTGATTAATGTCAGCACCGCAAGCGCCACGCTTGCGGAACTGAGGAACGTTTGGCGGCCTGCCCTTTGATTCATACGCGAGGGCGAGCTTACCAGTCTTCGCTTACGGTGCCGTTGACGCCCGCGCGCCATGGCAGTCGATTCGCAGGACTCCTTGGTGCGAAAATCCGTGGCTGCTCGCCAGAGGAGGCCTGAATGAAAGCATCACAAGCGCAGATTCTCACCCGCATCCCCGGCGCGCCCACCAAGAAGTGGCCCGCGGGTGACCGCTATGCGACCGCGCTCGCTCACGGCTCCATGACGGTCGGCCTCTACGCGCCCGTCGGCCATGATCCGCAGACGCCCCACTCCCAGGACGAGGTCTACATCGTGCGCTCAGGCAGCGCCGAATTCGTCATGTCCGGCAAACGTGATCGCTGCGCCGTCGGCGACGTGCTGTTCGTCGCCGCCGGAATTGAACATCGCTTTGAGAGCTTGTCGGCTGACTTTTCCGCCTGGGTCGTGTTCTGGGGGCCCAAAGGCGGCGAACCTAACGCCTGAGCCGTCGCGCGGGAAAGCGCACGGATTCTCCGCGCCGCGCAAGCAACGGTCGCGATTATTTTCATGAGACCGCGGGCGCTGGCGCCCAACACCGGAGAAGTTCTAGAAAATATGGCTATAATAATCAATATCTTGAGATCTATAGTTAATTAAACTTCGCGACAGGCTGTCGCCGGCGGATCAGGAATGCCGCCGGAACGAAAGCGGCGAGGACTTCGCAGTCCTCGCCGCTTGAGCCGTCGAATGCTAACTCGCCCGCAGCGCGGGAATGCGCTTGCGAGGGCTCAGCCCTCGATCATCTTCTTCAGGTTATCCAGACCGCCTCGATAAACGCCGGTGATGAACTTCGTCACGCCGGCATCGCTCTCCGCGTCAGGCGGATTGTCGGATGCGTTTTTGCGCTTGAACGCGCCGGTCCACGTCACGACCGAGCCGCCGTCCGCGCTCGGCGTCACGGCAACCGTGGAGCGATAGCTGCGTATCGGCAGCGGCGATGGGTCGATGATCTTGTATTTGAAGGAATGAGTCTTTGGGGTGAACGCCAGCAGCCTCTCCGTAAACGTCGGACCGTCCTTGACCGTGAGCTGCCGCACTGCGCCGGGCTGGTTATTGGTGCCCTTGATGATCTCGTCTTTTGCAAACGCCGGATGCCAGACGTTCAAGCTGTCAAAGTTCTTGACGGTCGCCCAGACCTTCGAGACGGGAGCCTTGATCTCCACCGTTTCCACGACCCGCAGCGTCTTCGGCGGATCGGCCAGCACCGCCCACGGAGCAGCGAGAGCGACAAGTGCCAGCACAACAATACTTCTATTCATGTGATTCCCCATCTTTGCGATTATGTGCGCGACAGCTTGCATGATCCGTATTAGGCGCTGCGGAATGCACCGGCGTTGCGCGCTGAACGCCAGGAGCGGCACTATATACCGCGCTTTGCAGGAGCGCACTTGAGTGTGGCTCCTCGTGCATCCATCCTTACTCTGCCGCGATTGAAGGACATCATGACAGCTCGCCCGCCTCTGCCCCCGTTCACCCTCGAGATGGCCGTGCAGAAAATCCGCATGGCCGAGGATGCCTGGAACAGCTGTGACCCGGGACGGGTGTCACTCGCGTACACGCCGGATAGCCGCTGGCGCAACCGCTCCGAGTTCCTTAGCGGCCGCGCTGCGATCGTCGCATTCCTCGAGCGCAAGTGGGCCCAGGAGCTCGACTACCGCCTGATCAAGGAACTATGGGCGTTTCATGACAATCGCATTGCAGTGCGTTTTCAGTATGAATGCCACGACGGCTCCGGCCAATGGTACCGGGCGTACGGCAACGAACAATGGGAGTTCAACGCAGAGGGCCTGATGCAGCGCCGCGAGGCGAGCATCAACGATGTGCGCATCGCAGAGGCGGAGCGCAAGTTTCGCTGGTCCGCGGGCGCACGCCCCGCCGATCATCCCGGGCTTAGCGCATTGGGCCTGTAGAGCCACACGCTCAGGAGCGGGGTCGCTGGTCGAGTGCCTGCTGCATGAGCGCGGCGAGCGCAGCGGCGTCATCGCCGCCCTGTGCACGCAGCGCCGCGATTACGCCTTCGACATTGGCCGGCGGGTGATTTTGATTCAGCTTGAATTTGACCTGGATGTCATCGACTACGAGCTCGAAGCCGACGATGCCGCGCAGCAGCTGCTGGCGCGGCAAAGTTGGGCTCATGCGCCAGGGCGTTGCGGCGCCCGCTTCAAAATGGGCGGCGAGCGCGGCGACGACCTGCTCGAGCTTTTCGAGGTCTTCAATGAGCCGCACCTGGCCATAAAGATGCGCCGTCGCATAGTCCCAGGTGGGAACACTTCCCGCGGGGTCCGTGTACCAGCGCGGCGAGATATAGGCATGCGGTCCGTGGAAGATGAACAGCACGCGCTGTCCCGCGATCGCGGACCACTGCGGATTCTGGCGCGCCCAATGGCCCGTGAGCGTCACCTGCGTGCCTGCGCGGCGGTACAGCACCGGCAGGTGGGTCGCGACGGGCGCGCCCTCGTTCGCCGAGATGAGCGTGCCGAAGGCATCGTGCGCAGCGAGCCAATCCAGCGCCTTCAGATCCGTCTCGTGAAAATATGCGGGAATGTACATGGATGCCTGCAGATGCGAGTAAGACTTCGGGCGCGCCGCGATCTACGGGGCGACGGCGGCTTCGCCCAGTAAGTCGCAGAACATGCCGGAGATGACGAGGCTCTTCGCCGCCTCGATATCCGGCGCGAAAAAACGATCCACTGCATAGTGCGGCACCTTGCTGCGCAAGCGCGCGATGAGGCGCTCGAGGACGGCGGAGCTCTTCAGTGGACGATGAAACTCAATTCCCTGCACGCCAGCCAGGTATTCGATGGCGATGATCGCGGCCGCGTTATCGGCCATGTCGGTCAGACGCCGGGCGGCATGCGTCGCCATGGACACGTGATCTTCCTGATTGGCCGAAGTTGGAATGCTGTCGACGCTCGCCGGATGGGCGAGCAGCTTGTTTTCCGCGACGAGCGCCGCAGCGGTCACCTGCGCCACCATGAACCCGGAATTAAGTCCGCTGTCCTTCACGAGAAATGCCGGCAAGCCGCTCATGTTGGGGTCCACGAGGAGCGCGATGCGCCGTTCGGCAAGCGCGCCAATCTCAGCAACCGCCAGAGCCAGCTGGTCGGCGGCGAAGGCAACAGGCTCGGCGTGAAAGTTACCGCCGGAATAGACACTGCCGTCAGCAAACACGAGCGGATTGTCGGTTACGGCGTTCGCCTCGCGCACGAGCGTCACGGCGACCGAGCGCATGAGGTCGAGGCACGCCCCCATCACCTGCGGCTGGCAGCGCAGCGAGTAGGGGTCCTGCACCCGATCGCACTTGAGGTGCGAGGCGCGGATCCGGCTGCCGGCGAGCAGGCGGCGCAGCGCCGCGGCCACGCACACCTGTCCGGGCTGACGGCGCAACGCATTGATGCGCGCATCGAACGGCGCATCGCTGCCTTTCAAGGCGTCAACCGACAAAGCGCCCGTGGCGAGTGCTGCGGCAAACACGTTTTCGATCTGCACCAGTCCCGAGAGTGCCAAAGCGGTCGACACCTGAGTGCCGTTGAGAAGCGCCAGGCCCTCCTTCGGCCCGAGCGTCAGCGGCTTCAGGCCGGCGCGCTCCAAGCCGCGCGCGGCGGGCAAGATCCGCCCGCCCACGCGCACATGCCCGACGCCGAGGAGCACCGCCGACATATGGGCGAGCGGCGCAAGATCTCCGGAGGCGCCCACCGAACCCTTGCTGGGAATGCAGGGATAAACTTCGTGCTCAAGCAATGCGGCAAGCGCCTGCACCGTCTCCAGCCGCACCCCTGAGTAGCCCTTCGCGAGGCTTGCGATCTTGAGCAACAGCACGAGGCGCACGATGCCGTCCGCCAAGAGCGCGCCTGTGCCGGCGGCGTGTGAGAGCACGAGGTTACTCTGCAAAGTGCTTATCTGGTCACGCGGGATGCGCGTGCGGGCGAGCAGGCCGAATCCGGTATTCAAGCCGTAGACCGTCGCCCCGCGAGCCACCAGGCGCGTCACCGCCGCGGCGCCGCGGCGCACGCGCTGCACATCGACGCGGCTCATCTGCACCTGCACCCGCTGTTGCAGCACCTGTCGCAGTACCGGCAGATCAAGCGCCCCGAGCGATACGCGCAGCGGTTGCGCGGACTTGCGCGCCTTCGCCGCTTCGATCACCGCGTCACCATGGGCAAATTCAAGCCCTGCTCGTGCGCGCATTTGACCGCCTCGGGATAGCCTGCATCGGCATGCCGCATGACGCCCGTGGCAGGATCGTTCCACAGCACCCGCTCGATGCGCCGCGCCGCGGCCGCCGTCCCGTCACAGACGATGACCAACCCCGCATGCTGCGAATAGCCCATGCCGACGCCGCCGCCGTGATGGAAAGACACCCAGGTGGCGCCGCTTGCGGTATTAAGAAGCGCATTCAAAAGGGGCCAGTCGGAGACCGCATCCGAGCCATCGAGCATGGCCTCGGTCTCGCGATTCGGGCTCGCCACCGATCCGGAATCCAGGTGATCACGGCCGATGACGATCGGCGCACGTAACTCGCCGCTCGCGACCATGGCATTGAACGCGAGGCCCAGGCGATGCCGCGCGCCCAGCCCCACCCAGCAGATGCGCGCCGGCAGGCCCTGAAATTTGATGCGCGCGCGTGCCATGTCGAGCCAGCGATGCAGGTGCGGATCATCGGGAATCAGTTCCTTCACTTTCTGGTCCGTGCGGTAGATGTCCTCGGGGTCGCCGGAAAGTGCGACCCAGCGAAACGGGCCGATCCCGCGGCAGAAGAGCGGCCGGATATAGGCCGGGACGAAGCCCGGGAAGGCAAACGCATCTTTGACGCCCTCATCGAGCGCTACTTGGCGAATGTTATTGCCGTAGTCAAAAGTAGGCACGCCGCGCCGCTGGAACTCGAGCATCGCCTCGACATGCTGCGCCATCGAGCGCTTCGCGGCGCGCGCAACCGCGCCGGGATCGGCGGCGCGCTGCGACTCCCATTGACCGAGCGTCCAGCCGATGGGCAGGTAGCCATTCACCGGGTCATGCGCGGAAGTTTGATCCGTGAGCGCATCGGGCCGGATATTGCGCTTGAGCAGCTGGGGCAGAATCTCCGCCACATTGGCGCAAAGCCCGACCGACAGCGCCCGCCTGTCGCGCACCGCAGCTTCGATGAGCTGCAGTGCCTCATCCAAACTTCCCGCCTCGACATCGAGATAGCCGGTGGCGAGACGCTTCTTGATCCGGCTCGGCTGGCACTCGATCGCGAGCAGCGATGCTTCGGCCATGGTCGCGGCCAGGGGCTGCGCCCCGCCCATTCCACCCAGGCCCGCGGTCAGGATCCAGCGCCCCGCAAGGTCGCCGCCATAATGGCGACGGCCCATCTCGACGAAGGTCTCATAGGTCCCCTGCACGATTCCCTGGCTGCCGATGTAGATCCAGGATCCGGCGGTCATTTGGCCGTACATCATGAGCCCCTTGCGGTCGAGCTCCGCGAAGTGCTCCCAATTGGCCCAATGCGGGACGAGATTCGAGTTGGCGATGAGCACTCGCGGCGCATCCGCATGCGTGCGGAATACCCCGACCGGTTTGCCCGACTGAATCAGCAGGGTTTCATCGTCGCCGAGTGTCTTCAAAGTTGCGACGATCTGATCAAAGCACTCCCAATCGCGCGCCGCGCGCCCGATGCCGCCGTAGACCACCAGTTCCTCCGGTCGCTCGGCAACTTCCGGATCGAGGTTGTTGCGCAACATGCGCAGCGGCGCCTCCGTCAACCAGCTGCGCGCCTCGAGGACGGTGCCGTGGGCTGCGCGTATTTTGCGGGTCGGATCGTGCCGGGTATGACTATCCATATGCGCCTCGGATTGACTGCTGGCGGATTGATTTCAGGCTGCTGACTAGGCTTCGAAACCACCGCGCAGCTCGAAGCGGCTGCCCGGGTGGTACAAAAGTGCAAACGACGCCGGTACCGCACGGCTCCAGGTCACACGCTCGATGAGGAGCGCCGGTTCGCGCGGCCGCAGCTTGAGCAGTCCCCGGATGCGCGCGTCCGGCTGCACAGCGCGCACCACGTGCTCGACACGCTGCAGTGGCGCCACTTCCATCAAGTACTCATAGGGCGTGAGCGCCGTGAAGTCGGCCGCAAGATAGTCGGGCGCGATCAGGGGATTGACGAAACGATCCTCAACCTGCAGCGCGACGTCGTTTTCGAAATGCACGATGAGTGAGTGAAAGACGTGCAGCGCCTGCGCCGCGACGCCCAGACGGCTGCGCACCGTCGCATCGGGGCAGATGCGCTCGAGCGTCACGGGCAGCGCGCGGTGACGATGGCCGCGGTCGCGGATCTCCTGAGCAATGTTGCGGATCTGCAGCGGATGGGCCGCCGCCTTCAGGTCGCCGACGAAAGTGCCGACACCGGCGATGCGTGCCAGTACGCCCGAGCGCATGAGCTCCCGCAGCGCCCGGTTCGCCGTCATGCGCGACACTTTGAACTTGCGCACGAGCTCGTGCTCGGAGGGCACGCGCTCGCCCGAGCGCCACTCGCCCGAGCGGATGTTCTGCAGCACGTGCTCCTTCAGCTGCACGTACAGGGGGACGGCCTTGGTGCAGGTCATCGTGGCGTTTCATCATCCTGTATAGACAGGTTGGCGAAGCGCAATATACCCCAAGCCGCGGCCGCTTTCACGGGTGCGCCACGGCGCTGCACGCAAGGCCGCATGCGACAGCGCGCGCCCGCCGCGGCGGCGACACCCACCCGGCGGCAGGCGCTCGGTGGAACCCGAAC
>PLIX01000009.1:0-1245 GCA_003140135.1 Gammaproteobacteria bacterium
AATCCGGCGACCCGCTCGGCATGGGCGAGTGCCCACCTGCAGGCTGCGGCGCTCGGCAGCGCCGAGAGTGCTTGGCTACCCACAATCACCGGCACAGACGCTGAAACGCGGGAGCATGGGCCGCACGTAGACGTCACGGGAGACACGGTAAACAGTCCCCAGGACACGAACGATGCCGCGGTCAGCCTGTCTTGGACCCTATACGACTTCGGAGCCCGCGGCGGACACATCCGCAGCGCACGTTACCTCTTGGATGCGGCTGCATTGACTACGGGCAGCACGGTTCAGCAGACGGTTTTCAACGTGGTGCAGGACTATTACGGCGTTGTGGCCGGCGATGCACAGCTCGTCGCCGCCAAGACCAGCGAGGACACGGCCGCAAGTAGCCTTGAGATCGCACGCGCGCTCCACCAGGGTGGCGTGGCGACGCTGGGCGACGTGCTGGAAGCGGAAACGGCCTACGACCAAGTCGTGCTTACGCGCGTGTTGGCAGCACAGACGGCCGTAAGCTCGCACGGCACGCTGGCTGTTGTGATCGGTATACCCGCGGATCAGGCGCTCAAGCTCGACGCGGAACCTGTGCCTGCTGAGGTGCCTGCGCTTACGGCGCGCATGGCGGATCTAATGACCGAGGCCGAGAGGCAGCGCCCCGATCTTGCCGCGGCTCGTGCGCAGCTCGACTCGGCAGTGGAGGACATCACGGTCGCGCGCGCTGCGGGGAGGCCGTCAATTGCTATTGCCGCCAGCCGCGACCGGGTCCGTACAACGGACGTAGTACTCGACAATGGTACTGCGGGCGCTCTGATCCAAAACTATGGCCAGATTGGCGTCACACTCACGGTGCCGCTTTTTACGGGGTTTAACGTCGGGTACGGCGTTCGCCAAGCGCAGGCCACGCTCGAAATCCGCGACGCCAATGTCGAACAGGTGCGGCTGCAAGTGACGCTGGATATCTGGAACGGCTATTACGCGCTAGAATCGGCCAATCAGCAGCTGGCGGCGAGCGCGAAATTAATTAAGGCCGCGGAGACCAGTCTCGAGGTAGCCATCGGACGCTACAAAGCAGGTGTTGCCGTGTTCACCGATCTGCTCGCGGCCCAGTCCGCCGCCGCGACCGCGCGACAAGCCCGCATCACCGCGGAGCTGAACTGGGAAGTCGCGCGAGCGCAGTTGGTGCTCGCGCTGGGGCGCCTTTCCGGGGCTGAGCCGCTGAGCATGGGCGCGGCTCTACCGTAGCAACGCTGC
>PLIX01000009.1:1293-4164 GCA_003140135.1 Gammaproteobacteria bacterium
CGGTCTACGACAAGCCGATGGTGTACTACCCGCTGGCGACGCTGATGCTCGCAGGCATTCGCGATATCCTGCTCATAACGACGCCCACGGATCTACAGGCATTCCAGCGCCTGCTCGGCGATGGCAGCCGGTGGGGATTGACTTTGAACTATGCCGAGCAGCCCAAGCCCGAGGGTTTGGCGCAGGCATTCATCATCGGTCGACGCTTTGTCGGTGGGGACGCAGTGGCGCTGGTGCTCGGTGATAACCTTTTTTACGGCCAGGGCTTGTCCGATCAATTGCAAAGGGCCGCTGGAAGTATCCAGGGTGCGACGGTTTTTGCTTATCACGTGAAGGATCCGCAACGATACGGCGTGGTGCACTTCGATGCGCAGGGTATGGCGCTGGGTATCGAGGAGAAGCCACTTGAGCCCAAGTCGAGCTACGCGGTAACCGGACTTTATTTCTACGACAATGCAGTGCTCGATATCGCAGACACCCTCGCGCCCTCGGCGCGCGGTGAGCTGGAGATTACGGATATAAACCGGAAATATCTCGAGCGCGGTCAGCTGCAGGTCGAGCTTTTTGGCCGCGGTATCGCCTGGCTCGATACCGGTACTCATGAATCGCTGCTGCAGGCTTCGATGTTTATTGAGGCGATTGAGAATCGGCAGGGTTGGAAAGTATGCTGCCCGGAGGAAATCGCGTATCGCGCCGGATTCATCGATGCCGCCCAGCTCGAAAAGCTGGCACAGATACTGGGCAAAACCGACTACGGCGCCTATCTGCTGGGTCTGTTGCGCGAGCGGCCGTAGTGGAATTCGAGCCGACCCGACTGCCTGAAGTCGTGTTGATCAAGCCACGCGTGTTCGGCGATGCGCGGGGATTTTTCTTTGAGACCTGGCATCAGGAGAGATTTGCGGCCGCCGGCATTTGCTTGCCTTTCGTGCAGGACAATCACTGCCATTCGGCTCCCCATACCTTGCGTGGACTTCATTTCCAGATTCAGCGGCCCCAGGGCAAGCTTGTGCGCGTGACGCGGGGTGAGGTATTCGATGTCGCCGTCGATATCCGACGCAGCTCGCCGCGCTTCGGACACTGGGTCGGCGTCGTGCTCAGCGATACCAACCACCACATGCTCTGGGTGCCGCCGGGATTTGCGCACGGCTATCTCGCGTTGAGCGAGGAAAACGATTTCATCTACAAGTGCACGGATTTCTATGCTCCCGAGCACGAGCGCGCAATTCGCTGGGATGATCCGCAGCTTGGCGTGCAATGGCCATTGCCGGCAGGCATTGCGCCGATCCTTTCGGGCAAGGACGCCGTCGCACCGCTGTTCAAGCTGGCAGAGACTTACCTCTAAAAGATGGTATGGAGCCGCCCTCGGTGCGTCACTTCAGACGGCTCTCGTGCGCCCAGACTGAAGGTGCGCGCTGAATGGTCGTCTACAGTTGACTTCCAATCCGGGTCACGCGACATCAGGCTGGCACACACACACACACACACACATACACACAAGCTTCCCGGAGGGCTTCCGGCAGGACGATTCCGAGCAAGCAGGGGCGTGCTTCGTTTATCCGCAGGGCTTCTTCTAGAGAAGTACGCACGGGTCTGCAACGGCGTATTTCAGACCGCGCGGCGCTTTTTTTCCAGGAGCTGCAGAATGATGGGCGTCAGGATGAGCTGCATGGCGAGGTCAAGCTTGCCGCCCGGGATTACGATGGAATTGGCGCGCGACATGAAGCTTGAGTCGATCATCGACAGCAGATACGGGAAATCGATGCCGCGCGGATTGGCAAAGCGGATGATGATCATCGACTCATCAGGCGTCGGGATCCAGCGCGCGACAAAGGGATTGGATGTATCCACGGTCGGGACGCGCTGGAAGTTGATATGCGTCTGCGTGAATTGCGGGCATATGTAGGTCACGTAGTCGGGCATGCGGCGCAGAATCGTATCAATCACGGCCTCGGTCGAATAGCCACGCGTGGAACGGTCGCGATGGATCTTCTGGATCCACTCGAGATTTACGACCGGTACCACGCCGATTCTCACGTCAGCATGCCGCGCGATGTCAACGCCGTCGGTCACGACCGCCCCATGCAGGCCTTCGTAGAACAAGAGGTCGCATTTCTCGGGGAAAGGCTCCCAGGGCGTGAAATTGCCCGCGGGCAGACCATACACCTTGGCCTCCTCGTCGTCGTGCACGTAGTGACGCGTGCGCCCAGTGCCCGTCTTGCCGAACTGCCTGAAGGTCGCTTCGAGCTCCGCCAAAAGATTGGCCTCGGGCCCGAAATGGCTGAAATGGCGGTTACCCTGGGCCGCCTCTGCGCCCATGACGCGCTTCATCTCTACCCGGTCGTAGCGGTGGAAGGCATCCCCCTCGATGTAGGCCGCGATGATGTTTTCGCGGTGAAAGATCGTCTCGAAAGTGCGCCGCACGGACGTGGTCCCAGCTCCTGATGAGCCGGTAATGGAAATGATCGGGTGGGCAACGGACATGTCAGCTCCGGAATAGGCCGCGGCGTCCGAAGAGCGGCGAGCGCTCTCCGATCGGATGCGGCTCGAGATGGTAGCGATCCAGGCGCGCAACCTCTTCGCGCGACCCGAAGAGGAGCGGGATACGCTGATGCAGCGAGCGCGGCTGCACGTCGAGAATGCGTCTGTGGCCCGTGGAGGCCGCGCCGCCCGCCTGTTCGATCAGCCACGCGATGGGGTTCGCTTCGTAGATGAGGCGCAGGCGCCCCTGGTTGTAGCCGTTTCGGATGTCGGCCGGATACAAATAGATGCCGCCGCGCGAGAGCACGCGGTGCGCCTCGGCGACCATGGAGGCAATCCAGCGCATATTGAAGTCGGCGCCCCGCGGCCCTTCGGTGCCCATAAGGCAATCAT
>PLIX01000078.1 GCA_003140135.1 Gammaproteobacteria bacterium
CTTCGACGCCACGACCGCACACTTGCTTGCGACAACAAGGGCGTGGTCAGCCAACGGTAAAAGTGCGAACGATCGAAAGCGCCTCTCAGTTTCCGCCGGAGATTATTTTGCCATCCATAATAAGGTCGCCTGGCTTCATACCCGCCGGGCAGCTACCTAAATACTTGGCGTCCATGATCATCACGATTTCCGATTTGCCCACGTTCATGTGCATCTCCGTATGAGACGCGGTATCGCCTTGATACGTGTAAACGACCTTGGTGACGGAGCCGGCGTTTGGCCCTTTGGCGCATCGACTCTCCTCCACGTACGTATTTGTCGACGGTTGAGTCACGGTAGAGGTGCATTCATTCTTCTTCCTCAACTCCTCTCCGTTCGACTGCATCGACTTCGTAAGCTCCTTCGACTGGCACATCTTCACCGAACTATCGGACGCAGCCTTGCCTTGCTGGGTCCGCGTACTGTGAGTCTCCCAAAGGCCCTCTTTCGTCGGTGGGAGCTTGATTCCATCCGCCCCGGCAATTCCGATCCAGACCGACAGAACCGCAACGAGGAAAGTCGGCTTGAATGCCATGTCCGATCCTTTGCCGGAGTGGGAACTGTTATCGAGGTTGCCTCGTGCCCGGCGGAACCGACTTTATCACACGACCCGCCGACCGCGTCTAGCGGCCATTCCCATCATGAGATTGGCTTGCGCCCGAAAGAGGAATGGCCGGCACTCGTAAAGGGCGAGCTAAAGAAATGAACTACGAGGGGTCGCCGCTGGCGTTGAGGATTGGGATGGCGTAGCAGCCCCAGCCGCCGCCTAGCGAGCGATTTTGCCAAGGTGTAGCAAGCAAGGTCAGCTTTCCTGGCCAATGCCAAAGGGAGCCCGAATGAGCCCGCAAAATAACAAAGCTCGGTATGCAACCGCTTAAACGACGCCTACGCGTTACATCGCCTCAGCGATTGTTTGCGCTCGACCCCTTGAATTGCCCACGAGACTCAGCAGGTGAACGAGCCTTTAACAGGGCCGCCGCCGCGCAGAAGCGCGCCGGAGAAGGACGCTGCAGAGTCGGTGGCGTCTCCCGTTACATGGACAACCGAATAGCGTTTGCCGTCCTTCGTGAAAGACACGACGGCATCATTGAAGCTTCCCGGAACGCGCGGTATGGACATTCCAAAGTAGTCCGGATGGGTTCCCGGTGGAGCTTGAAGAGCCGGCACACCAATGTTCACTGTGAGGCCGCCGTCGCTCTTGACGCAGCTGCCGCCGCTGAATGTGAACGTTTTCCCGTCGACCGTCACGCTGGCGTTAGCCGTCTGGGCCGCGGCCACAGGGTATAACGGTACGGCGCAGGCTAGGGCAAAGACTATTAATGCGCCGGTAGAAGTTAGACGTTGCATGATTGCCCCCGCATAAAGATGCGATTGTAGCGCATTCGGCCGCTACAGCAGGCCTGCACAGGTGATCGCTCCTGCGAAGGATAAGGCTATCGTAGTAGCTCCATTGCGGCGCTTTCGCTACGGCCATTGGACTGTCCGAGAGCGATCGCTCGCGAACGTCAACTCTGACCCAAACTGGTCATCTGGTCCGCGCGAACTCGCGTTCCCGAAACAGACGTCCGACTCGGGTTCTTCTTCGCGTTGATTCTCCGATCACGGGCGCAGCCTCGATTCTCGCGCCGTGGGCTCGTTATATCGTCGGCTCGTTGTTGAAGAAATCGTTGCCGATTAGGTTGGTATTCTTGCCAACATGAAGACCAACGTGAAATCCCGATCCGCTGTTGCCGGTGATCATCGATGTTTTTCCAGTCGCCATGGCAATTTGACCGGGTACTGGTGGGTTCGTAGCCAGCACGGCTAATCCACGAAGCGCCGGGCATTGCGAAACAGGCGCATCCAGCCACTATATTCTCCGCTGCCCGCGGGACGCCAAGAATTCTGCGCGTAGCGGAACGAGCGCTCCGGGTGCGGCATGATGATCGTGACGCGGCCGTCCGTATTGGCGAGCGCCGCGAGACCAAAGGGCGAGCCGCTGGGGTTGAACGGATAGGTGGTGGCGACACTCAGGTCATGATGCACGTAGCGGCAGGCCAAAAGGCCGCTCGCCGCGCACGCGTCGGCCGCGGCAACGGAGGCAAATTCCGCATGGCCCTCGCCGTGCGCCACGGCAATGGGCAGATAGGAGCCCGCCATGCCCGCTAATAAAACGGATGGGGAGCGGAGGATCTCGACGAGCGGAAATCGCGCCTCATACTGCTCGCTCACGTTGCGCACGAACTGCGGCCAGTGCTCGGTTCCGGGTATGAGGCTCTTCAAGGCTGCAAACATCTGGCAGCCGTTGCAGATCCCGAGCGCAAAGCTGCCGGCGCGCGCGAAGAAGTGCATAAACTCCTCGCGCAGCGCCGCGTGGAACAGAATTGACTTGGCCCATCCCTCCCCCGCTCCCAGCACGTCCCCGTAGGAGAAACCGCCGCAGGCGACCAGCCCCTTGAAATCGGCGAGCGTGCGCCGGCCCGCGAGCAGGTCCGTCATATGCACATCGTGCGGCTCGAAGCCTGCGCGTTCAAACACGGCGGCCGTCTCGACCTGGCTGTTGACGCCTTCCTCGCGCAGGATTGCAATCGCCGGGCGCACGCCGCGCATGATGTAGGGGGCCGCGACGTCCTCCTGGGGATCAAATGCCAGTGCGACAGATAGGCCGGCATCCGCTTCGCGGGTTGAGGCCGTGAACTCCTCATCCGCGCAAGCCGGGTCATCGCGCAGCCGGCGCATCTGCCAGGACGTTTCCGACCAGGCGCGCTTGAGATCACGCCATGACTCATCAAATTGGACTGCGCCGACGCTGATGCGTAAGCGCATCTCGCCCGTGCCGCTCAACACCGGCGCGCCGATGCGAAATGCGTGCGCCCCGAAGCCGTGGCTCGCGAGGAGCGCAGCGACGCGCGCCTCATCGCTCACGCGTACCTGGATGACCGCCCCAAGTTCCTCGGCAAAGAGCTGCTCGAGGGCGCCGCCGCGCGCTTGCGGCAATGAGAGCTCAAGGCCGCAATGTCCGGCGAAGGCCATCTCGGCAAGCGTCGTGAACAGACCCCCGTCCGAGCGATCGTGATACGCCAGAATAAGATCCGCCGCCTTGAGGCTGGCAAGCGCGCTTGCGAACTGCAGAAGCTCGTGGGGGTCATCCAGATCCGCACTCTCCGTGCCAAGCTGCGAGTAGACCTGCGTGAGCACCGATGCTCCCAGGCGATTCCTGCCGCGCGCGATATCGATAAGCCATAGAGATGTCGCGCCGCCATCGCGGCTTAGTACCGGAGTGAGCGTGCGCCGCACATCGGCAACCGGTGCGAAGGCCGATACGATGAGCGACACCGGTGCGACGACGCTCTTCGTCGCATCACCCTCGCGCCACGTCGTCTGCATCGACAGTGAGTCCTTGCCCACGGGAATGGCGATACCGAGCTGTGGGCACAGCTCCTCGCCGATCGCGCGCACCGTCTGATAGAGCGCAGCATCCTCGCCCGGCTCACCGCAGGCCGCCATCCAATTGGCCGACAGGCGGATCTTCCCAAGAGAACCGATGTCGGCGGCGAGAATATTGGTGATAGCCTCCGCCACGGCAAGCCGTCCAGAGGCGGGCGCGTTCAGCACCGCGACCGGCGTGCGCTCGCCCATCGCCATCGCCTCCCCCGCATGGCCGTGGTAGTCGGCCAATGTCACCGCCGCATCGCTCACCGGCACCTGCCACGGACCGACCATCTGGTCACGGCTGATGAGGCCGCCGACGGTGCGATCGCCGATGGTGATGAGGAAGGTCTTGTCCGCCACCGCGGGAAAACGCAGGACGCGATAGGCCGCCTCGCAAAGATCGATGCGCGCGGCATCGAAGGGCCGCGTCGCAGGCACGACGCTGCGCACATGGCGCCGCATGCGCGGCGTGCCGCCGAGCAACACGGCGATGGGCATGTCGACTGGCTCGTTGCCGTAGAGCGCGTCGAGCACCACGAGTTGGCCGCTTGCGTCGACGGCACCGATGACCGCGAATCCGCAGCGTTCGCGCGCAGCGAGCGCCGCGAAGTCTTGAACCCTGTCTTGCGCGATGGCGAGCACGTAGCGTTCCTGCGCCTCGTTGCACCAGATCTCCATGGGCGACATGCCGCTCTCCGCACTCGGCACCGCGCGCAGTTCGATGCGCGCGCCGCGCGCGCTGTGCGCGACAACCTCAGGGATAGCGTTCGACAGACCGCCGGCACCGACGTCATGAATGAGCAGGATGGGGTTTGCAGGCCCGAGCGCCCAGCAGGCATCGATCACTTCCTGCGCGCGCCGCTGCACCTCGGCGTTGCCGCGCTGCACGGAGGCGTAGTCAAGATCCACCGTGCTCGCACCGCTGCCCATCGAAGAGTATGCGCCGCCCCCGAGACCGATCAGCATGGCGGGACCGCCGAGGACGACGAGCTGGGCGCCGAGGGGCACCTCGCCCTTTTCCACGTGCACGCGGCGCACGTTGCCGAGACCGCCGGCAATCATGATGGGCTTGTGATAACCGCGAATGCGCTCCGCCGCGTCGCCCGCCGCGCGCTCTTCGAAGGTCCTGAAGTAGCCGCAGATGGCAGGCCGTCCGAACTCATTATTGAAGGAGGCTGCGCCGATCGGTCCCTCGAGCATGATCTCCAAAGCCGAGGCGATGCGCGCCGGCCGACCAAAATCGCGCTCCCAGGGACGCTCGAATCCGGGAATGCACAGATGCGAGACGGAGAATCCGGTCAGGCCGGCCTTGGGTTTTGCGCCCAGGCCCGTCGCGGCCTCGTCGCGGATCTCGCCCCCCGAGCCCGTGGCAGCACCAGGAAACGGCGAGATGGCGGTCGGATGATTGTGCGTCTCGACCTTGATCGCGATGTCGATCGGCTCGCTGACGCCGCGGTAGATGCCGGTTCCCGGGGCGGGGAAATAGCGCACGCCCACTTCTCCTGCAATGACGGCGGCATTGTCCCGGTACGCCGACAGCACGCCGGAGGGACTTCGCGCATGAGTGTTCTTGATCATGGCGAACAGGGATTTCTCCTGTTCCTCCCCATCGATGCTCCAACTGGCGTTGAATATCTTGTGCCGGCAATGCTCGGAGTTGGCTTGCGCGAACATCATGAGCTCGACGTCGCTGGGATCGCGCCCCATGCGTGCAAAGCTTGCGTGCAGATAGTTGATCTCCTCCGCGGAGAGGGCGAGACCCAGGTCGGCATTTGCCTGCTCGAGGGCGGCGCGTCCCGCGGCGAGCGACACCCATGCCAGCGGCCGCGGCGCTGCGTGCTCGAAAAGCTGTGCGGCATCCTCGGTATCAAACAGCACCATCTCGGTCATGCGATCGTGGAGCACGGGCGCAAGGTGCGCGAGTCTCTCCCGATCAAGCCTGCCGGATGAGTGCAGGTGATAGGCGATGCCGCGCTCGATGCGCCGGGCGACTTCTAGCCCACACACGTGCGCAATGTCACTCGCCTTGCTCGACCACGGTGAGATCGTGCCTGCGCGCGGCACGACGAGAATGAGCCGGCCTGGGAATGTCGCGCTCGCCGGCGGCGCGGCGGAATCCATGGGCGCGCGCCCGTAGGTCAAGAGGCGCTGCAGAACGTTCGTTTCTCCAGCGCTTAGGGCCCTATCCGTGTCGACGAAATGCAGAAACCGGGAGGTGAGGCCCGTGACGGCGGGGTCGAGCGCCGCCAGGCGCTCAAGGAGTTTGGTGATCCGAAAGGATGATAACGCCGTGGAACCCGGTATCTCGAGCATGGTNNTGCAGGGGCAGGTAGGTGCGCTTGACCCCTTCGAATTCTCCCTTGATGCGCTCCTCGCCCGGGTCCACCACCACGGAGGAGCGCTCGCCGAACACCAGATCCTCAACCTCCAGGAAACCGAACAGGGTCCCATGGCTTACTTTGCGGGCGTAAACTTCATAAACCTTGCCCTGATTCACGAACATAATCTTGAAAATGTGACTGGCTGCCATGGGGTCGAGGCTCTGTGACTGCTATGTTGCTGCATACATTATATGTCCGGGCGCGCCGGGGAAGCGGGTGCGCGCGCGCGACATCGAAGTGACACGCCGTTTACGGCCTCTGGGGCAATCATGGCGCTACGTCTGAGCGTCGTTAGTGATCATCGTCAGTTGCTGGGTGAGCGCAGCAGTATCGTGCTGCGCGCAGCCGGCGCCACCATTGGGCGCGCGCCGAGTAATGACTGGGTGCTGCCGGACCCGCAGCGCTACGTTTCGGCGCGCCATGCCCGCATCGCCTGGCGCAACGGACAGTACTTCGTCGAGGATCTGAGCACGAACGGCGTGTACGTCAACGAGGACGAGCGGCCCCTCGGCAAGGACGTCGCGCGGCAACTGTGCAGCGGCGACGTGCTGCGGGTCGGCGAGTACCAGCTAGTCGTCGCCGTCGAAGAGGACCCGCGCCAGCCCTCCGCCGCCGTGCACGCCACGAGCGCATCGGGGCCGGCGGTTGCCGTGCCCACGAGCATCGGGGAGCTGCGAACCGTGGATCGCAGGGCGCAGCCTGACTTGGGATCCCCGCTCGATCTGGGCGAGCTTTTGGTACCGGATCTGCCCTCCAACAGTGGCCTGCAACCGGTCAATGCATTCGGTCAGGCCGTCACGGCGGCCTCATCGGCGCAGGTCTTCGCGGAGACCTCCCCGGGGCTCGACGATGAGGCCATCGCCCGTCGCATTGCCCGTCTTGCGAAAGCGGCGCAGCGCAACCCTAAGAATCGCGCCAGTGTTCCGGCACTCTTTGACGTGCAAAGCGGTCTTGCGGCGTTCTGCCGTGGCGCCGGCATCGATAACGAGCGTCTGCCGGCGGACGCGCAGACGCGCCTCATGCACCTCGCCGGTCAGCTGCTGCGCGAGGCGCTCGTCGGCTTGAAGGACCTGGAGCGCGCGCGCAATGAGATCCGCAACCGCTTTCGCATCGAGATCCAGGCCGAGGCCGACGACCCGCGGCCGTCGCTCGCAGGCTCGGCGATCGAAGAGCTGCTGCTCAATCTCCTGAACCAGCACGAAACCCGGCAGACGGATGCAGTGCAGTGGCTGCGCGAGACGGTGGCTTCGGCCAAGGCGCACGAGGCCGCATCGGCGCTCGCCTTGCGGGCGGCATTCGTCGAATTCGTCGACCGGCTCGATCCGGCGGAGCTCGAGGCGCGCTTCGAGCGCGCCAGCAAGCGCGGCAAGCTGCGCAGCAATGGCCGTGCCGGTTACTGGGACATGTACGCCGAGTTTTATCGCAGTCTCATCGAGATGCCGGCGGATCATCTGCCGCATACCTACGTTGAAGCCTTTGCAAAGGCCTACAAGGACGCGCTGAGGAAGCCCCAGGCCTAGCGTGCCCGGCTCGGCTCTCCTCGCCGATTGATCTTTGTTTTTTTGCAGGTTCCGGTACGCGGCTGGCGCTGGGGAAGGGTGCTCTCCCTCCCCAGCTACCGGCCATCGTTCAGATTTAATTTCCGCGCTGTTTGCCTTGTCACTGCGCGGTTTTCACCGTCACCGTCGCGGTCGACGTTCCGCCTTCGATGTCCGTCACCGTGACGCTGGCGATGTGCTTCGCTGCCGTCGTGTAGGTATGTTTCACCGTCGGCGTTTTCTGTGTCGCCAGTGCGCTGCCGTCGCCGAAGTTGAAGCTGTACTGCTTGATCGAGCCCCCGCTATTCGGGTCACGGGAACCCGATGCATTGAAAGCGACGGCCTGCGGCGCATTGCCGCTGCTCGGAGTCGCCGTAATGGCCGCCGTTGGCGGCTCGCTCGTCGATTTCACAGTGATCCTCTTAATGGCGGAGGTACCGGTTCCTGCGCCCGTATCGGTTACCGTGACGTCCGCCTTGAAGGTACCAACCGCCGAGTACGTATGCGTGAGGGTCGCGGTGCTCTGCGTTACCGCGGCGCTGCCGTCGCCAAAGCTGAATGTGTACTCGTTGATCTGTCCGCCATTGAGCGGCGGATGCGATGCTGAGGCATCCAGCGTCACGTTCAGGGGCGCGCTCCCGGTGGTTGGCGTTGCCGTCAGGAGTGCCACCACCGGCGCGGCGGGATTGCAGGCGGCATTACCGACCAGTGTGTAACTGCCGCTTGGACTCGAGTCGATTGTCTCCAGCAACCCGGCATCCGCGCCCACAAGCATTTGGGTGACGCCGTGGACGCCTGACAGCTGGGCTCCCGCACCGGGTGGAGTACCCGTCGTGCCGGGGGTAACGTTCGGGAACGTCCCGACCGGCGGCAGGATCAGGCTGGCGGGCAATATCCAGGTGATCGTGTTGTTCGTGTTGTTATAGCTGCCGCTGATGGTGCCCAGGCTTGAATCGCCGCTGCCGCCCGCGCCGTTTGGCGTCGTGACACCGTAAACGAACTCCGGCGTGGCCGGCGTGCCCGCTGGAATCACCGTGTCCATGTCAACGAAATACACCTGGCCCTGATAGCTGAAATAAACCTTCCAGTAGGTATTGGGCGGAAGCGCCGGCAGCGCCGCGAGATTGCCCACCGTCATGGTGATCTCGAGAGTCTCCGGCGCGGTCACGGCAGGATAAGGCTCCGCTATTGAAACTCCTGTCACATCATCCTCTTCATTGGCAGGAGCGCCGGTCTGAGTTCCCGGCTTCTGCGACACCACCAGCGTGCCCGGCAAAGCGCAGGGCGACAGCGTCGCGCTGCTGCCCGTCTGACCGACCAAGGCGCTGACAGCCGCGACGTCAAATGAGCCAAGACCGGTCGAGAAGTCCCAGCCCGGTGTCGCCGGATAGATGCCGTTGGTGCCAAGCGTCACATCGGTCATGCCCGTGATGGTGGAAAACGGCGCTCCGGGCGTGGAAATCGCGTAAAGCGCGGGGCCTGCGAAGCCGAGGGCGTTCTTATGCGCTCCCTCAACACGCGCCCAGGAACCGAGCGACAGAGGCGATGCGAGGCTGGTGCCGCCGTTGGTGGTATCACCGCCGGCGCTCACGAAGCCGGCCGGCGACAAGAGGAAATCCGCATCCATGGCCACGTCGGGCAGGCCCTTGCCCACTCCGACCACGGAGCTTCCGGCGTCCACCGGCACGAACGCCGATTGCCAGCTGCCGGAGTATTCCCACAGCGAGAAGCCGCCGCCACCGGCATCCCAGGCGGTTGTCTCGATGACGTTGAAATTGGAATCCACGAGGATGGTGGTTCCACCAGCGCCCATGACGTAGGTATCCGAGGCGGGAAATTCCACCATGGCGGGTACGCCGGAGAGCGGTACGCCGTTGGTATCGCCCACCACGCCGCAGGCCGAACCCGAATCGCCGGTCGAGGCGAACACCGTCTGGCCCTGCACTGCTGCCTGACGGAAGATCTGATCGTAGAGCGGCATGGCACCGGAGAGATACTCGAGCGTCTCGCAGCCGCCGAACGAGGCGCTGCCCGCCTGCGCCAGATTCTGCGTCACGAAAGCGTTGAATCCGGGAATGAGATCGACGTCGTTCATCGAATCGGCGTCATAGACGATGAGCTGTTTGACCGCGCCGGCCATGCCGGTGGATTCCTGCGTATCCATGTCAAATTCCACCGCGCCGCTGGTATCGGTGCTGCCGAGACCCACCTGTACGATACTCACCGGCACCTGCGGCAGCTGGTTCTCGCTCTCGAACTGGCGCAGATCGCTCGGCGCGCTGGTATTGGCGGGGTTCGGCAGGATGCCGGCGAGAGAGCCCTCCGCGAAGATCGCGATCGTGGTATTGGTGGCCGTCGGGGTCGCGCCGACGTCATACACCGACCAGAAATCCTGCGGCGTGAACGTCACCGGGTTCGCGGGCGTAGCGGGCGGCGTGACCGCCGGTGCCGGGGCGGCCGCAGGCCAGCTGCCGAGGAACGTGTGCATAGTGTCTATGCTTTGCAATCCGACCACCGAAAGCACAATGCCGCTTAGGGCGGCGGGCATTTGCGCCGGCTGGGTGTTGGCGAAAACCGTGCGCGTCGGCGCGCCGTTCGGGCCTGAGACCTGGTATTGCCACAGGTTAGTATTGAATGCAGCCTCGGCCGCCGCAGCGGTGCCGTATGCGACGACGTATTGGCGGTTGGACGGCGCGGATATTTTGCTAAAACCCATCCGGGTCAAATACGACTCCACCGCCTGAATTTGCGCAGCACTCGGTGAATAGGCCGCGGCAAACTGCGACGGCGTCAGAAATTTTCCGTGCGCGGGGTTACCGGGCGTATTGATGGCGAGAATCGCGCTATTGAGTTGCGCCTCATTCTGCAGGCGCAGTCCCACGACGATGTGCAGTGGCGTCGTGGCGGGGAGCGGTCCTAAGGGTGTCGCGTGAATCGTAAAGTTCGTCAGAGTGACCGCTTGAGTCGCGGTGGGCGACCAGCCGGAAGCGGCCGTGGCAGCCTGCGCTTGCGGCGCACTACAGAGCCAGAGTCCAAATAAGAGTCCCACACTGCGCCACGCCGAAGAAGCCCGAGCATCGATATGAGTTATCACGCTGATCTCCCTCTATAGTTTTGCGTTAACGGTCGGCGGCCTCCCTTCGAAGCCGCAGCAGACCGTCTTGACTTCGGGAAGACACTTTGAGACCAGATTCCCGACAGCCGCCTATTTTCCTAAAACTGACATGCCGTCGGAAAGTTCCGAGCGGTCCCGAAATTAAGATGTGTGCAGCGCAGCAACGCCGCACAGCATTCGGGCCGGCAGCGGCCGTGCGCGGCGTACGAGGATTCTAGAGTGCAGGCGCCGGGCAAGAGGCGGAGCGAAAGCAGGATTACGAACCGCCCCTTACGAACATCCGCGCGGCAACGATCTGCGCCCCTGACACATCGGAGGCAATGCGTCCGGTTTGCCGCGGCAGCTCTAGTGCATCGCGCGTTCTTGCGTAGAATCGGACGCATGCCGCACATTCGCAGCGTGCTCGTCGCCAATCGCGGCGANNTCTATTCGCAGGAAGATCGCTTCTCGCTGCACCGCACGAAGGCGGACGAAGCCTATCTCGTAGGTCGCGACCGCGGGCCCATCGAGGCGTATCTCGACATTGAGGACTTGTTGCGCATCGCGCGCGAGGGCCAGGTGGATGCGATTCATCCCGGCT
>PLIX01000053.1 GCA_003140135.1 Gammaproteobacteria bacterium
CAAGGTCGCCTTCGTTCGCCTGGGCGTGTAAGTCTCGTAGCTGGCCTGGTCCAATCCCAGCTGCCTGACCCAGGAATCCACCATCCGCGCGTACTGCCGAGTAGCAAGATGCTCCGAGCCGTGCAGTCGGTTTGGAAAAAGGCTGCTCTCCGGGGTCGGTCTTGGATGACCGATCCAGGCTCCAACGATTCTTGGAGACAATTCCAGCAAACGTCAATCGGGTGGATGTCATAACTAATGCCACGGAAGGCTATAAGCAAATGTGGACGCTGGTCCCGTTAGGGTCCCCGGAGCCCATTCTCCTTTGGACCGCCAGCGTGGGACCGCGTCGGCGCTTCCTCGCTCGTGCCTGAGCGGTGTGCGATGCGGTCAGGTTGCCCGTACGTGGATCGACCCATCGCCGGTATGAATCCGCAGCACAGGACCGCCCCCATTGAGCGTGCCCTGTATGTGGGTTTTGGAGAGATCACCCTGAACCGTCACCGGCAGCCCTATGGAAATGTGTCCATCACCGGTGCTGGCATCGAGGTTGGCGCGTAAGTCCGTCGGCAATGCCACTTCAACGGAGCCATCACTGGTCTGGATCTCCCAGTCGGTGGACATCCGCGAGCCTGATGCCGCACTCGCGGACACGGCACCATCGCTGGACCTGAGCCTGAGGGCGTCGAATCGGCCCGCCAGATGGATCTGTCCATCCTTGGTTGAAGCCTCGCATTTCCCATCCAGGCTACCGCCAGAAATTGCACCGTCACCACTATGCAGCCGAATCTCGCCCTTCAGAGCATCCACGGTGACACTGCCATCGTTGGTCACCAAGTCAATCTTGCCTGCAAGTTGCGTCGCCTTGACGGCTCCGTCATTGGTATGAACCGTGATGTTGCCATTGACTGAGGTGACGTCGATCGAGCCGTCGGAACTGTCTATCTGCAGATCAGCATTCTTCGGCATATGCACCTCGGTCCTGAGCCTCCGGGTGCTGAAGCCGATTATGACGTGCGGCTTCGTGTGCGCCGTGAGTGTCACCTGGTTGCCGGACTGTTGCGAGTCAACGTGCAGATCCCCGCCGACCCCCATCGTGAACCCCTCGTAGATCACGCGAAATTCGACTTGGGACGCGTCCGAGGCGACCACGTGCACACTGCTGTCATCAACATCCACGTGGACGTTGGGGCGTCCCTCGATCGCGTATGACTTGTAGTATTCCTCCGCGCTGACGCTGGAGGCGAACACAATACTTGCGATCAGTGCGCAGGACCTGACAACCCGGGTCAGAATGCTGGAGTATTTCATGAGGTAGATCCTACCAAGGTTTGAGTGCCCGGTACCACGGCTTGGCGCGGCAGTGGGGCGGACCAACGAAATGCCTTCGGTATACACACACGGCCTTAACCGTCGCGTATGGCTCCTCCCGCCGCAGTCAACTCTTTGCTGCGCTGACGTGCGAGAAGTTATTCATCGCCCTTACTGCCAAGGTAGGCGCGGGCGAGCATTGCGAGGCGGCCGCCAGGTCGCTGTTCAGCCAGCGAGCATTCGACTGGCTGGATGGGGTGCTTAAGAATTAAAGCGCGTGCTGGCGCGGCCCGCAGCGGATTCTATTTTTTTACCCCGCGGTGCCCTAAGCAAGTGACTGCCAATGCTCGCGCCTCCTCATGGCAGAATGCCAGCCTCATGCGCGCAGCCCGAAGCGAATGTGGAATTCGCGCTGGCCCGCGCGCGTGACCCGCAACGCGCGACTGTCAAGATCCTTGACGAGCCAATTGCGTTGCAATGCGCATGTCAGCAAAGCGGCACCGAGCGCCCCGCCGATATGGGGTCGCCGCTCACTCCAATCGATGCATGCATAAGCGAAGCGCCGCCGCAGGGATCTGAGCGCCGCCGCATCGATGCCGAGCGGTGCGAGACCCTGGGCTCCGGCTGGGCTCAGATCGTAGCCAGTGCCGTCTGAACCGCTCACGAGCCACTTCAGTTCATTAAGCCGGTCGTGCAGCGACACCCCGAAACTACCTGCGATGTGGTCGTAACAGGCACGTGCGAAGCGCAGTCCGCTTGGAGTGGTCGGAACGAAAATTTCCGTAGACCGGCCTGCAACGACCATTAAAGCCTCAAGCGCCGCCGATACGTTTTCGCCGTCCAGGCGGTAGTAGCGGTGCTTGCCCTGGGCCACGACGCTCACCAGTCGCTCTTCCTTCAGCCGCGCCAGATGTGCACTTGCGGTTGACGGACTCACTTCGGCGACGATTCCAAGTTCAGTGCTTGTCCGGGCATGACCGTCGAGCAGGCAATACAGCATCCGCGCCCGCGCCGGTTCGCCGATGGCGGCGGCGACTTTTGAGACCGCGAGATCAGGCCGGTGCTCTGCATTCATACTTTGACGCTTAACGAATTATGCATGTTCAATTATTGGCATACTTCCCGCCATGAATCCAGTCAGTCTTTCGGTGCCTGAGCAAGGCGACCGCAAAACTCCTGCGGGCACCACCGGCTGACCTGTCAGATACCGCCGACGAGGCCATCTATGAGGAATCCGCCGATGACGATGATGTGTGTGATCCGTTATCAGATAGACCCCTTCCAGCGCGAGGAATTCAGGACATACGCCGAGAACTGGGGCCGAATCATCCCGCGCTGCGGCGGGCATCTGGTTGGGTATTTCCTTCCCCACGAGGGCACCAATGACATCGCCTGGGGTTTGATCGCCTTTGATAGCCTTGCGTCGTACGAAAAGTACCGCGCACGATTGAAAGCAGATCCAAGTGCGTGCGAGAATTTTTCCGTCGCCCAGAGCAAGCATCTTATCCTTCGCGAAGAAAGAAGCTTCGTCGAAGTCGTCGAGGGAACGTTTGGGCTACCTTCGGCGCTGCCGCGTGCGGCATAGCGGGCTCGCGCGAAGCCGCACTGGGACAGAAATGTCGCACTGCTGTCAGCGCAATCGCACATCCCTCGCTGGGCGCGTAGATTACACTGCAATCCGGCAGCTCCACGGTGCGCTCGCTTCGCTTTCGCTATGCAAGAGGTTCGATGAAGATCACGGTAATTGGCGCGGGCGCCATTGGCGGCTACGTGGGTGTGAAGCTGGCGCTTGCGGGCGAAAAGGTCACCTTTATCGTACGCGGTTCGAATCTCGAGGCCATCCAAGCTCGCGGCATGAAGCTCATCATGCATGATGGCAGCGAGCTGGTGGCGAAAGACGTGATAGCCACCTCGGACTATGCGGCAGTGGGTCCGCAGGACTTGGTGATACTCGCCATGAAGGCCCACCAGGTCGCAA
>PLIX01000183.1 GCA_003140135.1 Gammaproteobacteria bacterium
TGCCGAGGTAGTGATCGATGCGAAATATTGAGCTCTCCGGAAAAAGCTTCAAGAGCGTGCGATTGAGCTCCAGCGCAGAGGTCAGATCGCGCCCGAAGGGCTTCTCGACGACCACTCTTGCGCCTTTTGCGGCGCCCGAGGTCCCGAGGTGGTCGACCACGACGGGAAACATGCTCGGCGGAATCGCCAGATAATAGAGCGGGCTCTTTGCCGCTCCGAGCGCCTGGCGCAAAGCGGCGAAAGTTGCCAGCTGGCTATAGTCGCCATCGACGTATTGCAGCAGGCCAGCCAGGCGCTCCAGCACCGCCGCATCGGGATTCTTCTCGGCCTTGCGCACGCTCTCCTTGACGTGCTCGACGAGCTGGGCTCGCGTCCAGCCCGCGCGCGCAACGCCAATCACCGGCACCGTCAGGTGCCCATGGCGCACCAGGTTGTAGAGCGCGGGAAATATTTTGCGCGCGCACAGATCTCCGGTCGCACCAAAGATCACCAGCGCATCGGCGGCATCCGTTTTCATCAGGACTTGCCCTCGACGTGGCCGCCGAAGCCAAGACGCATGGCGGAGAGGACTTTGTTCGCAAATTCGGCATTGCCGCGCGAGTCGAAGCGCGAGTAGAGCGCTGCGCTTAGTACGTGTGCCGGCACCCCTTCCTCGATGGCCGCCTGAATCGTCCAGCGCCCCTCGCCCGAATCCGACACGCGCCCTGCAAAATGCTCAAGCTTGGGATCGCGCGCGAGAGCGCCGGCGGTGAGGTCCAGAAGCTGCGAGGAGATGATGCTGCCGTGGCGCCAGACTTCCGCGATCGCGGCGATATCAAACGTGTACTGGAATAGTTCCGGGTTCTGCAAGGGCGCGGTCTCCGCATCGGCGCTGCGCGTCGCCAGGCCCGCGTTCGCGTGCTTGAGGACGTTCAGTCCCTCGGCGTAGGCCGCCATCAGCCCGTATTCGATGCCGTTGTGCACCATCTTCACGAAGTGGCCGGCGCCGGCCGCGCCGCAATGCTGGTAGCCGCGCGCCGCCGTGCCGCCCGCGGCATTCGCAGCGGCGCCACCGCCCGGCGCGAGTGTTGCAAATATCGGCTCCAGGCGCTCAAAGACGGCCTTCTCCGCGCCGATCATGAGACAAAAACCGCGCTCAAGTCCGAGCACACCGCCGCTCGTGCCGACATCAACGTAGTGAATGCCGACGCGCTGCATCTCTTTGGAGCGGCGCAGATCGTCGTGGTAGTAGGAGTTGCCGCCGTCGATGATGACGTCGTCCTTCGCCATGAGCGGCGCAAGCTCTCCAAGGACCTTGTCCACGATCGCGGCCGGCACCATGAGCCACACCACGCGCGGCGCCGGCAGCGCCGCCACGAACTCGGCGAGAGTGTGCGTGCCTTTCGCGCCATCTGCGCTCAGCGCCTGCACCGCCTCGGCTGTCTGGTCAAACGCCACGCACTCATGACCGCCGCGCATGAGACGGCGCACCATGTTCGCGCCCATGCGCCCCAGTCCGATCATTCCCATTCGCATGCCAGTCTCCTTCAGTTCGGCACGCGCCGAATTTGTGCGCCAAGTTGCGCAAGCTTTTCCTCGATGGCCTCATAGCCGCGGTCGATATGATAGATCCGCTCCACGTCCGTGCGGCCTTCCGCCACCAATCCAGCAAGCACCAAGCTCGCCGAAGCGCGCAGATCGGTGGCCATCACGGGCGCGGCCGTGAGCTTGTTAACGCCTTTGATGATGGCCGTGTTCCCCTCGAGTCGGATCTCCGCGCCCAGGCGCCGCATCTCCAGCATGTGCATGAAGCGGTTCTCGAAGATCGTCTCGGTGATGGTGCCCACGCCTTCGGCGATGGTGTTGAGTGCCGCGAACTGTGCCTGCATGTCGGTCGGGAAGGCCGGATACGGCGCTGTGCGCACGTCCACCGCTTGCGGGCGTCGGCCGCGCATGTCCACTTCGATCCAGTTGTCGCCGCAAGCCACGGTCGCCCCCGCTTCGCGCAGCTTGGCGACGATCGCATCCAGGTGTTCCGGACGGGTGTTCTTGATACGCACGTGGCCGCGCGTGATGGCGCCCGCGACGAGATACGTGCCGCTCTCGATCCGATCGGGCAGCACGTCGTAGTGCGTGCCCCGCAGGCGCTTCACGCCCTCGATCACGATCTTGTCGGTGCCCGCGCCGTGAATTTGAGCGCCCATGGAGCTCAAGAAATTGGCCAGATCCACGACCTCAGGCTCGCGCGCCGCATTCTCGATGACGGTCTCGCCGTCCGCGAGGGTGGCGGCCATCATGAGATTCTCCGTGCCCGTCACCGTGACGGTGTCGAGCACCAGCCGCGCGCCGTGCANNAGAATCGAGGCGCGCATGGTTTTGACCAGATCGTAGGGTGCAAAGCACTCGCGCACCGTGGAAGGGTCGACCTCGATGTGCATGTGCTCATCAATCGTGACGCTCGCGCCCATCTGCCCCAGAAGCTCGATGGTCGTCGTCACATCCTGCAGGTGCGGCACATTGCCGATGATGACGGGATCGTCGGCGAGGAGTGCCGCGGCCAGTATGGGCAGGGTCGCGTTCTTCGCTCCCGAGATGCGCACCTCCCCCTCGAGCGACGTGCCGCCCTGGATCTGCAATTTATCCATGCGTCACGTTCCGCATGATCAGGAAGAGCTTCGCGCCGTCCACTCCTGCGGTGACAGCGCATCGATCGAGAGCGCGTGAATCTCCCGCCCCATCGGCTCGCCCAGGGCGCGATAAATGAGCTGATGGCGCGCAATGCTGCGCAGCCCCGCAAACTCGCGTGCGACGACCCGCGCCGCGAAATGCCGGTTGTCTTCCGATTCGACGTAGATATCCGCATCAGGAAGGCCGGCGCGGATGAGATCAGCCACTTGCTCGGGAGTCATGCGGCGCCATCCTACCGCACGGCGCGCGATCATGGATTTTGCCGCGCGGGCCCTTTGAATCCGGGTTTCGCGCTAGCATTGTGCGCATGCAGCCCCCGACCGCCCCGCCAGCCGACGCCACGCAACTTCTGGCCTCGGCACGGCGCACGCTGAGCATCGAGGCGCGCGCCATAGAGGCGATGCAGGAGCGGCTCGATGCGGGCTTCGCGCAGGCCTGCCATCTGTGCCTTGCCTGCCAGGGACGGGTAGTCGTTACCGGCATGGGAAAATCCGGGCATATTGCCCGCAAGGTCGCATCAACGCTTGCGAGCACCGGCACGCCCGCCTTCTTTCTGCACCCCGCCGAGGCCGGTCACGGCGATCTGGGCATGATCACGCATGCCGATCTGGTCATCGCGCTGACGAACTCCGGTGAAACGCCCGAGATCGTGCTGCTGCTGCCGCATCTGAAGCGCCTTGGCGTGCCACTCATTGCCCTCACGGGGAATCCGAGTTCGACCGTGGGCGCGATCGCGACCGTCGTACTGAACGTGGGCGTAAGCGACGAGGCATGCCCGCTCAATCTCGCGCCCACCGCGAGCACGGCGGCGGCGCTTGCCATGGGCGATGCGCTCGCGGTTGCGCTCCTCGAAGCCCGCGGCTTTACGCGGCAGGCGTATGCCGAAGCTCATCCGGGCGGCAATCTCGGACGGCGCGTACTCATGCTCGTCGAGCAGGTCATGCGCACCGGGGAGGCCGTGCCGCGCGTGAGCCCCGCCGCGACGCTTGGCGAGGGCCTTCTGGAGATGTCCAAAAAGGGTTTGGGCATGACGGCGGTCGTTGACGAGCAGGGGAAGCTCTTGGGGGTATTCACCGATGGAGATCTGCGGCGGGCACTCGACAATCAGGTCGACATCCATAAGACACGCATGAGCAACGTCATGACCAAGAGCCCGAAGTCCATCACGGCGCAGTCGCTTGCCACGCAAGCGGTGCACCTGATGGAGCTGCATCGCATCACGGCACTGCCCGTCACGGACGGCCGCGACGAGCTCATTGGCGCGCTCAACGTGCACGACCTCCTGCGCGCGGGCGTGGTCTGACCTGCCATTCGTCTTGGCCATGATGCGCACGCCCGTCGCTGCCGCCGCTATCCGTCTCCTCGTACTCGACGTCGATGGTGTGCTCACCGATGGACGACTGTACTTCGGTGCGCGCGGCGAGGCCCTGAAGACCTTTCACGCGCATGACGGCTACGGCATCCGTCAGCTGATCGCTGCCGGCGTTGCAGTCGCCGTCATCTCCGGACGGCGCTCGCCCGGCGTGTCAGTCCGCTGCCGCGAGCTTGGCATCGCGTACGTCATGCAGGGCGCGACCGACAAGCTCGCGGCATTTGAGCGCCTGCGCAAGCGCACTCAGGTCGCGGCCCGCGCCTGCGCCTGCGTGGGCGACGACCTTCCGGATGTGCCGCTCTTCGGCGCGGTGGGTCTTGCGTTCGCCGTCGCCGATGCGCATCCCCTCGCACGGCGCGCAGCCCATCATGTGACGAAGCTTCCCGGAGGCAGAGGGGCGGTGCGGGAGGTGTGCGATCGGCTGCTCGCCGCCCAACCTCGTCCGGGCGCCGTGCGATGATCTTCCGGATTTTCGCAACCCTTGCGCTGCTCGCGCTCATCGGCGGCAGCCTCCTCCTCGGCCGTCAGTCGCGCGACGCCGAAACGCCCGTGCCGTCAGGTCGCCCCGCCGAGGACCTCGGCTACGGCGCGCGCGATGCGCAGCTCATCGAGACGGGGCCGGATGGCCGGCCGAAGTACACGCTGAACGCCAAATTGATCGAGCAGCATCCCAAAGATGACAGCGTGCAGCTGAACGTCGTGCATATGATCCTCGATGACGTCGACGGCAATCGATGGACGGTGGATGCGCAGCGCGGCGATATCGTGCACTCCGGCGACNNTCGCCAGCTTGAAGGACAGTCACGTGCAGCTAGAATCCGCCGTCCATGCAATTTTCCAGCCTTAGCTCGCGCATCGCGGCGGCGCTCCTCGCGGCACTCACCCTTCAAGTGAGCGCGGCCGACAATCCCGCGCGCCACCAGAACATCACCCTCGATGCCGCCTCCTCCGAGGTCGACTACAAGAAAAATACCGTCGAGTTCAAGGACATCGTCATCTCGCAGGGCGATATCAAGGTGGAAGCGCACCATGCCGAAGCAGAAGCCACCGGGCTTAACTTCAAGACCGGGGTGTGGACCTTCAGCGGCGATGTGCGCATCCATGTTGAGAAGCGCGGCAATCTGCGCTCCGATCAGGCAGTGCTCGACTTCAAGGACAGCCAGATCGTGAAGGCGACGATTACCGGGAAACCGGCTCAGTTTGAGCAGCAGCGGGAGGCATCCGATCAGATCGCCCGCGGTCACGCGGGGCAGATCGTCTATGAGCCGACTGAAGGCGTGGTGCGGCTGTCGAACGATGCGTGGCTGTCCGACGGCCGTAACGAGATCCGTGGGCCGCTGCTCGTCTACAACATTCGCCAGCAGCACGTGGAGGCCGTAACGCAACCCGGCAACGACGATCGCGTACACATCACCATCGATCCGAACCAGGACGAACGGAAACCCAAATGACGGCGCTGCGCGCGGTCGGCCTGGCCAAGAGTTACAAGTCCCGCCAAGTCGTCCAAGACCTGTCCCTGGAGGTCAAGAACGGCGAGGTCGTGGGGCTTCNNAACGGCGCCGGCAAGACGACGGCTTTTTACATGATCGTGGGCCTGGTGCCCTGCGATGCCGGGCACATCTACCTGGGCGACAAGAACCTTACCTTTCTTGCAGTGCACAAGCGCGCCCAGCTGGGGCTTGGCTACCTGCCACAGGAGGCCTCCATCTTCCGCAAGCTCTCCGTGGAGGACAACGTGCTCGCGATCCTCGAATCGCGCGAGGACCTGGACCGCGCGGCCCGGGAGCGCCGCCTGGAGGAGCTCCTCGAGGAGCTACGCATCGGCCACGTGCGCAAGATTCTAGGGATATCGCTCTCCGGTGGGGAGCGGCGGCGGGTGGAAATCGCGCGCGCGCTGGCAGCTGAGCCGCGTTTCATGCTGCTCGATGAGCCCTTTGCCGGTGTCGATCCCCTCTCGGTACTCGACATTCAGCGCATCATCCGGGAGCTGACGAGCCGCGACATCGGCGTGCTCATCACCGACCATAATGTACGTGAAACTCTCGGCGTGTGCAGCCGCGCATACATTGTAAATCAGGGAACTGTGATCGCATCCGGTTCTGCGGAAGAAATCCTTGCCAACCCCCAAGTTCGTGAGGTGTACTTGGGCGAGTCGTTCCGCCTGTGACGACCCTCAGCCTTAGGATCAATTTCTCTCGACCACCACCATGCTGAAACCTTCTCTGCAGCTCAGGCTGGGTCAGCAATTGACGATGACCCCGCAGCTGCAGCAGGCCATCCGACTTCTGCAACTGCCCGCACTCGAGCTTCAGGCACATATCCGCGAACTCCTCGAAAGCAACGTGATGCTGGAGGCGGACGAGGAGACCGAAGCCACCCAGAATGTAGAGGTGAACCCGCCCCCGGCGGAGACCTCGTTGCCGGAGCGCCCTCCCACGGAGAACACCGTGGAGATCCTCGACGAGGGCTGGGGAGAACGCAGTGTCGGTTCGGCGGACACGCCGTGGACCGGCGACGATGACGACCGGCAGCAGGAATTCGCCGATTCGGCCGGCGAATCCCTCCAGGAGCACCTCCTGTGGCAGCTGGAGCTTGCGCGCCTTGAGCCGCAGGAGCTCGCCATCGCGCGCGCGATCGTCGATGCCATCAGCGATGACGGCTACCTCACCGAGTCGCTGGACGAGATTTCCCAGACGCTCAAGCCCGAGATCGATTGCGGCTCCGCAGAGGTCGAAAACGTCCTGACGCGCGTGCAGAGCCTGGACCCCACGGGCGTCGGTGCGCGCTCCCTCGGGGAATGCATCGAGCTGCAGCTGCGTCAGCTCGATCCGACAACTCCGGGACTTACCACCGCCGTCGAGATCGCCCGCCACCACCTGGCTTTGGTCGCCGAGCGCGAAGGCTCGGTGCTGCGCCGCGAATTGCGCGCCACGGAGGAGGAACTCACCGAAGCCCTCGCCCTCGTGCGCGGCTGCCATCCCCGGCCCGGCACCATCGTGAGCGCAGGCGCCGCCGAGTACGTCGTGCCGGACGTCTTCGTGCGCCGTACCGATCACGGCTGGGCGGTGGAAATCAATGCCGCGACGCTCCCGCGCGTGCGCCTGAATCAGGGCTACGCCAGCCTCATCGGCCGCAATTCCAGCCACGCCACCATGCGCACCCAGCTGCAAGAGGCACGCTGGTTGCTGAAGAGTCTCGAGATCAGGAACGAGACCCTCATGAAAGTCGCGCGCTCCATCGTCGAGCGGCAGGCCGCGTTCCTCGAACAGGGCGAGGAGCACATGCGGCCGATGATTCTCAAGGACATCGCCGAAGCGGTCGAAATGCACGAATCGACGATCTCGCGGGTGACGTCCGGCAAATACATGCACACCCCGCGCGGCGTCTTCGAGTTGCGCTATTTCTTTTCGAGCCAGGTTGAAGGCGCCGACGGATCAGGAACCTCCTCGACCGCCATCCGCGCCAAAATTCGCAAACTTGTGAAGGAGGAAGACCCGGAGAGTCCTTTGAGCGACGGCCGCATCGCTGAAATGCTCTCCGGCGAAGGCATCCCGGTTGCGCGCCGCACCGTTGCCAAATATCGGGAGGCGATGGGCATCGCGCCTTCGAACGAGCGCCGGCGCGCCGGACTTAAGCAGATCTAGATCAAAACCACGAAGGAGACGAGCTATGCATTTGAGCGTCACCGGTCATCACGTCGAAATCACCCCCGCGCTACGCGCCTATGTGGAGAAAAAACTCGAACGGATCGTACGCCACTTCGATCACGTCATTGATGTCCATTGCGTGTTGACGGTGGAGAAACTCAGACAAAAGGCCGAGGCGACGCTGCATGTCAGCGGCAGTGCCATCCATGCGAACGATGTGAAACCCAATATGTACGCCGCCATCGACGGACTGGCGGACAAGCTCGACCGCTGCGTGAAGAAGCACAAGGAAAAGCGCGCCGATCATCATGCGGCTGAAGCCCAGAAAGGGCTCAGACTCTAAAGATGCGGATCATCATCGTCAGCGGCCTGTCTGGCTCGGGAAAGAGCGTGGCACTGCACATGCTTGAGGATCTCGGCTTCTACTGCATTGACAACATTCCCGCCGCGCTCCTCAAGCCGTTCATTTCCTACACCGTGCGCAGTCCGCAGAAGACCTATGAGCGCACGGCGATTGGCCTTGATGCCCGCAACACCACGGCGGAGATCGCGACGGTTCCCACGCTGATCGAGGAGCTGAAGAGAAGCGGCATCAACTGCGAGGTGCTGTTTCTCGTCGCGAATGAGGAAGGACTCCTGCGGCGCTTCGCCGAGACGCGCCGCAAGCATCCGATGAGCCGCGAGAACATCGATCTGCGCGCCGCCATCGCGATGGAAAGCAAGCTTCTCGAACCGATAGCCTACGCCGCCGATCTCGTCATCGACACTTCGAGAATGGGGGTGCACGAACTGCGCGACATCGTGCACGAGCGCGTCGAGCAGCGCCTGCACGGCAGGTTAAGTTTGACGTTCGAATCCTTCGGCTTCAAACATGGCATACCGGGAGACGCGGACTTCGTGTTCGACGCGCGCTCGCTGCCGAATCCTTACTGGGAACCGAGCCTGCGCAGCCTCACCGGCTCCGATGCAGAGGTGATGCGCTTCCTCGAAGCTCAGAAGAGCGTCGGCCTGCTGATCGACGACATCGTGCGCTTCATCGATGGCCGTATCCCCGAATACGAGGCGAACAATCGGGGCTATCTCACCGTCGCCATCGGCTGCACCGGCGGCCAGCACCGCTCCGTCTACATTGTCGAGCGCCTGGCCGAGCGCTATGCCAAGCGCTTTCCCACGGTCACGGCGCGCCACAGCGGCCTGCCAGGCACGAAATTCTTCCGGCCGCCGCAAACGGCGGCTGCGAACAGCTAAGTCGTTCGCGTGTTCCGCACGGCATGACGACCGCGACGGCCCCTGCGCGCGCATTGTCGCCCGTGCCGGGCGCGTCTTAAGCTTGCCAAGCCATGAACGAGGATCCGATCGACGCGCGTGACGCGGCTGCCGCCGGCTTCAAGGCGCTCGAGCGCGGCGACCTCGCCGTTGCGCGAGCCTCCTTCGAGCGCGCCATTTCCCAGGGGGCCGCCGACGCGGGCATATGCTTCGCTCTGTCACGCGTCCACTATCGCAGCGGCGCGGCCGCGGATGAAAGCGCTGCACTCGATGAAGCTCTCAAGCTCGACCCGCACCACGTCCCGGCGCTCATCGCCAAAGGTGATCTCTACACGTCAATGCAGGATGTGCGCGCGGCTGCTGCCTATTATCGCGGGGCGATCGACGTGGCAGCGAATCTCAAATCGCTGTCCCCGGAATTGCGCCGCGAGCTGCACCGCGCCGAAGATGCGTGCGAGCGCTTCGCACGCAGCTACGAGGCGCACCTCTTGAGGGCGCTCGTCGGACAGGGTCTGGCAGACCCGGGTACGGAGCGCTTCATGCATGCGGTCGACTTGCTCCTCGGCAAACGCCAGATCTACTTCCAGCAGCCCAAACACTTCTTCTTTCCCGAGCTGCCGCAGATCCAGTTCTACGACCGACGGCTTTTTCCATGGACTGAGAAGCTCGCACGCAAGACCGGTCTCATCCGCGATGAGCTGCGCGCCATTCTCTCCTCCGGTGATGCCTTCGTGCCGTACATCCAGCGCGCGGCACACCGGCCCGCATTCGACCCGCGGGGCCTGCTCGATAACCAGGACTGGGGAGCATTTCACCTCATCAAGAGCGGCGCCGAAGTTGCCGGGAACGCCGCGCGCTGCCCGCACACGCTGGCTGCGCTGCGCGACGTGCCGCTATGCGAGATCGAGGGGCGCACGCCCACGGTGCTGTTCTCGCTGCTGCGGCCGGGCGCGCACATCCTTCCGCATCACGGCTTCATGAATACGCGGCTCATTTGTCACCTGCCGCTGATCGTGCCCCCGGGATGCGCACTGCGCGTCGGCAACGATACGCGCCCCTGGCGCGAAGGCGAGATCGTGATATTTGATGACACGATCGAGCACGAAGCATGGAACCCCACTCAGGAGCTGCGAGTGGTATTGATCTTCGACGTCTGGCGCCCCGAGCTGTCCGACAAGGAGCGGGCCCTCGTCGCGGTGATGCTCAAGGCGATCGACCAGTTTGGCGGGCCGCGCCGGGAATGGACCGACTAGCGGCAGCGGGCCTGCTTCGTCGTGCTGAGTTCAACACGGTTGCCCCGCTCATTTGCTGAAGCGGCTGCGCTTGGCACCCGCTGATGCGTTCGACTTCGAAAGGTGTCTTAACGCCGACTGCGCAGGCTCGCCTTCGCCTGCGGCAACAACGCATTATCGCAGTGCCGGCAAGGGGCGTCTGTACGCTTGCGCACACGCGCCCGCGAACCCATTCCCTCTAAAGATCCACTGCGGATGCAGTACCATGCCGCATGCCATCAAAGCCCATCGTTAGCGCGCCGTTGCCGCCGGATTCTGCGGACCTATCCTTCAAATCCGAGCGCGCCCAAATCGGGCAGAATATTGAGGCCGTGCTGGAGTTCTACACGCGCGAAGACCAAAAGATCAGCCGCTCGCAAAGGATTGTCGAGCGCATCAGTCTCTTCGCCGGACGGCCGCTGTTCCTCGCGCTCTATGTCGCGCTCATCGTTTTCTTCGCCTNNGCAGGGAGGCGTCGGCCTGGGCGCCCTATTGACCGCGACCGTCGTTCTGACCAAGCAGAATCGCCTCGCGAGACTCGCCGAGCAGCGTGCACATCTGGATCTGAAAGTGATGCTGCTGACGGAGCAGAAGACCGCCAAGCTCATCGACCTCTTAGAGGAGTTGCGGCGCGACCTGCCCAATGTCAAAGACAGGCATGACCCTGAAGCGGCGGAACTGCAGCAATCGATGAACCCGGACCAGGTATTGGCCGCGCTCGATGAGCGCAGCA
>PLIX01000305.1 GCA_003140135.1 Gammaproteobacteria bacterium
CGCCTTTGCCGATCTGCGCGCACTCGCGGCGGCGCTGGCTGGAATCACCGGCGCCTCGTTCGGAGTGCTGGCCGAGGGCGCCAATGCAGCCGGAGCCTATCTGGCAGGCGCCGTGCCGCACCGCGTCGCGGGCGGCCGCGCGTGTGCCACGCCTGGGCTTTCGGCGAGCCAGATGCTGCAGACGCCGCTCTCTACCTACCTGCTCCTGGGTGTTGAGCCCTGGGAGGATGCGCTCGATCCCGAGTGCATGCGCACGCTCGAGGCCGCACAGCGCGTGATTGCCATCACCCCGTTCGCAAGCACAGCTTTGCGCGCGGTGGCGCACGTGCTCCTGCCCATGGGGACCTTTGCAGAGACCTACGGGACCTATGTCAATTTCGAAGGCCGGTGGCAGAGCTTTGCCGGCGCAGCCACGCCGGTGGGCGATGCGCGGCCGGGCTGGAAGGTGCTGCGCGTACTCGGCAACGCGCTCGGGCTTGCATCTTTTGAATACCAAAGCGCGCAGGAGGTGCGCGACGAAGTTCAGCGCGCCTGCATCGAGCCTTTGGCGACCGCCTACGCCGGCTGCCTTGAGCCTGCCGCAGCACAGCATCTAGCCGCGGTCGTGGACGTTCCGATGTACCAAGTGGATGCGCTCGTGCGGCGCGCGCCGTCGCTGCAGCGTACGCGCCAGGGCCGCGCGGCGCCTGCAACCTACGCCTAGCCCTCGGAAGCTGCAACGTGCTCGCAAGCGTCTCAACAGTGTGGTCGGCACTTCCCGCCTATGCGCAGTCGACGGCGTGGATTGTTGTCATCACCGTTGCGCTCATTATTAGCGTCGCGCTCCTGACGCTCTGGGAGCGCAAGGTCATCGGCTGGATACAGCTGCGCCGCGGCCCCAACCGCGTGCGCATCTTTGGCCTCCTGCCCGGCGTCGGACAGCCTTTCGCCGACGTGGTGAAGCTGCTCCTGAAGGAAGTCATAATTCCGGTGCGCGCGAACAAGGTGCTCTTCGTGCTGGCGCCGGCGCTGGCGCTGATTCCGGCTTTTGCCACCTGGGCGGTGATACCTTTGTCGCCGGAGCTCGTCGTCGCCAATATCGACGCGGGCCTGCTCTACGTCCTCTCCCTGACGTCGGTTGGGGTCTACGGCATCATTCTCGCCGGCTGGGCGGCCAACTCAAAGTACGCATTTTTGGGCGCCATGCGCTCCGCCGCGCAAATCGTCGCCTACGAGATCGCCATGGGCTTCGCGCTCGTCGGGGTTCTCATGGTCTCCGGCAGCTTGAATCTCGGCACCATCGTGCGCACCCAGCATGGCGGGCCCCTCTCGTGGAATTGGTTCTGGCTCTTGCCGCTCACCGTCGTGTATTTCATTTCCGGCCTCGCCGAGACCAATCGTGCGCCCTTTGACGTCGCCGAAGGGGAGTCCGAGATCGTCGCGGGCTTTCATGTCGAGTACTCCGGCATCGCCTTTGCGCTCTTCTTCCTCGCCGAATACGCGAACATGATTTTGATCTCGGCGCTGACGTCGGTGTTTTTCTTCGGCGGCTGGTTGAGTCCCCTCGACGGCTATCTGCCCGAGGGTGGCGCTGCCGCTGATTTCCTCATGGCGCCGAGCTTCTTCTGGCTGGGCCTTAAGATCTTCGTCTTCCTGTTCCTGTTTCTGTGGCTGCGCGCGACGTTTCCGCGCTATCGGTACGATCAGATCATGCGCCTCGGCTGGAAGGTGCTGATTCCCATCACCCTCATCTGGATTGCCGTCGAAATGGTCATGTCCTATAACCACGTCGGCCCCTGGGCGACCTGAGAGCGCGCGCAATGGCCTTCAACTTTTTCAAGACCTTCCTGCTGCCGGAACTCGCACGGGGCCTGTGGCTGACGCGCCGCACGCTCTTCAGCCGCAAGTTCACGCTCAATTATCCTGAGGAGAAGACCCCGCAGTCGCCGCGCTTTCGCGGTCTGCATGCCCTGCGGCGCTATCCGAACGGCGAGGAGCGCTGCATCGCCTGCAAGCTCTGCGAGGCGGTGTGCCCTGCCGTGTGTATCACCATTGATTCAGATGTTGCGCCGAATGGCACGCGGCGCACGACGCGCTACGACATCGATTTGTTCAAATGCATCTACTGCGGCTTTTGCGAAGAGGCCTGCCCGGTCGATGCCATCGTGCTGACGCGCATTCACGAGTACCACATGGAGCACCGGGGCGAGAACATCATGAACAAGGACAAGCTGCTCGCGGTGGGCGACCGCTACGAGGCCATGATCGCAGTCGACAAGGCGGCGGACGCCCCGTACCGCTGAGGCGACGGCGCGATTAGGAGACGCACGGCATGCTGGTCGAGGTTCTGTTCTACGTCTTTGCGACGATCCTGATCGCCGCGGCCCTGGCCGTGATCATTTCCAAGAACCCCGTGCATGCGGCGCTGTTCCTGGTTCTGAGCTTCGTGACGAGCGCGGCGATCTGGCTCCTCATCGAGGCTGAGTTTCTGGCCATCGTGCTCGTGCTGGTCTACGTGGGCGCGGTCATGGTGCTCTTCCTGTTTGTCGTCATGATGCTCGACATCAAGGTCGAGGAGCACCGCCGCGGGTTCACGCGTTACGCCTGGTTGGGCTGGATCACCGCGGTCGCGGTGATCGTGGAGATCGTGGGCGTGGTCACGGCGCGGCGCTTCGGCGTCGACATCACCCGCGGCGCGGCGCCCTGGCCCGCCTCCTACAGCAACACTCAGGCGCTGGGAAGCGTTCTATATACCCACTACGCCTATCCCTTCGAGCTGGCAGCGGTGGTTCTGCTGGTGGCCATCGTGGCTGCAATCGCACTGACGACGCGGACGCGTCGTGGCCTGAAACGCCAGGACATCAACCGCCAGGTCAACGTGCAGAGCACCGACCGGGTGCGCCTCGTCAAATCGATGGACGCGAAGTCGCCATGATCACTCTGGCACATCTTCTCGTGCTCTCCGGGATCCTGTTTGCATTGGCGGTCGCGGGGGTGTTCATCAACCGCAAGAACATCATCCTGCTCCTGATGTGTGTGGAGCTCCTGCTGCTCGCGGCAAACTTCAACTTCATCGCCTTCGCGCGCTACCTGGGCGACATCGGTGGCCAGGTGTTCGTATTCTTCGTGCTGACGGTCGCCGCGGCCGAGTCGGCCATTGGCCTTGCGATTCTGGTGGTGCTGTTCCGCGAGCGGCGCACCATCAACGTCGAAGACCTCGACACTCTGAAAGGATGAGGCGCGCATGAGCCCGCAGGTTCTCATCGCCATCGTACTATTGCCGCTTGTGGCCGCACTGCTCGCGGGACTGCTCGGGAGCCGCATCGGGCGGGTCGGCGCGCACAGCGTCGCGATCGCTGGCGTTGCTGTCTCCTGCGTGCTTAGCCTGCATGTCCTGCGGCAGATCTACTGGCGGGGTGTGCCCGCATTTGATGCTCCCGTCTACACCTGGCTCGTCAGCGACAGCGTTCCCATGCAGGTGGGCTTCCTCATCGATCGCCTGAGCGCGCTCATGATGGCGGTTGTGACCTTCGTGTCGCTGTGCGTGCACGTCTACACCGTCGGCTACATGCGCGATGATCCGGGCTATCAGCGCTTCTTCAGCTACATCTCGCTCTTCACCTTTGCCATGCTCATGCTGGTGATGGCCAACAACTTCATGCAGCTCTTCTTCGGCTGGGAAGGCGTCGGCCTCGTGTCGTATCTGCTGATCGGCTTCTGGTATACGCGTCCCAGTGCCATCAGCGCCGGTCTCAAGGCTTTCGTCGTCAATCGTATCGGGGACTTCGGCTTCGTGTTGGGCATTGCCGGGATACTTTATTACACGCGGTCACTGGACTACCGGGACGCGTTTGCGGCGGCGCCCGCGATTGCCAGCCATACGATGACGCTGTTTGCCGGTCACAGCTGGTCCGCGATGACGCTGATTTGCATTTGTCTCTTCATCGGCGCGATGGGCAAATCGGCACAGGTACCGCTGCATGTCTGGCTGCCCGATTCGATGGAGGGCCCGACGCCGATTTCCGCCCTGATCCACGCCGCGACCATGGTCACTGCCGGCATCTTCATGGTCGCGCGCATGTCGCCATTGTTCGAGCAATCCGATGCCGCACTCTCGTTCGTACTCGTAATCGGGGCCACCACGGCGCTGTTCATGGGCCTGGTCGGCGGCGTCCAGAACGACATCAAGCGCGTGATCGCCTATTCGACCATCTCGCAGCTCGGCTATATGACGGTAGGCCTCGGCGCCTCGGCCTACGGCGCGGCCATATTTCACCTGATGACGCACGCATTCTTCAAAGGCCTGC
>PLIX01000126.1 GCA_003140135.1 Gammaproteobacteria bacterium
AGGAGCGGCAGGGTGGTGAAATCATCCGAGCCCACCTTGACCGCCGGCACGCCCACGCCGAGCAGAACCTCCAGGTCCGATTGATTCTGCGGCGTCGAGAAAAACCGGATACCGGCCGCATCGCATTCCGCCTTGATGATTGGCCACGCTGATACCGGCAGTTCATAGCGCTGGAACATCGCCAGCATCGATTCGGTCACGTCGCGCCCTTGGGATCGATAGGTGAACATCTGCGCCGGGTCGTTTATGAACTCCGCGGCCCTGAACGTTTGAAATTGCACCGCGTCGCAGCCGGCTTGCCGCGCGACATGGATCATCTCGAGCGCTCTGGCAAGCTCGCCGTTGTGATTGATACCCACCTCGGCGACTACGAAGGGGGAATGATCCGTGCCCACTGCACGATCGCCGATCGTTACTGAAGGTGTCATCGTGTCAAAGATTCCTGTCTAACAAGTAAGTTGCCACGCGCGCCGCCCCCCGGCCATCGCACAACGTGGCGCTGATCGTCGACATTCGCACGAGCTCAGCCGCGGTCAGCGCTTGAAGCGCGCGCCCATAATCCTGCGCCGTGAGATCCTTCGAGCAGCCGAGCACCCGGTGGCCGCCGACCCGCTCCACCGCCTTGGCGATCGGAGCTTGATCATCGGACTGGATGGTTACGATTGCAGGCAGACCCAGTACGCAACGCTCCCACGTCGTGCTGCCGCCTGCCGTGATTGCCAGGTCGGCGCGCGTCATCAGCTCCGCCATGTGCGCGGTTTGAATGTGAAGCTCGGTGCTGGGAATGTCATCACACAATCTGCGGACCGCCTGCCGGTGCGGATTGCCCGCGCCGATCACGACGTCGAGCGCCACGCCCTCCCCCGCCTGTGTCGCAAGCCCAGCCAGCGCCATGGCCGTGTCATTCGCCGGGTCGGTGCCGCCCATGGATACCAAAACCCGCCGCAGCTGTCCGTTGCGCCGCGCGAGCGCGCACGAGCGATGCACTTCGAATTCCCGGCGCACCAGAGCGAACTCGGTGCCCAGCAACAAGCGGGCGGCGGACGGCAGGAGACGCGCATAGGCGCTGTGCAGCGGACTATCGAAATTCTGATCCAGCAACAGGTCGCAATCGTGGGGGCGATCGGCGAGATCGTCGATCACCATGATGCGGCGCACGCGGCTGCGAAGGACCGTCTCCCAGCGCCGATCGAGCGCGTAGTGATCCACGACCAGCCAGTCGGGTGTGACTCCCGCCGTCTGGAGAGCTGCCTGGGTTTGTGCGGCATCCTCCTGCCAGCTCGTCGCGACAACCGCACCGCGCCGGGCTTCGGGATCGGCGGCGGCCAAACGGAAAACGATAAATCCACGATCTGCGATCAAGTCGCTCATGTGACCGTCGTGCGTTCGGCACACGAAGGCTACGTCTGCGCCGTGACTGCGCAGCTCCTCGGCGAGAGTCAGGCAGCGCATGACGTGGCCGCTGCCGAGCGCGGTGGATGCGTCGGTGCGAAAGACGACATTCATCCCGGCAATCAGTTCAGACGTTTGAATCGCTCGTGGCAGACCGGCCCTTCCAGGAGGTCATCGACAGCGCGGCCTGATTCGCACTGCCTGATGAGTGCAAACAGGGGATCCAGTGCCGCGAAGTACTCCTCCACCACCGCCGGCGTGTGTGCGGTGCAGACGTAGACTTCGTTGGTCGCGAGGAATCCCCTCTTCAGCATTTCCTGAGTGATCAGCGTCTTGTACTTACGCATGTTGGCCAGCGGCAGGCTGAATCCGATCAGTGCGGGAAGCCCGCTGAGCTCGAGCGGCAGATCGTGCTTGCGCGCGAGAGCCTGCCAGCGCTCGCCGATGGAGCGGCCTGTTTGAGTAATGCTCTCCCATGATTTTTCCCGCTCCATGACCTCGAGCGTCTTCAAGGCCGCTGTCGGCCCGATGCGCTCGGTCCAGAAGGTGCTGCTGATGAACGTGCCCTGGGCGGCCTCCATGATCTCGCGCCTGCCGATGGCGGCGGTGATGGCGTAACCGTTACCGAGCGCCTTGCCGAAGAGCGCCATGTCGGGTTCGACGCCATAGAGCTTGTGCAGGCCGCCGAAAGTCTGGCGAAACCCGGATGTGCATTCGTCGAAAATCAGCACGCTGTTCCTGTCCGTGGCGAGCTTGCGCACCTTGTGCAGAAAGCCATCCTGCGGACCGGTGTTGCGCGAGACTTCCATCTTGATCACGCCGATGTCGTGCTCGCGCACGAGCGTCTCAAGCTCGGGGAAGTTGTTGTAGTGAAACGGCACCACGCTGCCGCGCAGATTCTGCGGCACCCCCTTGGGCTCGAGGCCCGGCAGCAGATGACCCGCGAGATTCTCGCTGTCGCCGAGGTTGGCCGCGAGGTACCAGTCGTGCCAGCCGTGGTAGCCGCAGATCGCGACCTTGTCGCGACCGGAGGCGGCGCGCGCAATTCGAACGGCGATCGCGTTGGCCTCGCCGCCCGAGCGTGCAAACCGCACCATGTCCGCCCAGGGATGCAGCTCCACCAGCCGCTCCGCGAGGTAGACCTCCTCGGGGCAGTTCAAGGTGGACATGTTGCCGGCGGTGATCGTCGCGCGCACGGCGTCATCCACCTCCGGCTGGCCGTACCCCAGGATGTTCGTGCCGATGCCCATGACGGCCATGTCCAGATATTCGCGTCCGTCGAGATCCCACACCCGGCAGCCCTTCGCCTTGCTGAAATAGGCGGGCCACTGCTCCGGCAGAAACATCTCGGCACGCTTGGACAAGAGCATGTTGCCGCCGGGAATGACGCGCTTGGCGCGCTTCCACAGCTTCTGCCCGGTTCCCTGGCGCGCGCCTTCATTCCTGAGCAGATGCTCGTTCGCGGCAAACCACTCGGGATGTTCCCGCGCGAGCGCGAGAATCTCGACCCAGCTGAAGTCGCTGCGGGGGTGAAAGTGCTCGAACACGCGGCGCACCACTTCAAAGTCCTCGGGTTCATCGACCGTCCATCTCGCGGCTGATTCATCGGATGAATGGACATGCGCTGCACGCGTGAATTGGCCCGACTCGGAAATGAACGGCGTCACGTGCTCGCGCTCGAAGGGGCTCTTGGCAGCGCTCCATGCAGCTTCCAATGCCTGGGCCGAGAACACTTCGGCGTCGAGCCCGTCCGGGTAGGTCGGCGGCGCGCAGTTACTCGCGTAATCGGCGCCGGAGCTTGAGAATTTTTCGATGACCGCATCGACGACCTCGGGGTCGATCAAGGGGCAGTCGCCGGTGATGCGCACGACGACATCGGCGCCGTAGCGCTTTGCGGCCGCGTAGTAGCGGTCGAGCACGTCCTCCTCGCTGCCCCGGTACACCTCGAACCCAAGCTCGCGGACATAGCGAGCGAGCGGCTCGTTGCGCGGATCCTCGGATGTCGCGAGTACGATCTGATCGATTCGACGGGCTCGCGCGAGCCTCCCGAGCAGCAGGCCAATCATCGGTGTCCCGCAGATGGGCCGCATCACTTTGTTGGGAAAGCGGGCAGAGCCCATGCGGGCTTGCACGATGGCCACGGTTTTCAATTGACGCTCCAGCGCGACGGGTTCACCAGATCCGCATCCTCGCTCGCCAAGGCATCCGGCGGCGCCGCGGTGCGCGTGCCTGCGCACGCGGCGATCTCCTGCAGATGCTCCACCGAATCAACGCCAACCACGAAATGATTGAATAGCGGCTGCGCCAAGGCAAAACCCAGGCACCCTTGGATGGCGGTCAATCCGTGCTCGCAAAGCCAGCTCTCCCACAGATCCCACAGGCTCTGCCAGCGGCTGAAGTGGGCAGGGCGACGGGCGGACGGCATCAGGAGGAGGCCCTGCAGGAAGAGCGAGCGCGCATGCACTTCGATGCCCTCATCGCGCAGGCGCGCAAGCCAGCCGGAGGTGACGAGGCGCCTGTCAATCACGTTGTACGGAGCCTGCACCAGATCGAGACGGAAGCGCGCGCACAGGGAGGCGAGTTCATCGGGTGCGTAGATCGACACACCGATCTTCTCGACGAGCCCCACCTCCTTGACGGCGCTCAAGGCGTCATAGATGCCATCGCCCCGGGGGCCGGCCAGCTGCTGCGCCTCGTGCAGCAGTAGGCCGTAGAGCTTGTTAGCTCGAAGTCGCCCGAGCGAGCCCAGAACCTCCCGGTGCACCCAGGCACCGATGTCGGTGCACGACTGCGGTATTGCGGGCAACTTCGATACCACCCGCCATGCCGCCACTCCGATTGCGCCCAGGCGCGCCTCGCTCTCGCCATAGGCAATCGCCGTGTCGAGCACGGCGAACCCCAAAGCCTGCGCGTGCGTCACGATGGACTGCGCCGCCTCGAGACTCAGCATCTCCCCGTCGTTATCAATACCGTAGCGCATGCCGAATCGAACGGTACCGAGCGCGAGACGGCTACTCACCGGAGCCGAGGTGCTTGCGCAGCACGGAGGTTGCGACCCATTCGGTGGAGTCATCCGTATAGCCGTGCTCTGAATGATGTCGCAGCTTGTGCGAATAGCTCGTATATGCGGGATGCCAGGTGAACAGAGTGCGGTAATCCATCTTGTAGCTGAAGAGTCCGCGCCGGTGGTGATACTCGCGCTTCAAGGTGGCGGGGCTGTAGAAATCCAGAATCAGAAGCCAGCCGGGGCTGCGCAAGACCCGATCGGCTTCGCTCGCGATGCGAAACAGGTCCTCACGGTCGCACAGGTACAGGCAGAACCCGAATATGACGATCTCAAATGCCTGGTCTTCGAAGGGCAGCCGTTCCGCCGTACCTTTGCAAGCCGTGATGCCGCGCGCCTGCGCCGCCGCCACGGCCTCGGCAGAAGGATCGATGCCGCAGCAGTCAAAGCCGCGATTTTCTTTCAGCCAGCTCAGGCGCGCCCCGTCGCCGCAGCCGATTTCGAGAACCTTGGTTCCCGGCACGCAGTGCCGCGCGGGCAAGTCCAGGATCTCCCGCAGAAGAGAGTCGGTTTGCGGCGCCGCGTGAGGGGTCGCCGGCGTGACATTGCGCCGAAACCAGGCGTCGCCTTCAGACTCGAGAAAAGCGTCCCGCTGCTTCACATCGCTACGCAAGCGTCTGCTGCAGGGCCGCGACGACCTCATCCTGCATGGCATCCGTCAAATTCGGGTACAAGGGCAAGGTGATCGCTTCACACCCGTAGCGCTCCGCTTCCGGGTACTGCCCGGGCAGAAATCCAAGGCCGCGGTAGTAGGGCTGCAGATGCACCGGGGTGTAGTGCAGGTTCACCCCGACGCCGCGCCGGCGAAGCTCATCGAACACGAGCCGATGAGTTTTTTTGGCGATGCCGGGCTTGAGACGCACCACGTAGAGATGGAATGCCGAGCGATTGCCCGCGAGCACGGTCGGCAGCTGCAGCGGCAATCCCTCAAGCGCGACATCGTAGCGGCGCGCGAGCGCATTGCGGCGCGCGACATAGGCGTCCAGGCGCTGCAGCTGACTGACACCGAGGGCCGCCTGGATGTCGATCATGCGGTAGTTGAAGCCGAGGAGCTGTTGCTCGTAGTGCCACGCGGCGCCATCGCCTTCCTGCCAGCGGCGCGGATCACGCGTAATGCCGTGAGTGCGCAGCATTGCCATGCTCTCGGCCAATGCCGCGTCGTTGGTCAGCGCCATGCCGCCCTCGCCGCTCGTGACGATCTTCACGGGATGAAAACTGAACACCGTAATGTCCGACCAGCGGCAGCTGCCCGCCGGCTCGCCGTTGCGCGCAGCGCCGATGGCATGCGACGCATCCTCCAGTACCTTGAAGCCGTACTGCTGCGCGAGCGCCCAGATAGCCTCCTGCTCGGTCGGCTGCCCGGCAAAATGCACCGGCACGACGACTTTGGGGAGCGCTCCCCGCTCCTGGGCCCACGCGAGCTTCTCCGCAAGCCGGGGCACGCTCAGATTCCAGGTGTCCGGGTCGATGTCGACGAAATCGACGTCCGCCGCGCAATACAGGCCGCAGTTGGCCGAGGCGACGAAGGTGTTCGGGACCGTCCAGAGCCGATCGCCCCTGCCGAGGCCGAGCGCCATGCAGGCGATATGCAGCGCGGAGGTTGCGCTATTGACGGCGACGCCGTGTTTGACGCCGACGTGCGCCGCTACCGCCTGCTCGAAGCGTGGCACGGCCGGCCCCTGCGTCAGGAAGTCCGAGCGCAGCACTTGCACGACTGCATCGACATCGGCCTCGGTCACATCGTGACGGCCGTAGGGGATCATCCGACCTCGACGAGATGATTGAGGGCGACGATCGCATCGATCGCGAGAAAATGCGGATTCTTGCCGGAATGGTATTCAAACCCGGGCTCCACCGGGCGGCCCGTTTCGCCCAGAGCGTTCAAGGCAAAGTTGTCGTTGCCCGTGAACTGTATGGTGGGTTTGATCACGTAGTGGTCGTCAAATTCGAGCGTCAGGTGCGAGTCGTCGGCCGGGCACATGATCTCGTGCAGCTTCTCTCCCGGGCGGATCCCGACGATCCGATGCGGCAAATTGGGCGCGACGGCTTTCGCCAGATCCACGACCTTCACGGAAGGGATCTTGGGCACAAAGATTTCACCGCCATGCATGCGCGCAAAATTCTTGAGCACGAAATCCACACCCTGCTGCACCGTGATCCAAAATCGCGTCATCGACGCATCGGTGATCGGCAGAAACTCGCAGCCGTTGGCGATCTGCCGCTTGAAGAACGGCACCACCGAGCCGCGCGAGCCGACGACATTGCCGTAGCGCACGACCGAAAAGCGCGTCTTATGCCCGCCCGCGACATTGTTGGCGGCCACGAACAGCTTGTCGGACACGAGTTTGGTTGCGCCGTACAGATTGATCGGATTCGCCGCCTTGTCGGTCGAGAGCGCAATCACCTTCTCGACGTCGTTCGCAAGCGCCGCGTGAATGACGTTCTCGGCGCCGTGGATGTTGGTCTTGATGCACTCCATGGGATTGTATTCAGCCGCCGGCACCTGCTTCAGGGCCGCCGCATGGATGACGTAGTCCACGCCGTTCATGGCCTGGATGAGCCGATCGCGGTCGCGCACGTCGCCCAGGAAAAAGCGCATGCAGCTTTGCGGGAAGTCCTGCTGCATTTCGAACTGCTTGAGCTCGTCGCGCGAATAGATGATGAGCTTGCGGGCCCGGTAGCGCTGCAGAATCGTCTTGACGTACTGCTTGCCGAAGGAACCGGTGCCGCCGGTGATCAGGATCGATTTGTCGTTGAACATGCTCTTGGGGTACCCGTCAGGTGCTCTTGGTGGCATGCGCCATGCGGCGAAAGCTCTGGCTGCATTGCAGGAGCTTCTCGTACGGAGCCTGCGCGACGATGCGGCCGTGCTCGAGCTCGGCGATGGTGTCGCAGTGCCGCACCGTGCTCAGCCGATGCGCGATGAGCAGTATCGTGAGATTGCGCTGCAGGCCCTCGATTGCCTGCATGACTGAGCGTTCAGTTTCATTGTCGAGCGCGCTCGTCGCCTCGTCCAATATCAAGACGCTTGCGCGCTTGTAGAGGGCGCGGGCGATGCCAATGCGCTGTCGCTGGCCGCCGGAGAGGCGCACACCGCGCTCGCCGACGTGAGCGTCGTAGCCCTCGGGGCGGCTTTCGATGAAGTCCGCGATCTGTGCCTGGCGCGCGGCATCGCGCACGCGCTCAAGATCAATTTCGGCGCGCGGCACGCCGAAGGCGATGTTCTCGGCCATCGTCGTGTCGGCCAAGTAGATGCTCTGTGGCACGTGAGCGATGGTGCGCTGCCAGGCGCGCGCGAGGCTACCGGTCACAACCTGTCCGTCTACCATGACTTCGCCCTCGGTCGGCACCAAGAGCCCCATCAGGAGATCGAGGGTCGTGCTCTTGCCGCTGCCGGTGCCGCCCACGAGGCCGATGCGTGCCCCCTGCGGGATGGTGAGGTCGAGGCCATCGAGCACCCAGGGGCCGTCACTGCTGTAACGAAAACGCACGTTACGGAAGCGGATGGCGTTGCGGAACGGCAAGGGTGCCGGAGCAGGACTCAAGAGCTCAACGGGCAGCGGCTGATCGAGGAGCTCGATGGTTGCAGCCAGCGAGGCGTGGCTGCCGGCCATGCTCGCCCAGGCAGCGTAGCCTTGCTGCAAGGCCGGAAGCAGGCGCTGCGCGCCGAGGGCGAGCGCGCCCAGCACCGGCAGCACCGTCGTGGCACCGTGCGCCTGGTGGCTAAGAACGTAGGCCAAAGCGGCGATCAGCACCATGCCGAGCGCTTCCATCGCAAAGCGCGGGCTTTGTGCGATGAAAACGTTGTCCCCCTGTGCACGCCGCAACACGTGATCCGCCTGCCGATACACCTCGCAGTAGACCGGTTGCGTACCATCGAGCAACACGTCGCGTATGCCACCCAAGCCTTCCTGCAGAGCTTTGACAACCCGGGTGTACTCGTCGGCAATGCGCTGGCTGTTGCGACGCAGCCGCCGCCGCGAAAGCCAGGTGATGACGGCATAACTTGCACCGAAACCGCCCGTACCCACCAACGCAACCACGGGATCAATGACGATCAATGCCAGGGGGATCGCTATCAGCAGCATGCTAGAACTTAGGAGTGTCATCAGCGGCAGCACCACACCCAGCACCGTGCCACCCACTTTGTTGGTGATCCCGCTGATCACCTCGCTGCTGTTGCGCGCGACGTGCACGTGGTAGGGCTGATAGAGCGTGCGCCGATACACCTCGATGCTGAGGTCTGCGCCGGTCGCGAAGGTAAATCGCGTACTCACCCCCAGCAGCAGCAGGCGGATGGCGCCCGCCAGCAACGCGATGACGGCAAACGCGATGGTCAAAGGCAAGAGCAGCTGCTGGGCCGTCGTAATGCCCGCCGCATGCGCCAGGTGCGCGACCAGGCGATAGTTGAACACCGCCTCGGGCGCTGTGAGTATGCCGAGGAACGGCAGGAGGGCACCCAGGCTTACGACCTCTGCGCAGGCGCTCGCCAGCATCAAAACCATGATGAGTAGGAATTGATGCTGACGATGCCGGCTCAACTTACGCCAAAGGCGGACGAGCAGGATCGTCAGGCCGGCCGTGGAGCGCTCGGCGTTCACGGCAAATTAGTGTCCTGCGGTAGCACTTTTTCTTATAAATTTATTGCGTATCCACGCGGTGAGAACCCCGATCACCATGCCGATGAGAAGACCCGAAGCGACCATGAGCGTGCGCTTGGGGCTAACGCGCACCGACGGCACGGCAGCCGGGTCCACGACGGTGTAGGCGTACTCGACGCGCGCATTGGCCAGCATCAATGTCTTGGTTTCGGATTCGATGATGTTGAACAGCACGCGCCGCAGCTCGACCGAGTTGGTCTTGGCAACCTGCTCGTTGAGATAATCGACGTGGCGCTGCGCATCCTCACGCGCCTTGGTGCGCACGAGATCATTTCCCAGCGCGATAAAAGCGTTGGCCCAGCGCGCTGCCGTCACTGGATCCGTCCACTCCACGCTGATCGTCGTCGTGCCCTTGAGCTTGTCGCTGTGGATCTCCAGCGCGCTCCTCTTGAATATCTCGACGGCGAGCCAGAGGTTCGGCGGCTGCGGAGATTTTCCCTGCAACAGCGGCAGCACCCCATTCCTTTTGACGAATTCCTCGATCAGATGCCGTGACTCGAGCACGGCCTGGTGCTCGCGATCCGGGCCTTCGTTGCCGATGTTCACGCCGGCGATGCTGGCAAGACCCCCCAGCTGACTTGCGATCCCCTGCCCGCTGCCGAGGTTCGTGTCCTGGGTTAGCGTCACCACGATGTCCGCGCGATAGGTCGGGATTGCGATGATGGCCAAGACGAGCGCGATCAGACCTACGACGATTGTGGTCGTCGCGACGATGCCCTTGTAGGCCCATGCGACGCGGCACAGATCGACAATGTCGAATTCGTAATCTTCGCCGGCTTGCTCGTGTTTACTGGAATTCACCCGTCACCTGTTGGCACGCTCGCTGGAGCGCAAATTACACAATGCACCCGAGTAATCATAGGCTTCACCCACGCTACCGCCCTGCAATGGACTCCTCGGCCCCTCGCATTCATCGGACTACCAGCACCGCGCGCTGCCGCTTGGTGCTACGCACCGTGTACGCGGCGCGCGCCGCGCCTACGACGGCTCGCGTCGTTCGGCTTCGCGGCGAATCTGCTCGATCTCCACGCGCAGCTTCTCGTACTCGCGCATTTTTATGACCAGAAATTGCAGCGTCAGGCGGCCCTTCTCCTCCAGCCCGCGTGGCGTCAGAAGGTACATATAGGCAGCCTTGTGGTGGCTATTCTTGAAGTTCGTGGCCTTGATCCAGCCCTTGCGCACTAGCGCCTGCAGGCAGTAGTTGACGCGGCCCAGGCTGAGCGCCAGCGCACGCGCCACATCGCGCTGGC
>PLIX01000137.1 GCA_003140135.1 Gammaproteobacteria bacterium
ACGATCGCATAAGCGAGTATGACGGCGAATTCGGTAAGGAAAAAACCCAGGGCCAGCATGAAATACTGAAGCACCAAAGGTGCGCGTGTATCAATAAACAGCGGAAAGAGGGCGGAAAAAAATAAATACGCCTTGGAATTTGTGGCTGCCGCCCAAAAACTCTTCAGCCCGATCGAATCCGGCGCCCCTGTAACTGAAAAACGCTGCCTAGAGATGACCTCGTGCATTCTCCCGGCACTTCGGATCATTTTGATTCCAAGATAGGCAAGATACGCAGTCCCGAGGTACTTCAGCATTGAGAACCAGAACTCTGAAGCGGCCAGCAGGGCACTGAGACCCAATGCGACGGCAACGATTAGAAAAAGATCCGACAGCAGGACACCGATCATTCCCGCACAGGCGCGCCGAACGCTGTAGCGAGAGCCAAGGTCGACGGAGGCACACAGCGGATCGCTGTTGCCGCAATTCGGTTGGACCGAGCGCCGGGGCCTCACCAACTGTTGCGGCCCATCACCAATAATCCGTGGGACCGACAGATACACAGCCATGCGTGTGCGGGCTCTATTGCAGCTCGTCCCCGTCAGAGAGCCGCTATGCGCGCCGCGCGCTTGATGTGTTTTCGCTTACGCATCTCAGCCCTCACTAGGATTTGCGGCCAGCGCTTTTTCTGAAACTCAGGAGACTCAATGCTCGAAGACGGCACCGCAACCAGCGGATTCAATCCATATTCAAAACAGACCTTAGATAGGCGCGGATCAAACGCAATCTGACTCACGCGCTTGACCGCATCCAATATAGTGCGGAGTTTAACTTTCGACTCTATTAACGCCGCAAAGAACTTCCCGACTACGGCAATGGCAAGCTCTGCTTGAGCAATACCGATGGAGTTTCGCTTCCCGGGCAATATGTCGAGATTTCTCAAACGACTTTCTAGTACATCCAATGGGCTCATGATTCGAACGCGTGTGCCGGAGCGAAGTTGAAGCTCGGCGGCACGTGCCTGTATTTTCACAGTGTCAAGCCCGACTACAGCATTCAGGAAATCAATCTGCTTAACTCCACCGTCAGGAAGAGTCGTACTGACTTTAGCAGTTTGTGGTGTGGCGTTCTCAGCCGTTGGCAAATAGAGATGCCACCCTAGCGCCGCACTTAGCTTCTTGGCCAATTGTCGGGAGCCTACAAAATCGGCGTCTGCGGTCACGATTGCGGATAGCACGCCAGTGGGCCGGACTTGCAAATACTCCGCCCAAATCGCCAGTGCCTGGCCGCCGACAAGGAGAGCCTCGGTTCCGCATTGGACGAGGATTTCAGCGATTTCGCCGTCACTGAGCGGAACTTCATACTGCGGCCTAATCACTCATTTTAGCCGAAGACCACTTCACCTTGGCCCCCCGCAATTGGTGTGGACGGATAAGCAGCCGTTCTCCACCTGATAGGTGCGCATGCGCAGCACTCGCATGGTCGCGTGCCTGTGCGTCATGTTTCATCGCCCACAACTGCTCGGCGGGGACGTAGTGAATCTTGCTTTGGGAGTCGATAGGAAAGGGTATGCCCTCTTGCAAGACGACCTGCTGTAGGTAGAGCCGAATGGCATCGCTCAACTCCAGGCCGCACGACGACAGGACCTTCGCGGCCTGCGCCTTCAGTCCGGCATCGATTCTTGCCCGAACTACGCTGTCCTTTTTCATGGGACTACAGTGTAGCTACATCTCTCGTCACCTTCAAGGGCTGTTTTGAATGGCCGAACAGGGGGCCAATGCCGTGGCGGGCACTGCGCACACGCCAAAAATCGTGCCCGCGCAGATGCTGAAGCACCGCCTCGGCCACCTCCGGCAACATTGGCTTGGTCCAGTCGTAATCGAGATAAACCGGAATATCCGCGCGCATGAGAACTCCGGGGCCGCCTTGGCGGCTCGACGCTAATGGGCCCTTCCCCGTATCGCAAGCGCGCCGCGCTCCGCCTTGTAACCGCGCGTCTCCGCACAACCGGGATTCCTGTGAATCTGAAGTGCGGCTTACGGCGCGTAATGGGTACGCACAAAGCCCTGTTGTGCGATCCGCAAACCTCGGGCGGCTTGCTGGTCGCCGGTGCCCCGGACGCGCTCGCCGATGTGCTGGCAACCTTTGCGCGCCATGGCGGCGCGCAGGCGAGTCTGATTGGCGGCATGATGGGCGGGGCGCCGCGCGTGGCGGTTGAGCTTTAGCGGCCGCAGCCGGGGGCATCCCCTGCGCCTGGGACTTGAAATCAATCGTACGTCTGCCCAGATCTGCACCCGACGCGCGGCTTCAGCCGCAGGTCGACGGGAATTCGGCTAAGCGTCGGGCACCGAATACCCATGGCAGGAGGCGCGCCGTGTTGATCGCATCATCCAGCGCGTGGTGGTAGTTACCCTCGAGCTTGATCTTCGCCAATTCACAGGCACTCGCCAGCGACACGGCTGTGCCGATCTCTTGCCGCGTGGTAAAGATCCGCCTGGCATTCTCATGCGGCAGTTGCAGGGGGTACTCTGCGCTGTGCCGTGCGCAATCGCGCGCGAACTGTTGGCGGTCGTAGTCGCCCCAGCTTGCCCAGATGGCGCCGGTTTCGCGGCGTCGGTCGGCGAATTTACGGAGCATGCGCGCGGCAGCGGGAAAGGGCGGCGCGGCATCGATGTCGGTCTGCCTGATGCCCGTAAGTTCCATGCAGAAAGGCGTCAGCGCCGGCCGTTCGAGGGGCCGCACAAAACTCTGAAAGCGATCGAGCACGATGCCGTCGGGCAGCGCCCAGACCGCGCCGATTTCAATGATTTCCATTGCAGCGGGCGGGATGCTGCCATCGTTGGCGCAGGTCGCCTCCAGATCCACCACGAGAATGCTGCAGGTGCTCAATTGCCCCATGTCAGTCCGAGTACTCTATAATTCAGGAACTCAGCGCCGAATCCATGCGCGCTCGCAATCTGATATCCCGATCCCTATCCGAATCCCGCACTAAAGACAACTATGACTACCACCGGATCCTTCGACGTATCGCAAGCTCGAGCGGCGCTCGCTAAATCAGTTCGTGACCACTGGGTCCTGTTTCTGGTTGAAGGGATCGTTCTTCTTTGTTTGGGGATGCTCGCGATTGTCGTGCCCTTGGTCGCGTCACTCGCCGCGACCGTGTTCTTCGGCTCTATTTTGCTGATTGCCGGCCTCACAGGACTCATCGCGACCTTTGCGGCACGTCATGCACCGGGTTTCTCATGGTCGCTGATCTCAGCCGTTTTGGGAATCGTGACCGGCGCCCTGCTCCTCGCATCCCCGGTCACGGGGGCGATCTCATTGACCATCGTCCTGATTGCATTTCTCTTCATAGAAGGTGCGGCGTCAATCATGTTTGCGGTCCAGCATCGCAAGCGCGACTCCGGCTCCTGGGGCTGGATGCTCGCGAGCGGCGTGATCGACATCATATTGGGCGCAATGCTGTTCGCCGGCCTGCCTGGCACGGCACTATGGGCCCTGGGCCTTCTCATCGGCATCAATATGCTCGTCGGCGGCTGGTCACTGATCGCGATGGCACTGAGCGCGCGACCGAATCCTCAGCCGGCCGCCTGAGCGGCAGAAGCCCGCGGACTCGGCAGCTCAAGGGGCCTCCTGAAGAAGTCAGTTTCCATGTCCTCCTCCGTGGCAATCGCCCGCACCCGCCGCACTAGTGGGACCTTGAGGCTCTGATTCACCACACCGCCTGGTTGGCAACGACCGAGTGCGGCCCTCTTTCAGTAGAATCAAAGGCGGGCACCGATGCCCGCCTTTCCTTGACCGACCATGGCAGCAGCGGCGCTCAATCCCCCAACCTCACCCGTCGAAGCCGAAGTCCGACGCATCCGGGGACTTCTGGAGCGCAGACAATTCGCCGCAGCGCTCGCGGCCGCCGAAACGCTGCTCGCGCAGGTTCCCGAGAACCGTGACGTTCTGTACCTGATGGCTGTCAGCCAACGTTTCCTGCAGCGCATCCCGGAGGCACTCGCGACCCTGGCTCGTTTCGAAACACTGCATCCCACCTACAGCCGCCTCTTCCAGGAACGCGGACACTGCTACGTGGCGCTGCGCTCCGCGGAGCCGGCTATCGAGGCGTTCCTGCGCGCTGTGAATCTCAATCCCGCGCTGCCCGCAAGCTGGAACGCGCTGCAAATCCTGTTTCGAATGACCGGGAAAGCCGCAGATGCCGACATGGCGGCAGGCCACGTGAAAGCCCTTGCGGGCCTGCCCACCGAGGTTGTCACCGCCACGAGCATGTTCTGTGACGGAGAGATTCACGAGGCGGAGCGGATCGTACGGCAGTACCTCCTCAGCCACGGCAATCATGTCGAGGCCATGCGCCTGCTCGCCAAAATCGGCACGAAGCTGGAGGTTCTGGATGATGCGGAGCTGCTGCTTGAGGCCGTGCTCCTTCTCGCGCCCGACTATACGGCCGCCCGTTTCGATTATGTGCAGGCTCTTTTCGGGCGGCATAAACACGCCATGGCGCTCGAGGAACTCGACAAGCTCCTAAAGATTGAGCCCCGCAATCGCACCTACCGGACAGCGCGGGCGACCGCCTGGGTCGGCCTCGGTGACTACGAGCGAGCCATCGAGCTCTATCGCGAACTCCTCATCGAGACACCTAAGGCGACCGAGCTCCATCTGTCGGTTGCGCACGCCCTGAAAACGCTCGGTCGGCGGGAGGAGGCGATCGAGTCCTATCGGACGGCGGCCGCAATTCGGCCCAGCTTTGGCGACGCCTACTGGAGCTTGGCCAACCTCAAGACCTATCGCTTTACGGACGATGAGATCACACACATGCGCGCCGCGGAGGCCGCGCCCGATACGCAGATCGACGACAGGTTCCATCTATGCTTCGCACTCGGCAAGGCGCTTGAGGACAGCGCGCAGTACGCCGAGTCTTTCATTTATTACGAACGCGGCAATGCGCTCAAGAAGGCGCAGAGCCGCTACCGCTCAGAATCCACCGAGCGCAATGCGCGTCTGCAGGCATCCGTGTGCACGGCGGAGTTCTTCAGCGCGCGCCGCGGGGTCGGGTGCGCAAGCGCCGAGCCCATTTTCATTGTTGGCCTGCCCCGGGCAGGCTCGACGCTCCTCGAGCAAATTCTGGCCTCGCACTCGCAGGTGGAAGGCACGACGGAGCTGCCCGAGATTCCGCGCCTGGCCCAGGAGCTGCAGGGCCGGGAATCGACCGACACGAGTCCGCGCTACCCCGGCGTGCTCGGCGACCTGAATGCGGCGGACTTCCAGCGCATGGGCGAGAAGTACCTTGCTGANNCTCGCCTGCTGCTTCTCCAACTTCAAGCAGCTCTTCGCCTCCGGTCAGGAATTCACCTACAGCCTTGAGGATATCGGGCGTTACTACTGCAGCTATGTTGAGCTGATGCAGCTCTGGGACACCGTGCTCCCCGGCAAGATCCTGCGCGTGCAGCACGAAGACGTGGTCGCGGACCTCGAAGGCAATGTTCGCCGGATTCTCGACTTCTGCGCTCTGCCGTTCGAATCCGCGTGCGTGGAGTT
>PLIX01000058.1 GCA_003140135.1 Gammaproteobacteria bacterium
TTGTGGTTCCCCAACCAATTCCGATGGAGACGCCGGTGACCACGACATCCTTGCTGTTCGCCATCGCGTTTCTCCAAAGATGATCACTGGTCATCTTCAACATGTTTACTGCACAACCACCCGTAACCCGCTCGCCTAGACGAAGGAGCTTAAGAAGAGTCGCCCTGATAACCACCGGCCGATGATCGCCACCCGCATGTCACGGGGCCATAAGGCACCGCCGGAGCTCACGGGGAACCCTATGCGAGCAGCTGCAGTCACCAGTTTTCGAACCGAGCGCGGCGACGAGGCAAAAATTAGTAATCTGGGTATCCGGGAGGACCCTCCCCGCTATCGACCAGAGCTGTCTGTGCGCTGTTGAGCGCCAGACTGCAGTATCCCAAGTCACGCACACGTTGGCTGTACGAGTGTTTTCGCTTCGACCGACCTATGAATGAGTCGCCGCTAGGGCGCTGGTGCCTAGATCGTGAACTCAGTTCGCACGAGCCTCCGTCTGGCGCTGAATTTACCGAGCATGATCCGTCCAGGCGCCGCTGCGGCCTCATCGCGCCAGCACCCTTTGTAGCGCGGCTGGACCGCGCTCGATCTCGGTCAGATCAACCGCACCATAGCCGAACACAACTCCCGAGCGCGGCGACTGCCTCAAATGATAGCGTCCGAGCGTATGAATCTTCACTGAGCGACCCGCAAGGGCCTGAACAGCAGCGTCCAGATCGACTCCGTCCCGTGCCCAAGCGGCAACGTGCATGACAGCCGCTGCCGATCGGATCAGCAGTACTTATGTCCAACGACCGGTTTGTTACCGGCTCACGACTGACCGCATAACCGTGCGCCCCTAATATTCGGAGTCGTTTTCAGGCGCGAACAACAACTAAGGGAGCTATGCGTCACATGTTTAAGACGATCGTTCGTAAAAAACCACAAGAAAGACAAGCGAATTACACCGGTAGAGCGTCTCTACTGAAACGTCTTTGTCACGTTCTCCCATTCAAATCTACTTCGACGCGTGCGAATGATTTGAGGCTCGGATGGTGGGCAGCGGTCCTGATCGGTACCGCTACCGCTTCCATTCCCGCGTTCGCGCAGCAGAAGACCGGGCCGGGCCTATCCGAGGAGGACAGCCTGACATGGGCCGGCATTACACTGTACGGTGTCCTGGATGTTGGTGTTCAATACGATACGCACAGCGCGCCGTTCACCCCGTACCGTCCGGCCGCGAGCGGCAACATCGTGCGGTCGAACAGTCGCGACGAGTCGGTGGTCGGGCTGACGCCGAGCAACATGGGCCAGACGCGGGTCGGACTGCAGGGCATCGAGCCCCTCGTGGGCGACTGGTCGGCCGTGTTTCAGGCGGAGACCTTCTTCAATCCCCAGTCGGGCGAAATCGCGAATTCCCTGAAGTCGTTGGCGGTGAACAATGGCGTCAGCCTCGCCAACCAAAGCGTCGGTGTCGATGGCGGCTCGGCGGGTCAGCCATTCCAGACCGCCTACGTCGGGCTGCAATCGGCGCGCTTCGGTGCCCTCACCTTCGGTCGTCAAACGACGCTGCTTTCTGAAGGCACCATCCTGTACGACCCCAACTACAAGGCCTCGGCTTTCGGCCTGCTCGGCGCGTCAAACACCTATGCCGGCGGCGGTAGCAGCGAAGATGACCGGCTCGATTCGACGGTGAAGTACCGGGTGAGCTTCAACGATCAGCTGCACCTCGGGGCGCTGTACAAATTCAGCAATTCCAATGGCAATGGAGCGGCGAACACCGCCGTTCAGGCGAATATAGGTGGCAGTCTCGCGGGCGCATCGCTCGATGCGTACTATTCCAAGGTCAACAGCGCCATCACGGCCAGTTCCCTGAGCGCCGATCAAGTCGCTGCGCTGCCGGGGCTCGGATACTCGGTATCGAATTCTCTGGCTGCGTCGGTCTCGGACAACACGACCTATTCTCTCATGGGGGAGTACAAGATTGAGCCGTTCAAATTCTTTGCCGGCTACATGTATATCCAGTACACCAATCCATCGAGGCCGTTGAGCGCGGGTTTCAATGACATCGGCGGTTACGTTCTGGCTTTCGTCAACGACACGGCCTACCCAGAAGAGAAACTGGTGCAGGTGTATTGGACCGGCGTTCGCTACAGCATCATTCCTGGCCTCGACCTGACCGCGGCATATTACGGCTATCATCAGAGTGCGTATGGCACCGGGAAGCAGGCAGCCTGCTCGACTATCGCGCACAGCACCTGCAGCGGAGGCCTCGACGCTTTCTCCTTCGACGCCGACTACAGGTTTACCAAGCACTTCGACGCTTACCTGGGCGCCATGTACAGCGGCGTGCATGACGGAGTGGCGAGCGGCTACCTCACCACGAACAACATTAACCCCACCATTGGCGTGCGCTACAAGTTCTGAGCGCGATGCGAACCGAAGCTGATGATTCTTCTCTTGAAGATCATCAGTTTCGGTGCCGCATGAGTGATGGGGGAAGCCCCTAGGTCCCTTGGGCCAGGTCTGGAGATTGTCGAAGTTCGCTGCGCAGGTATTCGGCATCTCGTCGGCGTCCGTGGACCACCGTTTCAATCTTNNCTGTCGACTGTCAGGTCCTGGCCATCGATCCGAACAAAACACTGTCTTACACGTGGGTCGCAATGGGTCTGGAGAGCGTTGTGACCTGGGCCTTCTGTGCGTCGGCTTCTTCGCGCTCGCGAATATGCCGAATACCGATCCGAAGAAACCAGATATCCTGGTGTGGCACACGGCGGGCGGCATGTTCGTGCTCGCCCAGACCGTTGCGCCAGGCATGAGAAAGATATGAAGAATCCATCAAAACGTATTGACCAGCTGATCACAAAACTCACCGACTGGCGTGGCAC
>PLIX01000264.1 GCA_003140135.1 Gammaproteobacteria bacterium
TCCCCGAAGAGGAAGTGCGGCCGATGGGACGTGAGGCGGCGGGCGTGCGTGGCGTGAAGCTCGGCGAGGGCCAGGAGCTGATCGCCCTCATCGTCGTCGGTGAGGGCCACATCCTGACGGCTTCGGAGCACGGCTACGGCAAGCGCACGCCGCTCGAGGATTTCCCGGTGCACGGCCGCGGCGGCCAGGGGGTCATTGCGCTGCAGACGACGGATCGCAATGGCGCAACGGTGGGCGCGGTGCAAGTGACGCCGGGACAGGAGCTCATGCTCATCAGCTCCACCGGCACCTTGGTGCGCACTCCGGTGGATGAAGTGTCGATCGTGGGACGCAACACGCAAGGCGTACGTTTGATCAGGCTCGCCGAAGGGGAGCGCCTGACGGGAATCGAGCAGATCGATGAGAGCTTGGATGGCGCGCCCGACAGCGAAGAGGTGAGCGCCGAGGTTCCGCCGCAAGTGTGACCGCTCCCGAGCGCAAGTCGCCGCGATCTGCGCGCGGCCCCGATGAAGCTTGCGGCCGCCGCCGTATCCCGCGGATTCGAGCATCGCATGCGCGCCTTTAATTTCGCCGCGGGGCCTGCCGCGATGCCCACGGAAGTTCTCGAGCAGGTGGCCTCGGAGCTTTTCGATTGGCGTGGCTCGGGCGCCTCGGTCATGGAGGTGAGTCACCGCAGCAAGGCCTTCATCGAGGTGGCGCTCGCCGCGGAGAGCGACCTGCGCGAGCTCTTGGGCATTGGCGGCGATTATCGCGTGCTCTTCATGCAAGGCGGCGCCAGCGCCCAATTTGCCGCCATTCCGCTGAATCTTGCGGGGCCCGAGGCGCGCGTCGATTATCTCGTCACGGGCGCCTGGTCGAAGAAAGCGCTCGAGGAGGCCGGGCGCTACTGCCGGGTCAACGTCGCCGCCGATGAAGCTCCTTCTGGCTATTGCACGGTTCCGAACGCGCGCGCCCTTGCATTGAGCGCCGACGCCGCCTACGTGCATTACACGCCGAACGAGACGATCGGCGGCGTCGAGTTTCCCTATGTTCCGGAGGGCGGCGCGGTGCCGCTCGTGGCGGACATGTCCTCGACGCTGCTGTCGCGGCCCCTCGACGTCGCGCGCTTTGGCTTGATCTACGCGGGTGCGCAGAAAAATATCGGCCCGGCCGGCCTCACCGTCGTCATCGTGCGCGATGAGCTTCTGGGGCGGGCGCGCGCGCTGACGCCGGCGGTCTGGGATTATCGCCAAGTCGCCGACGAGGCCTCCATGCTGAACACGCCACCGACCTTCGCCTGGTATGTCGCAGGTCTCGTCTTCAAATGGCTGCGCGCGCAGGGTGGGCTCCACGCGATGGGGGAGCGCAATCGCGTGAAGGCGCAGCGGCTTTACGCCGCGATCGATGCGTCGGGCTTCTACTGTAATCCGGTGGCCCAGAACTGCCGCTCCTGGATGAACGTCCCCTTTACGCTCGCGCAGCCCGGGCTTGATGGCGAGTTTCTCACCGCGGCCGCCGCGGCGGGGCTGACCAATCTTGCCGGTCACCGCCTGGTTGGCGGCCTGCGCGCGAGCCTCTACAACGCCATGCCGCTGGCGGGCGTCGAGGCTTTGATTGCCTTCATGAAGGAGTTCGAGCGCCGCCACGGCTAGGCCGAGCCGCGGCGCCACGCCTCATCTCATGCGCTACCGAATATTGACACTCAATCACATCAGCGCCCGGGGCCTTGAGCGGCTGCCCGCCGCGCGCTTTGATGTGGGCGCAACGCTTGACCGGCCGCACGCGATCCTGGTGCGCTCGGCCGACCTGCGCGAGAGGGCGATTCCGGAATCGGTGCTCGCCGTCGGGCGCGCGGGCGCGGGCGTCAACAACATTCCGGTAGACGAGTTGAGCCGGCGCGGCGTGCCGGTATTCAATGCGCCGGGCGCGAACGCCAATGCCGTGAAGGAGCTGGTACTGGCAGGATTGCTCATTGCCGCGCGCAATGTCTGTCAGGCCTGGGCGTTCGCCCGCTCGCTCAGCGGGGATGATGGCGCGCTCGAGGCGGCGGTCGAGGCCGGCAAGAAGAACTTCATCGGTTTCGAGCTTCCGGGCCGCACCCTGGGCGTCGTGGGCCTCGGCGCCGTCGGCGTCGAAGCCGCCAATGCCGCGCTCGGTCTGGGCATGAAGGTTCTCGGCTACGATCCGCAGCTCACCGTGCAGCGCGCCTGGCAGCTCTCCGCCAGCGTCGAGCAGGCCCTCTCGCTCGAGGATCTATTCGCGCGTTCACATGCGGTGACGGTGCATGTGCCGCTCAACGAGCACACGCGCCACCTGGTGAACGATGCGCGCCTCGCGCTCATGCCGCACGGCGGGGTGATTCTCAACTTCGCGCGCGCCGCCGTCGTCGACAACGAGGCCGTGGTGCGCGCGCTCGACGCGGGTCACCTCCTGGCCTATGTATGCGACTTTCCAGCCGTTGCCGTGAAGGATCACCCGAAGATTGTGACCTTGCCCCATCTCGGTGCGTCCACCGGCGAGGCGGAAGAGAACTGCGCGATCATGGTGGTCGAGACAGTGAAGGACTTTCTGGAGAACGGCAATCTGCGCAACTGCGTGAATTTTCCCGAAGCCGTGCTGCCGCGGGCGCCGCAGACGACGCGGCTCGCCATCGCCAACTCCAACGTGCCGAACATGGTCGGACAGATCTCAACCTGCCTCGCTGCCGCGGGGCTCAACATCGCGGAACTCCTCAACAAGTCGCGCGGCGAGTACGCCTACACGCTCATCGACGCCGACGGTGTGGTGAGCGAAGATCTGATCGGCCGACTGGCCAGAATCGAAGGAGTGCTCGCGGCGCGGATCGTCTGACCGGCGCCGCCTTACACCATGCCGCGCAAGAAAACCTCTAGCAGCAACGCCGCCGCTTCCCCGCGGGCGCGCCGCGGGCGCGAGCCGCCTGCCGATCTTGCGCGGGTGCGCGCGCGCATCGATGCGGTCGATGAAAAGATTCACTCGCTCATCAATGAGCGGGCGAAGCTTGCGCAGGCGGTCGGGCTGTCGAAGACGCGCGCCGGGCAGACGGCGGATTTCTATATGCCGGAGCGCGAGGCGCAGGTTTTGCGCATGGCGCGCGCGCGCAATCAAGGACCGCTGCGCGATGAGGAGGTGCTGCGGCTCTTTCGGGAAATCATGTCCGCGTGTCTCGCGCAGCAGGAGCCGCTCAAGGTGGCCTTCCTCGGGCCGGAGGGAACGTTCACGCAGACGGCGGTGCTGACGCACTTCGGCCATTCGGTGCGCGCGCTGCCGCTCGCCTCGATCGATGAGGTGTTTCACGAGGTGGAAGCTGCGAATGCGGATTTTGGCGTCGTGCCGATCGAGAACTCGACCGAAGGCACCGTCAATCATACGCTCGACCGCTTCTTGAGCTCGCCGCTGAAGATCTGCGGCGAGGTGGAGCTGCGCATCCGCCAGTTCCTGATGGGCAAGATGACCTCGCTCGAGCGCATCGCACGCGTGTGCTCCCATCAGCAGTCGCTCGCGCAGTGCCGCGCCTGGCTGCAGGACCACCTGCCCGATGTGGAGTGCATCGGGGTTGCCAGCAACGCGGAAGCCGCGCGCCGCGCGCGCGATGAAGACGGCACCGCCGCCATCGCGGGCCAAACCGCCGCCGAGGTCTATAATCTTGAGGTGCTGGCCACCGACATCGAGGATCGACCCGACAACACGACGCGCTTCCTGGTGCTCGGCAGAAAGCTCTTTGAACCCAGCGGCGAGGATCGCACGACGCTACTGGTCTCGGTGAGCCGCGCGCACTCGCCCGGGGCGTTGTTCCGCCTGCTTGAGCCGCTGGCGCGGCACCGCGTCAGCATGACCCGCATCGAGTCGCGGCCGTCGCGGCGGCGCAAATGGGACTACGTATTCTTCATCGACCTCGAAGGGCATTGCGCTGACAAGCCGGTGGCGCAGGCGCTCGTCGCGCTGAAGCGGCGCGCCTCGCTCTTCAGAATCCTCGGATCCTATCCGCGCGCGCTGTCTTGAAGCCGCCCGCACTGTCGCGCTACGTAGTGCAGCCGAGCCGCCATATTCACGGTGTGGCGAGCGTGCCCGGGGACAAGTCCATCTCCCACCGCGCTTTGATGCTCGGCAGTCTTGCCGAGGGCGACACGCAGATCCACGACTTTCTCGAGAGCGAGGATTGTCTGGCGACGCTCATCGCCCTGCGACAGCTGGGCGTGAGCATCGAAGGGCCCAACGGCGGCCATGTCATCGTGCACGGCCCGCAGGCCGGGCGGCTGCACGCGGCGCCGGAGGCGCTCGATATGGGAAATGCGGGTACGGCGATGCGCCTGTTCATGGGACTCCTCGCAGGCCAGCCGTTCGACTCGAAGCTCATTGGCGATGCCTCGCTCATGCGTCGTCCGATGGAGCGCGTCGCGGTTCCATTGCGCCTGATGGGCGCCGAGATCAGCACGGCGGACGGGCGGCCGCCGGTGGAGATCCGCGGTCACACGACGCTCGCAGCCATCGACTACGAGATGCCGGTTCCGAGCGCGCAGGTGAAGTCCGCGATCTTGCTTGCGGCGCTGCGCGCCGACGGGCGCACGCGAGTTGTCGAGCCTGCGCCGAGCCGTGACCACACCGAGCGCATGCTCGCCGCCTTTGGCGCCGAGGTGCTGCATTCCGACGGCACGATCGCGCTGCAGGGTGGGCAGCAGCTGCACGGGACGCGCGTGCAGGTGCCGGGAGATTTCTCCTCGGCGGCGTTCTTCATCGTGGCCGGCTGCCTGGCCGCACGGCAGGGGCTCGTGCTGCGCGGCGTCGGCCTGAACCCCACCCGCACGGGCCTGCTTGATCTGCTGCGTGAGATGGGCGCGGACATCCGTGTGCGTCCCTGGGATCAGGACAGTTTGGGGGCGCATTCGCCCATCGAGCCGGTGGCGGACATTGAAGTGCGTGCCAGTCCCCTCTACGGCATCAAGGTCGCGCCGGCCGCCGTTCCCCTCGCGATCGACGAGCTGCCGGTGTTCTTCATCGCGGCGGCCTGCGCGCAAGGCGAGACGCTGGTGCGCGGAGCGCTCGAGCTGCGCGTCAAGGAGAGCGACCGCTTGAGCGCCATGGCCTCGGGGCTGGCGCAATTGGGAGTGGAAGTTGAGCTCTTGGCTGATGGGCTGTGGATCCGTGGCGCATCCGACGGCTTCGGCGGCGGCGCGATCGACTCTCACGGCGATCATCGCATCGCAATGGCCTTTGCCACGGCGGCCGTGCGTGCGCGTGGACCAATTGAAATCCGCGACGTGGCGAGCGTCGCCACGTCCTTCCCGAACTTCGTCGCCAGTGCGCGCGAAGTGGGCCTGCAGATTGAGCTATGTCCGGCGCCGGCATCGTAACCATCGATGGCCCGAGCGGTTCGGGCAAGGGAACGATCAGCCGGGCGGTCGCCCGGCAGGTGCACTGGCATCTGCTCGACAGCGGTGCGCTCTANNGCTCGCCGCTTCCATGGAGATGAGCTTCGGGACGGGTGCGGACGGCGGCGAGCGGGTCACGCTCGGCGGCCGGGATGTCACGCTCGACGTGCGCTCGGAAATCGCAAGCCAGGGCGCCTCACGGGTCGCGGCGTGGCCGCAGGTGCGTAGCGCGCTCCTGGAGCGCCAGCGCGCCTTCCGCCGCCCCCCGGGCCTGGTCGCGGACGGCCGCGACATGGGCACCGTCGTCTTCCCTGATGCGCCCCTGAAGATCTTTCTCACCGCAACCCTGGCGGAGAGGGCGCTGCGGCGCTATAAGCAGTTGAAAGACAAGGGTTCCGATGTTAGCCTTCCCGCCCTTTCGCGCGAGATCGCCGAGCGGGATTTGCGGGATTCGACTCGCAAGGCGAGTCCCCTGAAGGCGGCGCCGGATGCCCATGTGATCGACTCGACCGAGCTTGCGATCGATGCGGTTGTTGATCGTGTGCTCGTGCTGGGTCGCAATGGCTCCTTATGGAGCTAGGTGGCTGTTCTTGTTGTGTAGTCGCGGCGGTTTGGCCAACGGATGGCCAGGCCGGTATTCATCATCCCCGGAACGCTGGATGGCGCCCGGGTGTATGCACGCAATATGACGTGCGAGTGAAGGTATGACCGAAAATTTTGCCCAGATGTTCGAGCAGAGTCTCGCCAATCAGCGCATCCGCCCGGGGATGATCCTGACCGGCCTCGTGATTGACGTCTCCGACGACGTCGTCATCGTCAATGTGGGCCTCAAGTCCGAGGCGGTGATTCCGGTCGAGCAGTTCAAGAACGAGCAGGGAGTGCTCGAAGTGAAGGCGGGCGATGAGGTGGAGGTCGCGCTCGATTCAGTCGAGGACGGTACGGGCGAAACGCGGCTGTCGCGTGAAAAGGCCAAACGCGCGCGCACCTGGACGCGCCTCGAGACGGCCTTCAACAATCAGGAAATCGTCACCGGTGTCATCACCGGACGTGTCAAGGGCGGCTTTACGGTTGAGATCGAGACCGTGCGCGCCTTTCTGCCGGGCTCGCTCGTCGACGTGCGCCCCGTGCGCGACACGTCCTACCTCGAAGGCAAGCCGCTGGAATTCAAGGTCATCAAGCTCGATCAGAAACGCAANNTCAAGAATCTCACCGACTACGGGGCGTTCGTCGACTTGGGTGGCATTGACGGGCTGCTGCACATCACCGACATGGCGTGGAAGCGCGTCAAGCATCCCTCCGAGGTGGTGAAAGTCGGCGATGAGGTCGAAGTGCGCATTTTGAAATTCGACCGCGAGCGCTCGCGCGTGAGCCTCGGGTTGAAGCAGCTCGGTGCGGATCCGTGGGAGAACATCGCGCGCCGCTATCCGCCGCACACGCGCGTCTTTGGCAAGGTGACGAACATCGCCGACTACGGCGCGTTCGTTGAGATTGAAGACGGCGTCGAGGGGCTCGTGCACGTCTCGGAGATGGACTGGACCAACAAGAACGTCAATCCGGCGAAGGTCGTGCATACGGGGCAGGAAGTGGAGGTCATGGTGCTGGACGTCGACGAGGAGCGGCGCCGCATCTCCCTCGGCCTCAAGCAGTGCCAGGCCAATCCCTGGAAAGAATTCGCGGAGAACTACAACCGCGGCGATAAGGTCGCAGGACAGATCAAGTCCATCACCGACTTCGGCATTTTCATCGGCCTGCAGGGCAACATCGACGGCCTCGTGCACCTCTCCGACATCTCCTGGGATCAGCCCGGGGAGGAGGCGGTGCGCAATTATCAGAAAGGGCAGCAGCTCGAGGCCATGGTGCTCGCGATCGATCCGGAGCGTGAGCGCATCTCCCTCGGGATCAAACAGCTCGCCAAGGATCCCTTCTCGGCCTACATTGCCGAGAACCCCAAGGGCACGATCGTGCGCGGCGTGGTGAAGGAAGTCGACGCGCGCGGCGCGGTCATTGACCTTGGCAACGGCGTCGACGGGCAGCTGCGCGCCGCGGAGCTCGGGCGCGACCGCATCGAGGATGCGCGCATGGTGCTGAAGGTCGGGGACGAGGTCGAGGCGAAGTTCACGGGCGTGGATCGCAAGACGCGCACCATTTCACTGTCGATCAAGGCCAAAGAGGCGCACGAGGAAGCTGAGGCCGTGCAGAGCTATCGCTCTGATCAGGCCTCCGCCGGCACGAGCCTCGGCGATCTTCTGAAGGAGCAGATCGGCACGGAGCAGGATTGATTAAACGCCCCGCGGCAAATCGGGCGACCCATGACGAAATCGGAACTCATCGAGATCATCACCGCGAAGCAGAAGCATCTGCCCGCCAAGGATGTCGAGCTTGCGTTGAAGCAGATGCTCGAGATCATGAGCGACGCCCTCTCGCAGGGTGAGCGCATCGAAATCCGCGGATTCGGCAGCTTCTCCTTGCATTTTCGGCCGCCGCGCCAGGGAAGGAATCCCAAAACCGGCGAGGCTGTGGCCTTATCAGGCAAGTACGTGCCGCACTTCAAGCCAGGCAAAGATCTGCGCGAGCGCGTCAACGACGGAGCCGATCGGCCGATCCGTGACTGACCGCCGCAGCGGACTGCAATGATTGAGCTGTCGCCACTGCTGCTGGCCATCGCGTTCATTGTCGTCGGCGGCATTGCCTGGGGCCTCGGGCACGGCCGCGGGATTGCGCGCACCGTGCGCTTGCCGCGCGACTACTACGTCGGGCTCGACCACCTGATCAACGATCGCTTCGACCGCGCCGCGGAAGTCTTCGCGCGCATGGCCGAGGTCGACGGCGATGCGGTGGAAATCCAGTTTGCGCTCGGCAGCGTGTTTCGGCGCCGGGGCGAGGTGGATCGGGCGATCGCCATCCACACACGCCTGCGCAGCGACGCGACGGCGGCGGTGGCGCAGCGCGGCGCGTTTGCGCTCGCGCTCGATTACTCGAGCGCGGGACTTATGGATCGCGCGGAGCGACTCTTCGAGGAGCTCGCCGCCACGCGCGAATACCGCCACGCCGCGCTCGATCATCTGGTGCGCATCCATGAGCAGGCGGGCGACTGGGCCAACGCGTTGCGGGTGTTTCACGAGCTGCCGAGCGCCGTGCAGACCGAGCGGCGCCGGGTTGCCGCCCACTATTTGTGCGAGCTTGCCGAGCATGCCGTGCTGCAGGGCGAAGCCGAGCGCGCTCAGACGCTGCTGAAGCAAGCCCGCGCCCATGATCCCGACCTGCCGCGGGCGCAGATCCTGAGCGCCCGCATGACCGCCGCGGCCGGCGACAAGAGCGGCGCGCTTGCGCTGTACCTGCAAGCTCTCGAAGCCGCACCGGAACTCGCGCTCGAGATCATCCCCCGTGTGCTCACACTCGTCGGTACCGCAGGCGAAACGCAGCTCCTCGGCGATCTGAGCACGCGTCTGCGGGCAACCGGCAAGGTGAGCGCGCGGCAGCTCGCCTGGCTCCTCGCCACCGCAGTGCCTGCCAAGGACGTGCCGGATTCCGCGGGCGAGGTCTCCTCGCTGCGCTCCTTGTTGATGCGCATGGGCGATGTCGGCGGGCGCTATCAATGCGACGATTGCGGCTTGCCGAGCGTCGGCTGGTATTGGCGCTGCCCCAAATGCCGTGCATGGGACAGTTTGCATCCGGTGGTGTTCAAGTGGGCCGAGCGCACCGATGAGGCTGCACGCGCTCTATGACGCTACGATCAAAGTCATCACCCCTACGGGAGCGCCGCATGAACATGAGATCTGCGATCCGCACGGCGGTTTTTCCTGTGGCTGGACGCGGCACGCGGTTTCTGCCGGCGACCAAGGCGAGCCCGAAGGAGATGCTGCCCGTCGTCGACAAGCCGCTCATTCAGTATGCCGTCGAGGAGGCCTTGGCGGCCGGGGCACGGCGGCTGGTGTTCATTACGGGCGCATCGAAGCGCGCCATTGAAGACCACTTCGACTCCGATCCGGAGCTCGAGCAGCTGCTGCATTCCCAGGGCAAGAGTGATCTGTTGAACCAGATCAGAAGCGTACTGCCCTCGTATGCCGCCTGCATCTACATTCGCCAGCCCGCGCCGCTCGGACTCGGGCATGCGGTGCTGTGCGCGCAGCCCGCGGTCGGCGCCGAGCCCTTTTTTGTGCATCTAGCGGATGACCTCATTCGCAGCGATGTGCCCTGTCTGCAGCAAATGGCCGCGGTGTACGCCGAAAAGCGTGCGAGCGTGCTGGGTGTGGAGCTGGTGCCGCGCCGCGACACCGAGCGCTACGGCATAGTGGAGGTCGAAGCACCGAATTCTGCGACCAGCCGGATCCGCAGCATCGTCGAAAAGCCCAAGCCTGCGGATGCGCCCTCGCGGCTGGCGGTAGTCGGACGTTATGTCCTCGCGCCGGCGATCTTTGGGCATCTGGAGAAGATCGGCCACGGTTCCGGAGGCGAGATCCAGCTCACGGATGGCATTGGCGCGCTGATGCGCGAGGAGGCCGTCTACGCGCACCGCTTTGAGGGCAAGCGCTACGACTGCGGCAGCAAGCTCGGCTACCTGCAGGCAACGGTGGAATATGCACTCGCGCATCGGCAGCTCGGGCGCGAGTTTGGCAAATACCTGCATGAGGTCGTGCGCACGAGGCCGCGCACGAAGCGCAAATGACCGCGGCGCGGTTTATGGCGAATTGATGAATCTCAAATGCGCTGCGGCAGCGCTTGCATGCGCAGCGCCGTCGCCGCAAGCTATGCGCACTATCGCAAAGGAGGCGTGCATGGCAATTCGCCGACCCCCCGACTTACCGCGAAATCCCGGAAGCATCCCGTCCAAAAAGCGTGCGCGTGCGCGCACCTCGTCCGAGTCGAAGCCGCTCTCAGCCACCGCGCCGTCCGGCGTCGAAGTGTCCGATGAGATGCGCCGGGCGATGATCTCGGAGGCCGCGTATCTGCGGGCCGAGCAGCGCGGCTTCGCAAGCGGCTACGAACTCGAGGATTGGCTCCTGGCCGAACGCGAGGTCGATGCGCTCCTCTCCGCGCACCACGGCACCGCGCCGCAGTAGTCAGCCGCCCACGCGCGCGCAGCTTCAGCAAAGAGCCCCTCAGGGGTTCTTGGCGTCTTTGGCCGGCTGCGCCGGCGGCTCAAGGCCGTGCGAATACAGCACCCGGCCGTCGGGGGTAATGAAGATCGCATCGAACTTCGGCATGCGATTGATCAGCTCCAGGGTCTTTTCCGCCCCCAGCACGAACGCCGTTTTTGACAGCCCGTCCGTTTCAGTTGCCGTGGGTCCGAGAATGGTCGCGCTGCGGACGCGGCTCGCCGAGTGTCCGGTGTGCGGATCAATAATGTGGTGGTAGCGCACGCCGTCTTCATCAAAGTAGCGGTAATAATCCCCCGAAGTCGACATCGCGGTGTCGACCAGCGGCAGCCGCGTCACGATCTTGTTCGGATCGTCCGGATGGCGAATGCCGACGATCCACGGGCGTCCGTCGCGGTCGCCGATGATGCGGCTGTCGCCGCCCGCGGTGACGAGCGCATGCGTAATGCCCAGCGACTGCAAAATTGCGATGCAGCGGTCGACCGCGTAACCCTTGCCAATGCCGCCGACGTCGATGCGCATGCCGGGCATGGCAAATTTCACCGTGAGCTTGTCGGGATCGAGAATGAGGTTCCTCCAGTTGACGGTCGGCAGTGCCGCGCGAATCTCGGCTTCCGTCGGGCGGATGTGCCGCCGGTAGTCGTAAAGATGCCCTACGCCTGCGTAGGTGATATCGAAGGCCCCGTCGGTGATTTCCGAGAAATGCAGCGACAACTTGAGCAGATCGAAGAGTTCCCGATCCACAGGCACGGGCGCCTCGGCGGCATGCTGATTGATCTGTGAGAGCTCGCTGTCGGGCTTGTAGTGGCTCATGAGCGCATCGATGCGGCGCATTTCGGCCATGACGGCATCGATGGCCGCCGAGCCCTTCGCCGCGTCATCGGCGCGCAGCTGCACCGTGATGCGCGTACCCATGATGGCTTCGTCGCGCGCCATCCACTCGGCGTGCGCCGGCGCGCCGCCTGCCACGAGGAGCGCAGTCCCGATGCAGGTCCAAAGGCGCGTGCCGTGGAACGCTGCGCGCGCCGCTGCGGACAGGCGCGCGCTCGTGTGCGCGACGAAGCTCGACCTTTGTGCCATACGTGCGAGCCTACCTAAGTGGTAGAGCTTCTACGAGCGCGGCTTCATCCTGCCGAGTCTCTGACCGACGAGAGCAACAACCTGGGTGACCTCGCTGATGCGCAACCAGGCGGCGACGGCAAAGAACGCCGCCGCCGAAAGCGCAATGGTGACCAGAAGCCCGAGCGCCTTCGGTGCGGTGGCCTGCACCTGCCACTGCGAGAGCAGCCAGTGCTCTCCCGCCCAGCACACCGCGGCCAGTGCAACGCCCGCCAGCAGGACCTTGGCGAGCAGCGCCACGAGCAGTCCCGTGTGCATGTGGCTCACATGCCGGCGCATGAGCGCATATAGCAGCAGGAAGTTGGTCACCGCCACGCACCCGGTCGACAGCGCCAGCCCGCGGTGTCCCCAGCCCAGGCGGAACGTGAACAACCAGTTGAAGAACAGATTCACCCCGACGGCGATGAAGCTCACGATCATCGGGGTCTTGCGCCGATCGAGGGCGTAAAACGCCGGCACCAGAACCTTCATCGCCGAATAGGCGGTCAGGCCGATCGCGTAGAAACGCAACGCCGCGGCCGCCTGCAGTGTTTCATAGGCATTGAACCGGCCGTGCTGGTAGAGGACCGAGATGATGGGCTCGGCGAGGATGATCAAGCCGATGGTTGCGGGAATGGTCAGTAGAAATGCGAGCCGCAGGCCGCGGGCAAGCTCGCTGCGGAAGTTGACGCTATCGCCCGCGGCGACGAGACGCGATAGCACAGGCAGCGTGACCGTCGCCAGGGCGACTCCAAATACTCCGAGCGGCAGCTGCATGAGGCGAAATGCGATCGCAAGCCAGAAGATCGGTCCGTCACCCAGGGTGGATGCGAACATGGAGTTGATCATGACGTTCAGTTGCACGGAGCTTGCGGCGATGACAGCGGGGCCCATGAGCCGCAGAATCTTTTTGACGCCCGGATCACGCCAGCGAAAATCCGGCCGAAAGACATAGCCGAGGCGTGCGAGCGACGGCAGCTGCACCGCGAGCTGCAACGCGCCGCCGATGAGCGTGCCGATGGCAAGCCCGACGAGCGCGCGCGCGCCAAAATGCGGATCCAGCCAGCGGCCGATGAGTACGCCCCCGGCGATCGACCCCAGATTGAAGAAGCTCGACGCCATGGCGGGAACGCCGAAGACATGCTTGGCATTGAGCATTCCCATCACGAGCGCCGCGAGCGACACCAGCAGGATGAAGGGGTACATGATGCGTGCCAGCATCGCCGTCAAATGTGCCTTGTCGGCGTCGAACCCGGGCGCGAACAAGGCGACGAGCAGCGGCGCGATCAGGATCCCGATCAGGCAGATCGCGCGCAAGACGACGGCAGCCATCGTCGCGACCTTGTTCGCCAGACGCCATGCGGCGCCGTCGCCGTCGGTGGCGATGGTCTTGGAAAAAGTGGTGATGAACGCGGTCGACAGCGCCCCTTCGGCAAACAGGTCGCGCAGCAGGTTCGGGGTGCGGAACGCCACGGTGAACGCATCCATGGCGCGTCCGCCACCGAAAAGCGCCGCAAAGATTTGCTCGCGGATCAAGCCGAGAATGCGGCTGCACATGACCGCAAGTCCGACGATGCCTGCCGCCTTGGTGCTGACTGCGTTGTGAGAGGTGTGCCGGTCGGCAGCCATGAACAAGTCGTACGATTGCGGCGGGTCACGCGCAGGGGCGGAAGACCCAAACAGCGCCTATGTTAGCAGTGCCCGATGCGCAGTGGCTCAGGATGATGCGCGCACCAGGCGTCGCATGAGCCGCGGGCTCTTAGGAGAGCGCGCGTTGCGCGCCGCTGCGGGCTGTACTTGGGGGCGCTGTGCGAAATCCTGGACTGCAAACTTGCGCGCGCTCGCCCGCTTGGTAGTCCCGTGCGATCGGGCGGCAGCGCTCAATTGTGCTGCGAGAGCCGCTTCAATACAATGACGGCGCACCCCGTCCTGTAACGATTTTGCGGCCCATTCTGCACCGCGCGCAGGTGCCGGATCGCGAACACTATGCTCCCTGAAGCTCTGCCAGCCGCCGAAACGCCCGTACACCAGCCGACGCGCTTCAAGGTGCTGGGCGCGATCAGTTTCTCGCACTTTCTGAACGACATGATCCAGTCGCTCATTCTGGCGATCTATCCGCTCCTCAAAAACGATTTCAAGCTGAGTTTCGCCCAGATCGGACTGATTACGCTCACCTTCCAGCTCACTGCATCGGTGCTGCAGCCGTTCATCGGGATGTACACGGATCGACATCCGCAGCCGCGCGCGCTCTCGATCGGCATGAGCTTCACGCTGATTGGACTGCTGCTGCTGTCGATCGCCCCGAACTACGGCACTGTCATCATTGCCGCCGCGCTCGTGGGTTCGGGCTCGTCGATCTTTCACCCGGAGTCCTCGCGCGTTGCGCGCCTCGCCTCCGGCGGTCAACACGGACTGGCCCAATCGATCTTCCAGGTGGGCGGCAACGCGGGCTCGTCGGTCGGACCTTTGCTCGCCGCCTGGATCATCATTCCCTACGGACGCACCAGCGTCGCCTGGTTTTCTCTCGCGGCGCTCGTCGCCATCTTCGTGTTGTGGAGGATCGGGGACTGGTACCTGCGGCAACACGCGCTGCCTTCCGGCAAATCGGTGCTGCACGCGGCAAGGGAGCAGTTGAGTCCGGTGACGGGCAAGGTCGCCTGGTCGATTAGCATTCTCGTGGCGCTGGTGTTCTCGAAGTATTTTTATCTCGCAAGCCTGAGCAGCTATTACACGTTCTATCTCATCAGCAAGTTTCACCTCTCGATTCAGTCGGCACAGCTGCATCTGTTCGGATTCCTGTTCGCCATCGCGCTGGGGACGCTCGTCGGCGGTCCGGTGGGCGATCGCATCGGCAGGAAGCGCGTCATCTGGGTGTCGATCCTGGGTGTCGCACCGTTCACGCTCGTGTTGCCCTATGCCGACGCTGCCTGGACGAGTGTGCTCGTCTTCATCATCGGGCTGACCATCGCTTCCGCCTTCTCGGCGATTCTCGTCTTCGCACAGGAGCTCCTGCCCGGGCGGGTGGGAACTGTTTCAGGATTGTTCTTTGGTCTCGCCTTCGGCGTGGGCGGCATTGGGGCGGCGCTCCTCGGTAAGCTTGCCGATGTACGCGGGATTGAATACGTCTATAACGTGTGCTCGTTTCTACCGCTGATTGGATTGCTCACGGCATTCCTGCCGGATTTGCGCGGCCGCCACGCGCACGCGCGCCCGAGCGCAGCCTGAGCCGGGAAGAGTGCGCCGCTCATCCCTGCCGTGCGCGCAGCAGCAGCCATTGACCCAGCAGCACCAGCGCAAGGCCGCTTATTGCCATCGGGCTCCAGGATTTGCCCTCGAAAACGCTGGATACAGTCATGGCGACCACCGGAGTCAACGCGCTGACGTAAGTGGCCGCGGCGTAGCCGCGGCGGCGCGCGAGCCCATAATAGAAAAGAAAGGCGACGACCGAGCCAAAGAGCGCGAGATACATGAGGGAGGCGACATAGCCCAGGCTCGGCTCGAAGAGCCAGGGCCGCTGCATGGCGAGCGCGTAGAGCGCCAGAAGCAGCGTGCCGTAGGCCATGGCCCACGCTGTCAGAGTCGCAACCGGGGCCCCGGCGGCCTCGCCGCGCCGGGCGAAGACGTTGCCGACAGATGCAGCGACGATTGCAAGACACGCCATCACGAACCCGCCGCGCGCTCTTGCGTCCAGATGGGCGCTCACGATTTCGCTCCATGAGAGCATGGCCACGCCCGCGGCGCCGAGACTCGCCGCGACCCAAGCACGCAGCGGTGCGCGCTGAGCGAATACGATGCGGAATACGACGAGGTTCACCAAGGCAAGCGTTGCGAACAAGACGGCCACCACCGCTGAGGAGATCCTGGCCTCCGCTAAGTAGATGAGCGTGTAGTCGATGCCGAATGTGAAAAACCCAATGCCGCAGGCTGCCGCGTGCTGCGCGGCACTCAACCGCATGGGTAGGGCGCGTACGGCGCACCAGCCAAACAGAAGGGCCGTCGCCAGCGCAAATCGATACGTCAACGAGACGACGGGATCCACGACGCCGAGCTGAAAGGTAATGACGAACCAGGTCGTTCCCCAAGCCAGCGTGCAGATCACAATGGCCGCGAGATCGAGGAATCGGGGCCTGGACAGCCCGGAGCTCACGCCACCGTCCTTACGGGTTCTATCCCTGCCTTGCGCGAGCGGGATGCTCGGCTCGGCGGAACCCGCAAGGACGAGGACTCGTTTCCGCAAACGGACGCCGGCAACTCGGCGCGGCGAAGGATGTTTCGGGCTGCATTAACCTCCCGATCGTGCGACACACCACATGCCGCACACGTCCAATGCCTTACATGCAACCCATTGACGCCCCGCGGCCCGGTTAAGGAATCACAGGACGAACAGGTGCAGCTGGTGTTTCTCTCGCTGACGGTCTGAACGATTCTGCCCGCCTGCTGGCCTTTGTATTGCAGATACGTTTTGAGTATCCCCCACCCGGCATCCAGCACGGACTTCGCCATCCGTGTCTTCACCAGTTGAGTACTACTCACATCGCCCACGACAATCTTCTGGTACTGGCTCACGACCTGGCGGCTGAACTTATGCAGCGCATCCTTGCGCCGGTTCGCCGCTCTTCGATGTAAGTACTTCGCCTGACGGAGGTGGCCCCGACGCTGCGCCTGGGCAATCTTGTGCTCAATCCCCCGGTAGAAGCGATTCCTCTCGCAGCGCGCGCCGTCGCTCGTAACCGCCACCTCCTTGAGCCCCAAGTCGCTCCCGACCTTCTCCAGAGGCGCCACGGTCTCTTCGATCCGCACCTCAATGGGCAGACACAGCCACCAGCTCCCCACCGCATCCTGCGCAAAGCAGCCCTGCTTCCACTTAACCCCTTCGAGGCGCTCGGGCTCGAAGACTCGAAAGGTCTTGCTACAGAACCTCACGGCCCGACCCTTACGCTTCAAGCTTGCCGCCTTGAAGGGCCAGCCAGCCTAAGGATCGACGCGGACTGCGGCTTCTACGCCAGCGCAGTCGATAGCGTTTAGCAATTCGGCGCTTCTGGGCATACTCACTGCCCACACGCTGGATGGTGTCCGCACCGATGTGGTCGAAATGTTCCGAAGCACCCGAAGAGAGATTATTGAGGTCAAAGCCCGTCAGCCACTTCGGCTCACCCGTGCAGGGCCGGGCCGCCTTCTCACTCACCTGGGCCGCCCAATTCCAAACCTGGTTCACTTCCCAGGCTGCAGCGTTCAGCCACGCATAGCACTCGCTCTTCACCTTGAACCGCAG
>PLIX01000203.1 GCA_003140135.1 Gammaproteobacteria bacterium
CCCCTTGCCGGGTGTGTAGAGGACTTTCACCTCCAAGTGAGTGCGCCCTGCCGGGCGCACAAAAAAAGGGCGGACACTAGGTCCGCCCTTGATTCTACTGTAACCGACCGGAGGCGCTTGCTCCGGATCGATGCCTGCCGATTAGAACTTAAAGCCAATGATCCCCATGATCACACGCGGTCGCAGCGGCACTTCGGACTTGATGAACTGACCTGACGAGGTAAACGTGCTCGCATCGGAGTTCGTGATGTTGCTGCCATTGAGCTGCAGCGTCCAGTTGTCCTTGGCCACGCCGATCGATGCATCATAAGTCGTGTACGCCGGCATGGTGTACAGGAGCAGGGTGGTGGTCGGAGGGTTGTTTGCCGGCGAATTCCCATCCGGGAAACTGGCGGGCTCGTTGCGCATGCTGCCGACGTGGCTGGCACCCACACTCACCCAAGGCTTGTAGTCGCCGGGCATAACCCAGTCGTAACGCGCGCGCATGTTGAACATGACGGACGGCGAGAACGCTGGCGAGGTATCAAGTACACCGTACGGGTTCGTGTAAGGCAGACTGTTGACCTGGGTGATGCACACACCGGCAGGGGTTGGATTGTTCTTAGCTACTACCGTGCCGTCGCTCACCAAGCAGGGTGCGTTCGTCTGATTCGTGCTGTTCCACGAACCTGATCCCTGAATGGTGAGGCCTTCGGTCACGCGCACGACGCCCTGCAGCTCAAATCCCTTGACCGTATAGCTCGGGCCGTTGATGTCAAAGGTCGTGTTGCCGAGGTGCACCGGGTCGAACAACGGCAGCTGAACATTGCTCCAAACCATTCGGTAGGCGGATGCGTTGATCTGGACTCGATGGTCCCAGAATTCCGTTTTGAGGCCGATCTCGTTGTTGACCAGGTTGTCAGAGTCGTACCCAGCCGGCTTAAAAAACTGCTTGGTAGCATTATCTCCGACTGTGAACGGCGCCTCCCCTTTAAGAACCACGGTGCCATCGGGCAGGACTTTCGTGCGGTTAAAGCCACCCGGACGAAAACCTTGCGAGTAGGTGTAATACGCCATGGTATCCGGAGTGATGTGCCAGGTGATGTTGCCCCGGCTCCTGAAGCCGCTTTCCTTCTTGTTCAAGTTGATGCCGAAGCCGCAGGCCCCTGCTGCCGTGCAGGCGCCATTGGGGTGATTGAGGATGAGGGGGCTTGAGCTCTCGCTATAGAACTCCGAACCCTGCTCGAACTCATCGTAGTGGTAGTAGCGCGTCCCGCCGGTCACGGTGAGTACCTTCGGTATCAGGTCAACATCGACGGAGGTGAAAAATGCAGTCTGCCTGTAACCACGCCGCACGTCCTCGCCAAACGCCGTGTTGGAGTTTTCACGAAGACTCGGATCCGTCGCGTAGTAGCCGGCAACCGGGCCGACGGCCGAGAGGCAGTCTGGACCGCCGGCCGCCGATATCGCAAGATTCGCCGCGTTACACTGCGGGGGCGGCAGGTAGTTGAAGTTCATCTGGTCTTTGATGATGAATTCTTCCCAGAAGCCGCCGACGAGGCCGCGGATCCGGTTGTCCTCTGAAGTGCTGAGCCGGATCTCGTGGCTCTGATGCGTGTTCTCTACGGTGTCGTTCCAGTCGCCCACCGGCGGGTAGCACGTCGTCGGCTTGGCTGATCTGTAATAGGCGTATTTGGCGAACTCACCCGTGCAGTCGTACAAACTGCCGGCGCCACTGCGCAGGTAGTTGGAATAGTCCGTCTGCTGATTGATGTTGCGGACGAGGTAGCTGCCCGTGTAGACGCCCTTCAGGGGGCCAAAGGCGCCCAAGTCGCCAAAGGTTCCGTTCACCGTCCAGGCCGTGCTCTCGTACTTATCTTTGTCATAGCTCGGTTCGAATGCCACGATCTGGTGCGGAGCCAGATTCGTGCCGTTCGGAGCTGTCGGATATTCGTCGAAATAGCCCTCCGCATCCATGTTCTGATAGTTCTGCTGAATGAGCACGTTCCAGTTGTCGTTGATCCTAAGAAGCCCGGAGAGCCGCATGCCGGTGTAGGTCACTGGATTGGTATCGTTGGCCACGAGAGCCGCGTTGTTGACCGTGGCACTGCCGGGATTTTGATGCGGAACACCGCCGATGGTGACAATGCTCGGAGGCAGCGAGATCGTTCCGGGCACGTTATCGATGTAGCCCCCGCGATGATCGCTGAAAATCGTCGCGCGAATAGCCAATGTGTCGGGGATCAACGGCAGGTTGAGCGTCGCGTTCAATAGGCTGTTGGGGTCGCCGCCCGCAGTCGTGCCGTAGCCCGCATTGACATTGCCTTCGGTGACATCGAGCTTCGGTTTGTTCGTGATATAGCGAATCGCACCGGCCTGAGCGCCTCCACCAAAGAGGGTGCCCTGCGGACCTTCGAGTACTTCGACGCGCTCCATGTCGACCAAGTAGACATCAAGGTTGCGCGCCGGAAACTGCATCGACTCGTCGTCGAGATAGAGGGCGACATTGGGGAAGGGTGCCGTCGTCGACTGCGACTGGTTGCCGGAGCCGCCGGAACTCAAACCACGGATGAAAATATTGCCGCCGCCGGGTCCGTTGGCGCTCGACGTCACGTTCGGCGTGTACTTCATGAGGTCTTCGAAGGTCGTGACGTTGAGGGCCTTCAGCTGCTCGCCGGTAACCGCCTGGATGGTGATCGGCACGTTTTCGATGGATTCGTTGCGGCGCTGGGCGGTCACCGTGACCTCTGCGATGGCTTCGGAATCGGTGGCGCTCGCGGTCGCGTCGGCAGCCGCTGCCGCACGCGCGATCCCCATGCCCATGCCCATGCTCATGGCGGAGCCGCCCAATATCGTGGCAATGGCATAGGTCAGCTTCGGATTTGGTTTCATGTTTCCCCTTCCCCTATTAAGAATTCTGTTGTTTCAAGCCATCAACGACCCGCGCCATCGATTCTTTTTATCTCGCACAGCGGTAAATATCAGCTTTTGAGCCCGCAGACAAGGGAAACACATGCCCTGTTGCTCGGATACGTCAAAAGCAATCGAACCCGGATCGTGTCGCGCTCGAATTTAGCCCGGTCGTATCCGGGCTGCTATGCTATTTATCGATGGCCCCATGCCAATTTGCGAAGGATTTGCCGGCCGGGTGGCGAATCTTCTGACGCGCGCCGTACGCAGCGTGTCTCCCCCTCGCCATCGGTCGTCACAAAAATACTAAAGCCGTTACGAAGAAAACGTTGCAAACGCCGAGTCTATAAAGACAAACCACTCCCGGCGCGGAGCCTGACTTCGTCGGCGCGCCGCCCCTGGGCTGCCGTCGCGTCGGATCCTTACGCGTAACGGCTCGCAAAATAACATCCCGACGGTGACAGAATCGTGACGTTTATCAGCGGAAGAACGAAGAGCCGTGAGCGGGCCCGCTCAAAACCGCGCCGGGCGATGCACGGATCACCTCTTATCGCTCGAGCGCATGACGCCGCCGGATCGGATCACCACGGCAATGAATAGGTCTTCGTGTTGCAGAAGCTGCGCATGGCTTCGCGTACGCCTTCCTTGTAGCCTAACCCTGAGTCTTTGATGCCCCCGAACGGCGTCACCTCCAGGCGGTAGCCCGGCACCTCGCGCACATTGACGCTGCCGACATGCAACTCCTGAATGAAGCGCGTGATGAGGTCGATGCGGTTGGTGCAGAGCGAGGATGAGAGCCCGTAGGCGGTGCCATTCGAGATGCGGATCGCCTCGTCCACCGTCTTGAAGCGGATCACGGGCGAGACGGGACCAAAGGTCTCAAGTCGCACGACCGTCATATCCGGTGTCACCCGATCGAGTACGGTCGGGGAGTAGAGCGCGCCGCGACGGACATTTCCGATGAGGAGCTTGGCGCCGGCTGCCACGGCTTCGTGCACGACCGCCTCGAATCGCTGCGCTGAGGGCTCATCGATCACCGTGCCCATGTCCATCGTCGGATCGAACGGATCGCCGTACTTGACGGCCCGCGTCCGCTCGACGAGCAGTTCGACGAAGCGCTCGGCCACACTCTCCTGAACGAGAATGCGCTTGACGGCGGTGCAGCGCTGACCCGAGTTCTTATAGGATCCGCTGGCCGCCAGAGTGGCGGCCTCCTCAAGATCCGCATCCTCGAGCACGATGATCGGATCGTTCCCACCCAACTCCAGCACCTGGCGCTTGTACACGGCCTTTGCGGCAATGTACTTGCCGACCGCCACACCGCCGGTGAAGGTGACGAGGTCAACGTCCGCGCTCGTCAGGAGTTCATCCGCAATCTCGGCCGGGTCGCCCGTCAGCACCGAGAGCATCTCAGGCGGAAGTCCCGCCTCGTAGAGGATGTCCGCGAGCGCGAACGCGGTGAGCGGTGTCTTCTCGCTCGGCTTGAGTACGACTCGGTTGTTGGTGGCGATGGCCGGTGCGAGCTTATGGATCACCTGGTTCAGCGGATGGTTGAACGGCGTGATCGCGGTGATGGCGCCGAGCAGCGGCTCCCGCAGGGTGTAGACCTTGCGGCTCTTGCCGTGTGCGGTGAGATCACAGGAGAACACCTCGCTGTCGTCGACCAGGGCTTGGTTCGCGGCGAACAGCAGGACATCCGAGGCGCGACCGACCTCGTACTGCGAGTCCTTCAGGCACAAGCCCGACTCGAGTGTGATCAGGCGCGCGAGCGCCTCGCGCCTGGCAGCGATGATGGCACCGGCCGTCATGAGGATCTTGTAGCGCTCGTGACGCGTGAGCGTCGCGCGGAAGCCCCGCGCAATCTGCAGCGCGCGTCTGACATCCGCGAGGGTGGCCTTGGGAACCGTACCGATCCGTGCGCCGCTGTAGGGGTGATGCACCTCAATGACCCGGTCGTGCGCTACCTTCTCGCCCGCGATCCGCAGGGATTCGCGGATGAGCTCGCGCGGTGCGGACGGGACGACACTGGCGGACATCGGATTCCCTACGAGGCCTGAACGGCGAGGTTCAGGCCCAGATCGAACGCATCGAAATTGCGCCAGCGGCGGTTTTGGGGCTGTGCGCTGACGCTGCGATTGACGATGAGCGGCACTTTCTGCTCCGACATACCGCCATGTGAGCGCAGCGGGACGTCGAGCCCCGACAGGTCGTGCCGCTCGCGGCTCGTGCCCACGACCGTGTCCTGCTGTGACACGACTACGAGGTCGCCGATACGATCGGGCGGCAGCTCGAAGCGCGCGGCGGCCTCACCGCGCGTCAGCACGAGCTCGATTCCGGGAAGCGCTGCGATCCGCGCGGCCACGGCTGCCTGATCGCCGGAGGCGCCGAGGTACACGAGCGCGAAGGAGCCGAGCGCGCCGTGGTGCACGACATACGGATCGGTGATCGGCAGGATCACCCGCGCCTGGTTCTTTCC
>PLIX01000235.1 GCA_003140135.1 Gammaproteobacteria bacterium
GAAGGCGTCGACGTGTGCGTCTCCTCCTGGAACCGCGTGGCGCCGAACACGCTGCCGGCGCTGGCGAAGGCGGGAGGCAATTACCTCTCGAGCCAGCTCATCGGCCAGGAGGCGCGGCGCCTGGGCTTTGCCGAAGGGATTGGGCTCGCCGCCGACGGTACGGTGAGCGAGGGCTCCGGAGAGAATATTTTCCTCGTCAAGGACGGCGTGCTGATGACGCCGGCGCTGGTGCATTCAGTGCTGAGCGGCATCACGCGCGATACCGTCATGCGCCTGGCGCGCGCGCGCGGCATCGAGGTGCGCGAATGCGCGCTGCCGCGCGAGTTTCTGTATCTGGCGGACGAGGCGTTCTTCACCGGTACGGCGGTGGAGATCGCACCCATCCGCTCCGTCGACCGTTTGCCCGTGGGCGCAGGCAAGCGCGGCCCGATCACCGCAGCGCTGCAGAGCGCCTTCTTTGGTCTCTTCTCCGGGCAGACCGCCGATGAGTGGGGATGGCTCGATGTCGTCGACATGTCGCAGGCGCGCATCGCCGTCGTGCAGTAGGCGCACGCGTCCATGGACTGCGTACCGCGGACGATGCTGGAGAAGATTTGGCACCAGCACGAAGTCATACCCGAGAGCGCCGACACGCCGGCCGTTCTGTATATTGATCTGCATCTCATTCATGAGGTCACCTCGCCCCAGGCGTTCGCGGTGTTGGGCGAGCGCGGTCTTTCCGTGCGCCGCCCGGAGCTGACCCTCGCGACCCTGGATCATTCCACGCCGACTCGGACCGAACAGATCTTCGGCGGCGCGCCGATTGCGATCGAGTCGGCCGCGCGGCAGATCCGCGCGCTCGAGCGCAACTGCGCGCTCTATGGCGTGGAGCTCTTGGGGCTCAAGAGCGAGCAGCGCGGCATCGTGCATGTGATCGGACCCGAGCTCGGCGCGACCCAGCCGGGCAAGACCATCGTCTGCGGCGACAGCCATACGAGCACTCACGGTGCTCTCGGCGCCCTCGCCTTTGGCATTGGCACGACGGAGGTGGGCCACGTTCTGGCGACGCAGTCACTCCTGCAGAGGAAGCCGAAGAGCCTCGCGATCAATGTTGAGCAGCGCCTGCAGCCGGGCGTGACCGCCAAGGACCTCATCCTCTGGATCATCAGCCGCATCGGGGTGTCGGGCGGTACCGGTCACGTCATCGAGTATCGCGGCGCCGGGGTGCGCGCGCTCGACATGGAAGAGCGCATGACGGTGTGCAACATGTCCATCGAAGCGGGCGCGCGCGCCGGCATGATTGCCCCGGACGAGACGACTTATGCGTATCTCGCGGGCCGGCCGCGTGCGCCGCGGGGCCTTGATTGGGAGCGGGCGCTCGCGCGCTGGCGCGCATTACCGACCGATGCGGATGCGCACTTTGACCGTGAGGTCGCCATCGATGCCGCCGCCGTCGAACCCATGATCACCTACGGCACGAACCCCGGCATGGTGATCCCCATCACCGGCAGGATCCCGGAGCGCGCGAACGATGCGGCCTTTGACCACGCGCTCGCCTACATGGGATTTGAAGCGGGCGCAAAGCTTATGGATAAATCCGTCAACGTCGTGTTCCTCGGCAGCTGCACCAATGGGCGGCTCTCGGATCTGCGTGCCGCGGCGTCCGTGCTGCGCGGCCGCAAAATCGCGCCGGGCGTGCAGATGCTCGTGGTGCCCGGCTCGCAGGCCGTGAAGAGAGCGGCCGAGGCCGAGGGGCTGCACGCCGTCTTCATGGAGGCGGGCGCGGAGTGGCGCGAATCGGGCTGTTCCATGTGCCTGGGGATGAACGGGGACCTCGTCGCAAAAGGGGATTACTCCTTGAGCACCAGCAACCGCAACTTCGAAGGCCGCCAGGGCGTGGGTGCGCGCACGCTCCTCGCAAGCCCCCTGACCGCGGCGGCGAGCGCGGTGCGCGGCCGCGTCACGGACCCGCGCGAGATCCTCAACTAGCGAGCGCTTGAGTTTATGGAGCCCATCCGCATCTTGCGCTCGCGCACCGTCGTGCTGAGCGCGGCCAATATTGATACCGACCAGATCATTCCCGCGCGCTTCCTGACGACCACCACGCGCGACGGCCTCGGCCAGCACCTCTTCGCCGACTGGCGTTACGATGTTGCGGGCGCGCCGCGCAGCGACTTCATTCTCAACAGCGCGGGCGCGCGCAATTGCCGCATCCTCGTTGCCGGCCGCAACTTCGGCTGCGGCTCCTCGCGCGAGCATGCGCCCTGGGCGCTCCTTGATTATGGCTTTCGCGCCGTCATCAGCACGCAAATCGCCGACATCTTTCGCAGCAATGCTCTGAAGAACGGCCTCCTGCCGGTGGTCGTCGACGCGGCGACGGCGAGCTGGCTCTTTGAGCATCCCGGCGCCGAGGTCAGCATTGACCTGCCGACGGCGACTTTGGCGCTTCCCGGGCGTGCGCCGCTCACTTTTCCGCTCGAGACGTTCGCCCGCAGCCTGCTCGTGAACGGCATCGACGAGTTGGGCTTTCTGATCGAACGCGACGCACAGATCGGCGCCTTCGAGCGCCGCCAAACGACGGCATGAAGGCGAGCATCGCGGTGCTCCCCGGCGATGGCGTCGGCCCGGAAGTCATCAACGAGGCGGTGCGCTGCCTGGAGAAGATCGCCGCCCTCTTCGGCCACACGTTTGCGCTCGTTCCCGCCGCTTTCGGCGGCGTCGCGATCGATGCGCACTCGGACCCGCTGCCCGCGGAGACGCTGCAGCTGTGCCTGCGCGCGGATGCGGTGCTGCTCGGGGCCGTCGGCGGACCCCAATGGTCGGCGCCCGCGGCCAAGATTCGCCCCGAAGAGGGTTTGCTGCGCCTGCGGCGCGAGCTTCGCGTGTACGCGAATCTGCGTCCCGTGCGCGTGCATCCAGCCCTCGTTGATGCGTCCCCCATCAAGCCCGAGTTTTTGTCCGGGGTGGATCTCATCTTCGTGCGCGAACTCACAGGCGGCATTTATTTCGGCGCGAAGGAGCGCACGCCCGAGCAGGCGAGCGATGTGTGCACCTATAGCGTCGCGGAGATCGAACGGGTGGTGCGTGTCGCCGCGCATTTGGCGCGCGCCCGGCGCCGCAA
>PLIX01000260.1 GCA_003140135.1 Gammaproteobacteria bacterium
GGCTTCATGGCCGGTGATGTAGCTCTGTCGCGCCAGGAGATAGAGATTGTAGGCCTCGACATTGTCCGTGCCGCGCTGCTCGATCGCCTTCTTCTCCTCGGGCAGGAGCTTGAGTTTCAGGGCCTTGACGATGGCCTCGGAGATTTCGGCCTGCAGCGCGAAGATGTCGTTCAAATCGCGATCGTAGCGCTCAGCCCAGACGTGATCATTGCTCGAACCGTCGACCAGCTGGGCGCTAATCCGTACGCGGCCGCCCGCTTTGCGCACGCTCCCTTCGAGGATGTGCCCAACCTTGAGCTCGCGCGCGAGTTTCGGGACATCGACGTGCTTACCCTTGTACATAAAGGCACTGTTGCGCGACACGACTGCCAGTGCCGAAACCTTGCTCAGATCGGTGATGATGTCTTCGGTGATGCCGTCGCTGAAATACTCCTGCTCCTGATCGCCGCTCATGTTGACGAAGGGCAGGACAACGATCGAGGGCTTGACCGCGGCTGCGCGGTTCGGCTCCCTGACTGGCGGAACGGCACCGGACGCTGGACTCGCTGGCGGCCGAGTCGTTGTCGACAGATCGGGCGACAGCAGACGCCGCACTCGTTCGACGAAGGCAGGCGGCGTTTCGCCTGCGGGTAGGCGCGTCCACTGCACCCGCTGAAACGACTCCGGTACGTCTGCGCCTGCGTCGGGAGTCGCGTCCAAGCACACCGGCACAACGAACACACGGTTGCGCGCCATCATGTGGGTGCGCTGATTGGCAAGATTCCACTCCAGCCGAAAGTCGCCTTCATGCCGCGACGCCGTGTTGGCCGAGATGACGGGGATGAAAAGCGCGCAGTCGTGGATCTCGCGCCGGATCTTCTGGTCCCAGACGTCCCCGCCCCGAAGCTCACTCTGGTCGAGGAAAACCTCGATGCCCGCCGCACGCAGTGCGTCGCAAATCCTCTGCGCAGCCTCCGCATCCTGGGATGCATAGCTTAGAAATACCGCGTGCGATGGCTCAGTCACCGACGGGACCACCTCTGACAGATCACCGGAGGTCTTCTCACTGCCTCCGTAGGCGGTAGCTTAGCCCAAGTGGCTAAGTTTGGCCGAGATCGACCGGCCGCGCGGTCAATGTCCGCTCCCTTACTCTTGAACGGCAGCTATTGGGAGAGTCGTCCGACCGCTCCGGGTCACCTCCGGACTCTGAAGCCAGTCTGGCCCACTCACCATGCGCGGTAGCTGCGGCTCGATTTGTCACTCACTTGCAACCATGCCTCGCCGGCGTCGCGACCCATAATTCAATTTGGCGGCTTCCAGCCTTCGTGCAGCTAAGAGATCCAAAGCGTCAATGGCCGAAACTTCAAGGTTCACCCTCCTCCCAAAGGCCGGCCTCAGGGTGCCGAGGGGAGGCGTCGGAATTCTCGCAGTGCGGATTTGTTCTATCCGCCGCGCAAGTTGCTCTTGAGCTTGGGCGAGATCACCCGTTGAAGTGCTTTCGCGAATGCACGCTCCTCTGAACATTTCGTCGAGATGCTAGATCGCACCGCGCTTGGTAATGCCTGTCGTTCTGTGGTTTCCAACAGTATGGTCCTTTCAGATTGAGCCGCGGGATACCCGTTGCGACGTTTGTGCTCGTCGGCCCAGGCATCGAGGTCAAGGCGGTCGAAGGCCACCCCCTGCCTCCCGATCGGAATGACCGTAACCCAAGGGCGCACCTCCCGATTGAAGCGGTTCTTGTCCATGCCGAGATAACGCGGAGCGTCTCGTAGGCGAAGCAGCCGCGGCGCGAAAGCGTACGAAGACCGATCGGCCACTCGGTTCATACAGGGACCCGCCACCCGGCCCGTCGTTGGTAACGCGGTCGTTCCGGGCAAAGAGCCGGATGGAACTTAGCGTCATGAGCGTGGACTCGCCCGTGCCGTGAAGATGAGCGATCAAACATCTTCGCAATCATAAACGCAGCGGCGGAGACTTATCGCCGTGTGATGTGCGCGAACGATGCCAAGATTCACCGACAGACAGCGGAATGGAAGTGGTGAGTGAATTCAAGCGCGACATCCGATCTCCGGCCGTCAAGGAGGAGGCATGTCGCGACGCGCGCAATCTGTTACGTAAGCCTAACGCGCTACCGCCCAACGAATATGGATAGTCGCGGCTCGCGTTTTCAAACAAAACGGGGCGGGCGCAATGAGCGATATCGAGCAGCTTCATCATCGCGGCAGGATATCGTATCAGCCCGATGGCGGGTGCAGCATCCCGTTGGATGGACCGGCCTACGCTACGCTCCTTTCCCAGCAGCGGTCAGGGCGGCGGCACTCTCGGTCGCAGTCGCGGTTCGCCGCGTCATTCTACAGCCCTTTTTCTCGCGCCATCTTCTCGATTGCGGCTACTTTGTGCGTCTGAGTGAGGTGTGAATAGCGCTTGGACATCGCGATCGTTCGATGTCCGAGTGTATCGGCGATCTCTAGCAAGCTCGCGCCTCCTGCAGCCAAATAGCTCGCGCATGAGTGGCGCAAATCGTGAAACTTAAAGTTCTGAATTCCCGCGGTCTTGAGCGTTGCGTACCAGTGCGCGTCGAATCCTTCATACGGCCCTGGCAGTCCTGACGGCTGCTGGAATACGCATTCACTCTGGGCGCCGCCTTGAAGCTTCAATTCGCGCAGTGTGGTCAGCGTCTTACCTACCAGGGGCAATACGCGCGGGTCCCCATTTTTCGTCTCATACACGATCGCACGCGCCGCCTTTAGGTCAACGTCCGCCCATTTCAGATTAATGAGCTCGCCACGCCTAGCACCCGTGCTGATGGCCAGTAACACTAGCGTGTGCAGCGGCGGCCAGCCAGACTTTGTACATGCCTCCAGCAGAGCGTCGCGCTCGGCATCGGAAAGGAAGCGCACGCGGCCGCGNNGTGAAAAAATGGCCGAGCGTTGCGAGATAACGGTTCACGGTCGCGCCAGTACGGTGGTATTGCTTGGGAGGGATCTTTTCGCCCTTGATGGTGCGCGGCTTGGCGCGCGTGAACGTTTGGGCCATCAGCGCGTCACGGGCTTCGGCGACCTTATCCGTGGTGATCTCGGCAATGGTCAGGCCGAGAAAGCGTTTCTTCCACCAGTCGAGATGCGCCCCTCGCGAGGGATCCCTCTGCACGTCGCGGCGGTAGCGCTCGACGAGCTCGGCGAAGAGCGTGCGTTGTGCCTTTCTGCTCGGGAAGTATCGCGCGTCCGTGATGGCGGACTCGAGCGTGCCGGCCCACTCCTTCGCGTCCTTCCGATTGGTGAATGTCTTGCTCTCGGGGGGGCGTCCTTTTACTCGCACCTGTGCGCGGTAGGAGATGTCCTTCGTGAGAGGGGAGACGATGCGCTGAATAGATGCCATTTTGCACCTCTTGCGACATGTGTCGCGCTAGCCAAACCCGTGCACTGAATTGCACGAAATGACGAACGCAGGGAAGCGTGATCCGGCCGCGCGCTCTGAAGTACCTGAATTATATGGGGATTTGGCTCCCGGGGTTGGAATCGAACCAACGACCAACGGATTAACAGTCCGTCGCTCTACCGCTGAGCTACCCGGGAACATACGGGTGAACGCGAAGGCCGCGGATTGTCCGGGAACGGGGGAGCGGCAGTCAAGGAAACGCGGTCCATGCATAATGAGATGCCTGGAAGGCCGGGGATAATCATGTCAGCAACCTTCGTACGCCATCTCTTGGACCGATTGTCGGCGTCGCCCGTGCGTTTGCGGGCCATGCTATCGCGTTTGCCGGAGGCTTCGTTGCGCGCGGTGCCGCCCGGCGGTGGCTTTGCCCCCATCGAGGATGCCTGGCATTTGCGCGACATCGAAGCGGAAGGGCATTTTCTTAGAATTCGGCGGATCCTCGCGGAGGAGCATCCGACGCTTGCCTCCATTGACGGTGAGCGGCTGGCGCGTGAGCGGCGCTATTTGGAGCGCGAACTCGGAACTGCTCTCGATGAGTTCGCGCAGTACCGGGAGGCGTCGGTGGGCCTGCTCGGGCCGCTTGCCGAGGATGCTTGGTTACGTACCGCCATTTTCGAGGACCGCACGTTGAACTTGCGCGAACTGGCAACCGCCATGGCTGAGCATGACGAGTCGCACTTTGTGACGCTAAATGCGCAGCTGGGTGGTGCGCGCAAACTCGAAGGCGAACCCCACGAAACCGTACCCGTGTCTCACAGCGCAGCATCCGCCGCCGCCACGGTGTCGCGTTAGGCTCTTTTCGCTTCCGCCGACGCGCGCAGCACCCGGTTCATGCGTTCGAGCGCCTTCGCCAGAGTAGGAAGGCCACAGGCGAACGAGAGCCTGATGTGTCCCGGAGCCCCGAAGCCGGAGCCCGGGACCACGGCAACGCCGCCGCTCGTGAGAAGGATCTCGGCGAACTCGCTGTCGTCTCGACAACCCATTGACGTCATTGCCTTCGACACGTCCGCAAATGCGTAGAAGCTGCCCGCGCCTGGCAGACAACTCACGCCAGGCAGGTCGTTCAGGCCCGCGACGATGAAATCGTGGCGCTCCTTAAAGGCGCGATTCATCGTTGCAACACATGCTTGATCGCCGGTAAGCGCCGCCACAGCGGCTTTTTGCGAGATGCTGCAGGCATTTGACGTTGATTGCCCCTGGATGGTCGACATCGCGGTGATGATTTCCTTGGGTCCGCCGCAGTAGCCGATGCGCCAGCCCGTCATGGCGTACGCCTTTGAGCAGCCGTTAATCGTCACCGTACGGCTGTAGAGCTCCGGGACGGCGGTAAGGAGGCTGTAAAACGGCTCCTCAGCCCAGAAAATCTTCTCGTACATGTCATCCGTGCCGATGATCACACGCGGATGCTCGAGCAGGACCTCACCGAGCGCTCGAAGCTCAGCCCGCGTGTAGGCGGCGCCGGTCGGATTGCAGGGACTGTTCAGGAGAACGAGGCGGGTCTGCGGGGTGATGGCGGCGGCGAGCTGCCGCGGACTGATCTTGTAACCTTGGGATGGGCCGGCGAACGGCATCACCGGCAGCGCGTCCGCCAGCAGCACCATGTCCGGGTAGGACACCCAGTAGGGGGAGGGGATGACCGCCTCGTCACCCGGGTCGAGCACGGCCATGCACAAGTTGTAAATCGACTGCTTGGCGCCGGAAGAGACGAGAATCTGTGCGCGCTCATACTCGATGTCGTTGTCGCGCGCGAATTTGCCAATGATCGCGTCTTTCAGCTCGTTGATCCCGTCCACGTTCGTGTACCGGGTGAAACCGTTTTTGATCGCCTCGATGCCGGCATTGGCAATGTGGATCGGGGTATCGAAATCGGGCTCCCCCGCGCCAAGGCCGATGACATCCTTGCCTTCGGCTTTGAGCTTGGCGGCGCGGGCGGTGACGGCGAGCGTGGCCGACGGCTTGACGCGCTGAACGCGTCGCGCAACGGATGAATTCACAGGATGTCCCGATGATCGCTTGAGTTTAGCGCCAGGGGGCTATATTACGGGATCATGCCCTCAGCGACCAACGTCACCCGTGACGAACGAATACGCGTGGAACACAAGCCTTTCGACCTAAAAGCCGACTACGCGCCCGCTGGGGACCAGCCCGAGGCGATCGAGCACCTGGTTGAGGGCTTAAGGACCGGGTTGTCGCATCAGACGCTGCTCGGGGTGACGGGGTCGGGCAAAACATTTTCGATCGCGAATGTGATTCAGCAGGTGCAGCGCCCGACGCTCGTCCTGGCCCATAACAAGACGCTGGCGGCCCAGCTCTACGGCGAGTTCCGCGAGTTCTTTCCGCAAAACGCGGTCGAGTACTTTGTTTCCTACTACGACTATTACCAGCCC
>PLIX01000245.1 GCA_003140135.1 Gammaproteobacteria bacterium
GCTTCAACAAGTCGCATTCAGCGGCGTACGCACTGTTGGCGTATCAGACCGCGTACCTGAAGGCGCACTACACCGCAGCGTTCATGGCGGCGGTGCTGACCGCCGACATGGATCGCACCGAAAAGGTCGTGTATTTGATCCAGGAATGCAAGGAGCTCGGCATTTGCGTGCAGCCGCCGGATCTGAATGCGTCGGTCTACGAGTTTGCGGTCGGCGATGAGCGCGGTATCCGCTACGGCCTGGGCGCGGTGAAGGGTGTGGGCGAGGCGGCAGTGCGGGCCATCATCGGCGAACGCGAGGCGCACGGCCGCTACGCGAGCCTGGAGGATCTGTGCCGGCGTCTGGATCTGCAGAAAGTGAATCGCCGCGTGCTCGAAGCGCTCATCAAATCCGGCAGCCTCGATGGTTTCGGCGTCAATCGCGCGGCGCTCGTACTGCAGCTCGGCGCGGCCATGCAGCGCGGCGATCAGGGCGCACGCGCGCACGAGGCGGGGCAGGTGGATCTGTTCGGTCTCGCCGCCGAGGAGCGCGCGCCCGCAATTGCGATCACGCCGGCTGCCGCGCCCGACTGGAGCGAGGCGCTGCGCCTTGCCGGGGAGCGCGAGACGCTCGGCTTGTACCTGACCGGCCATCCGATCGCCCGCGTCGAGCCGCATCTGCCGCGCTTCGTGTCGCATCGCATCGGCGATCTTCTGGGCGAGCGACCCTATGCACCCGCCGCACGCGGCTTCACTCAAGGCCGTGCGGTGACGGTGGCGGGCTTGATCGATGAGATCAGAAAGCGCGGCGCACGCATCAGCGTGAGCCTCGATGACCGCACCGGAAGAATTGAGGTGTCGCTCTTCGATGAGGTCTTTCAGCGGCATCGCGAGCTCATCGTCAAGGACGCGCTGGTGCTCATTGAAGGCTTGTTGCGCTTCGATGAGTTCTCCGACGGCTGGCGCCTGAGCGCGCGCCGGATTACGGATCTCGATCAGGCCCTCGAGAGTCAGGCGCGGCGCATCGTCCTCAAGTGGCCGGCGGACCTCGAGCCTGCCGCCTTCGAGGAGCTGGCGCACATCCTGGGGCGCTTCCGACCGGGACCGTGTCCGGTGACGATTGAATATCGCGCCGCAAATGCCAGCGGCGCATTGACGCTGGGCGCGGAGTGGAGCGTGCGCGCGACGCGTGAACTGCTGTTTGCGCTCGAGGAGCTCGTCGGCCGTCAGGGGATCGAGCTGCGCTTCGGCGCACCCGCCGCGGTGGCAGGGCCCGAGAGCCTTGCGGATGCTCTGCCGCGCCCGTAACCTCCCCAATCCCTCTCGTGCAGCGGTAACTGCCCCAATGGCCGTCGCGTTTCTCGACTTCGAACAGCCGATCGCCGAACTNNCGCGCCTGCAGGCGAAGAGCCGGCAGCTGACGTCACACATCTTTGCGAACCTCACGCCCTGGCAGATCACGCAGTTGGCGCGGCATCCGCATCGGCCCTATACCCTCGACTACGTGAACGTCATGTGCCACGAGTTTCAGGAGCTGCATGGCGATCGGATGTTTGGGGATGATCTGGCGATCGTCGGCGGCCTTGCGCGCCTAGGCGACCGCGCGGTGATGGTCCTTGGCCACCAGAAGGGACGCGACACGAAGGAGCGCGTGCGCCGCAACTACGGCATGCCCAAGCCCGAGGGCTATCGCAAGGCACTGCGCCTGATGCGGCTTGCAGAGCGCTTCGGGCTGCCGCTCATCACCTTTATCGACACGCCCGGTGCGTACCCCGGCGTCGGCTCCGAGGAGCGCGGGCAGAGCGAGGCCATCGCGCGCAACCTCTTTGAGATGTCGGTGCTGCGCATTCCGATCATCACCGTCGTCATCGGCGAAGGCGGCTCGGGCGGTGCGCTTGCCATCGGGGTATGCGATCGCCTGCTGATGCTTCAGTACAGCACCTACTCGGTGATCACGCCGGAGGGCTGCGCTTCCATTCTATGGAAGAGCGCCGAAAAGAAAGAGGCCGCGGCGGACGCGATGGGCCTCACCGCGCAGCGCTTGGCGCAGCTGGGGCTCATTGACGAGGTGCTCGAGGAGCCCCTGGGCGGCGCCCATCGAGATCCGGCGCAGATGTCGGAGCATCTGAAGGCGGCTCTCATGCGCCATCTTGCGACGCTCGAGGAAGTGAGCCGCGAGGAGTTGCGGGCGGCGCGCGGCGCCAAGATTGCCGCATTCGGTGTGTATTCCGAAACGCCTTCGTGAGGCTTGGCGTGCAGGCCGCGCTCTTTGGTCCGCGATGGTTGCGCGCGCGCTTGGCGGCGCTCTTGCCGACATTCCCTGCGGGCTCGATCTGCGTCGCCTTCAGCGGCGGAGTGGATTCCACGGCGCTGCTGGCGGCGTTGGCGGCGCGCGCGCGCGCGCGCCTGCGCTTGCGCGCGCTGCACGTCAACCACGGCCTGCACCCCGGCGCCGACGCCTGGAGCGCTCACTGTCAATCATTGGCGCGGCGCTTGGCCGTGCCGCTCAAGGTCATTGCCGTCAAGGTGCCGCGCACGCGCGGTGCTTCCCTTGAGGCGCAGGCGCGCGATGCGCGCTATGCGGCGCTCGCGCGCGAGCTGCAAGCGGGCGAGGTTCTGCTGACCGCGCATCAGGCGGATGATCAGCTCGAGACCGTGTTTCTGCAGCTGCTGCGCGGCGCGGGAGTCGCGGGGCTTGCGGCAATGCCGCCGCTGACGCGGTTTGCCGCCGGGTGGCTGGCGCGTCCGCTCCTCGAGCGCTCGCGCGCCGAGCTTGCAGCATGGGTGGCTGAGCGCAGCCTCCCCTGGATCGAGGATGTGACCAATGCCGACGAGCGGCTCGACCGCAACTATCTGCGCCGCCAGGTGCTGCCGCGGATCCGCTCACGCTGGCCGGCGTGTGCGAGCGCCGTGGGCAGGAGTGCGCGGCACGCAGCGCAAGCCCAGCGCATGCTCGAAGAGGTCGGCCGCGCGGATGTCAACAAAGCGGCGGACGGCGCGCAGTTGTCGGTGCAGGCTCTGCGCGCGCTGTCCCCGCAGCGACGAGCGAATGCGCTGCGCGTGTGGATCGCTGCGGGTGGCTGGCCGCTGCCGGATGCGCGCCGCCTGGAAGAGCTCGCCGGGCCCGTGCTCGATGCGCGAGATGACGCAAATCCGGCGGTCGCCTGGCGGGGGGTGGTTGCGCGACGCCACGCCGACCGGCTCGGGCTGCACGCGGCAGGCGCCGCGCTGCCCGATACGCAGTTGACTTGGGCGTGGCGGACGGCGCCGCAGCTGACGCTGCCTTGCGATCTTGGCACCCTCAAGCTCGATGCCGATGTGCGCGGCCCGATCGATCTTGATCTCTTGCCGCAGGAGCTCGCCGTGCGCTGGCGCCTCGGCGGCGAGCGTCTGCGGCCGCGCGGCGGCGGACCCCGCCGCGCGCAGAAGACGCTGCTGCAGGAAGCGCAGGTGCCGCCCGCCGAGCGGGCGCGCTTGCCGCTCATCTTCGAGGGCGCGCGGCTCCTCGCCGTCGCCGACCGATGGAGCGATGCGTCCATCCATGCGCGCGCGCGCGCGCTGCGGCGCGCCCGCATCCGCTGGAGACACGCCTGAAGATCTTTGCCGTGCGCGCGCGATTTTGCTAGTCTGCCTGCCCGTCGTCCATGCAGCCGTGCGGCTGCGGCTTTCCTTCGACGGGTTCCCTTAATGTCGCGATTTGTTTTCGTCACCGGTGGCGTCGTGTCCTCATTGGGCAAGGGCATTGCCGCAGCCTCGCTCGGCGCCATTCTCGAGGCGCGCGGGCTCAAGGTCGCGATGGTGAAGCTCGATCCTTACATCAATGTGGATCCTGGGACCATGAGTCCGTTTCAGCACGGGGAAGTGTTTGTCACGCAGGATGGCACCGAGACGGATCTGGATCTGGGGCACTACGAGCGCTTCGTGCGCACCACGACGGGCCGCCACAGCAATTTCACCACCGGCCGCATCTACGAGCGCGTCATCGCCAAGGAGCGCCGCGGCGACTATCTCGGCGCAACCGTCCAGGTCATTCCGCACATCACCGACGAGATCAA
>PLIX01000159.1 GCA_003140135.1 Gammaproteobacteria bacterium
TCGCCAGCCGCTCATTGACGAAGCGGCGCTCGGCGTGCACGGCGACTGCAAAGTCATGCTTGTAAAACTCCTCGAGAAAGCCGCGCGCATCGCCAAAGCTCGACAGCAGTACGAGCGCGGATCCGCCAGGCTTCAGGTGAGCGCCGAGGCCGGCTGCGAATCGCTCCGCGACGTCGCTCGAGCGCCACGCGCGATCGCGGTCATCGCGCGGCGTGCCGCGCAGGAAGGGCGGGTTGAACAGGATGAGATCGAAGCGCTCTGCCGACACGGGCGCGAATAGATCGCCGAGGCGCACGTCGATCTTGTGCTCCAGATGATTCAGGCGCGCGTTGATGCCGGCGCAGCGAACAGCAGCAGCGTTGATGTCCACCGCCACCACGCGGCGCGCGTGGCGGGCGGCAAAAACCGCGCAGACGCCGGAGCCGGTGCCCATGTCGAGGACCTCTGCTTCGCGGCCCACGAGCGTCAAATCGAGCGTCGACGCGAAGAATTCACCGGTGCGCGGCACCTTTGGATTAAACACGCTCGGCGTGACGACGAAGGGCAGGCCCAGCACGCGCTCGAGAAGGAAATCGTCGTAGCGGTCCTTGCCTGCGAGCTTGTAGACCACGGTCATTGCCTTACCAATGAGTCCGCCGAAAAACGCACTGTGAGCGGGCCGCATCAGACCCCGCGCGGCCGCGGCGCGCTCCTCGTGTGTGAGATCAAGCATTTTCTTTTGGGTGCAACAAGAAGCTGGAGATGCGACTGCCGGGTTCACGCCACAGTGAGCACACGCATCTTGCGCATTCGGAACGCCCGCCCGAGCGAATGTCCTGGCGCAACGCCAGCATCGAGTCACTGTTCAGGACCTCCTCGAGATCCTTGCGCCAGATGGCATCGGCGGGTCCGCCAATGAAGAAGCAAGGGCTGACACGGCCCTGCGCGCCGATGACCGCAGAGAACTCGGGTGCGTTGCAGCGCACCGGCGGGTAGGCCGCAGTCCCGCAGACGGCGGAGAAATATTGATGAATGCGCCGCAGCCTGCGCGGGCTCTCCGCGATGAATCCCGAGTGGAAGGCATCGGCGTAGTCGTTCTCCATGGCGCACAGAATCTGCTCGAGTACGGGCAGGTCCTCCTGATGCAGGGCGAGGTCTGCACCGAAGTCATCGGTGCGGCCAAAGGCATGAGGGCTTGCCACGTCGACAGCGAGAAACGAAACCTGCCGGGCGCCCGCTTGTCGCGCAAGTTCGACGAACACCGGCAGCTGCTGGTAGTTGGCGCGCTGGACCGTGACGCGCACGCCGACCGGGACCCCTGTGCCCGCGGCCGCGCGGATCCCCGCACACACGTTGTCAAATGCGTCCAACCCCCGTATGGCGGCGTACGTCTCCCGGTTGGTTCCGTCCAGCGACACCGTGATGGCGTCAAATAGCTGCCCGGCGCGGTGCGCATGCTTGACGAGTGACAATCCGGAGGTCAGCAGCCACAGCTGCAAGCCGTTTGCCTTCAGCAATTGTGCGATCGCCGCCCATTCGGGGTTCAGCAGCGGTTCGCCGCCTGACAGCAGGACGACCTGGGTTTCGAGCCGAGCCAGGCTCGGCAGGAGCTGCGTCACCGTTTCCAGGCTCATGTCTGCGCGCCCGTGGCGCCAGTAGTCGCAGGTGATGCAACGTGAATTGCAACGCTCCGTGAGGTACAGCGTGGCGAGCGGCAGACGTTCGACCTGCGGACCGAAGTGCAGTGGCGTTGCAGACAAGGTCCTCACCTGCTGCGCGCGGGCAAGTTCACGCAAGTGCAACCCGCGGGGTTACGAGCCGACTCCGGGCTGTTGCGCTCCGGAGACGATGTCAGTGCCTTCGAACGCTGGGCAAATATTTCCATACGATCTCACGCAACGCTCCGTCACCCTACGCATGGGTAGCCCTCGCACCATCGCCGTCCACGAATTCGTCGTATGGCGCAGCCTGCACGTTGTAATTCTGGTAACAAATGCAGCGGCCACCGTGCGACGGACACGCGCGTGGATCCGGCACGAGTACCCTAGGCGATGAGTTCCCCACCTCTCACAAAAAGTTCAACGCCGGCGGACGCTCACTGCAGCGCTCGAGGTTTCGGGGTGCGACTTCTGATATCGCGCTCGATTTGCCGAGGGTTCGGTGTTTCGCTCTCCGCCATGACGTCGCGTTTGCTCAGAACAGACGGCGGCTACGCGACTTGCGACGTCCCATGCTCGGCGCCGTTGCCAAGACTGCGGTCATGGGGTAAAACGCATCTGTCCTTGGGGAGTAACCGCCCGGCGCGACCGGGCCGTACGTCAACACACCTGGGCTGCGGCTCGTGGCGTGCGGGGCCTTCGGGCATGGCGAGACCAACGGCAGGGCCTCCGGCAACGAGCGGCGGAGGCGCCTGGCCGTGGTCTGTCGCCCGCTCGGCTTGGAGGCTCCCGGTGGAATCTTTCCTCGTTTCGATTTCGACCGTGGCGATCGCCGAGATGGGCGATCGTACGCAGTTGCTGGCCTTGATGCTGGCCGCACATTACCGCAAGCCGTGGCCTATTCTCGCAGGGGTCCTGTGCGCGACGCTGGCGAATCATGCATTGGCGGGGCTGATCGGCGTTCATCTCGGGCGCTTCCTGACGCCCGCGCTGTTGGACGGCGTGGTCGGCGTGAGCATGATTGGCATGGCTCTTTGGGCGCTCAAGCCGGATGCGCTTGAGGAGGGAGCGACGAACGTGCGTCGCACGAGCGCCTTCGCCGCCACCACCATTGCGTTCTTCATCGCCGAGATGGGCGACAAGACGCAGTTCGCGACCGTAGCGCTCGCGGCCGCGTATTCGAATCTCGCGGCCGTAGTTGCTGGCACAACCGCCGGCATGTTGCTGGCCAATGCGCCGGTGGTGTTTCTCGGTAAAGCCTTCTCCGAGCGTCTGCCGCTGAAGGCGATTCACTATGTTGCCAGTGGTCTATTCCTGATTCTGGGCACGGTGTTTATCTTTCGCGCCGTTCACTACGCGAGCTAGCGCCGGCCGGTTCGCATACAGGGCCATACCCTTCGCGACCCTAACCGATGAGGTCGGCGCCGCATGCCCTGATCAGTGGGCCGTGTCAACTTCGCGGTCGCGGCACACAGCAACCGTTGGCCAGCCGTCCGGGGCTACGGCGCGCGGCGCGCCCTTAAGAATTGTCTTTTCATCAAATCAAATAGGTTGCGCGGGGCGTCGGGGTCCTGACTCAGCGGCCGCGCTCAAGGCACGGGGTCACGCTGCGCAAGCTTCTCGAGGACATTCGCCTGGTACCGGGCGAGGCGGACAGCCTCTGGGCGGCTTATGAAGTGCGGCCGGGAGCAATGATCCAGGCCGCAGTAACAGGTTATCGGGGCAGCAGGATTTGAACCTGCGACCCTCTGCTCCCAAAGCAG
>PLIX01000198.1 GCA_003140135.1 Gammaproteobacteria bacterium
GCGATTGACCCTGCCGGCAAGGTGCCGGTACTCAACGGTGTCCCTGGATCCGGAGTTCCCAACTCGGACGTGTCGATACCACTTACCGTACTGACGCACGGCACCAGCTACTGTTACACGGTTTCTATTGAGGACAACAATGTGACCGGCGACTACGAAGTGGATTACTACATCAGACAAGTCGTCGGGGGCGTTGCGAAAACCATCGTCGATAAGATGATCGTGAAGGCGCGGACTACGGCACCGGGCGGTATGTGGGTGTCTGGTCGATCTACGGCAAAGCGCTGCCGGACTCGCCCGGAATCGCCACGCTGATCGGGCGCGTGAGGTGGGGCACGGGCTACACAAACGAAGCGATCGTTAGCGCGAAGATTCTCACGCAGTAGGGCGTCTGACTTCATCGCGATCGGGTCGCGCCCTCCGTCTCGGGAAGGGCATGACGCGCTTGTGCTCACCGATCCTCATGCCGGCACGATGTCGCAGTAGTTAAAGCGCGGCGTGCGTCGAACCGCCGCGCCAGCTCTGCAAGCAATTGCCTGCTTGAATATTGGCCCTGCGTAGACGAACGAATGGTACTCGCCATACTCACCGCAAGGGTCTGCGCTGTCCGGTAGATCGGCCAACAGAGCATGATCAATCTCTCTGCCAGCGAACGACGCGTCAATTGCTTCCGTGTCGACACACGCAAGAAGCGCCTTGAATCCCAGCCCAATGAAGGTTCGCACGAGTTCGTCGGTGTCGCGCATCCATATAGGGTATAGACCGCTCATTCCGACCTGGGCGAGACGTTCATCGCGATACTGTTTCACGTCTTCGAGAAAAAGATCGCCGAATGCGATCTTTGTGATTCCCTGCGTTTTGAAATGGCCGAGGGTTTCCCGCATTCGCGTTTCGTAGACCTCATTGGTGCAGTCCTTCGGAATCATCATCATGTGCAGCGGAATGTCCAGAGATTCGGCCTGCTGCTCGAGCAGTTCGCGCCGCACCCCATGCATGCTGATCCGATCGAATTCCTCGGTAACCGTGGTCAATAGCGCGGTGATTTCATATTTGTGGGACGCGAGGAGGTGGTACGCCGCCATCGTGCTGTCTTTGCCTCCGCTCCAAGACAGCACCACGCGCTCCTTTACGGGCCGCTTCCGGGACGGTCGCTCTTTGTCGGTATGAACGGAGGCGATGGTCTGAGAGGGTCCGGAGTGAGTTTCGACTCGTGTTGTCATGGGAGCCTGCGAGTAACGGAATTATGTGCAGTAGCATGTCGAATAGGACGGCAGCGCGCCGTCTATGCGCGCCAGCGTACAGAGGCGACGCTGGCGTTCACGTAGGCTCGTGCGAGCCGCAATGCGCTGAAATCATGTATCCGTCCGAGGTCCAAGGCCTGCACCGCGGTTACTGGTCCGCCTCCGCACTGGATCAAGCCCGAAGAACTGCTCGGAAGCAGTTCTTCCATCATAAATGGAAGGTAATGTTATGAAACGATCAGATCTTATCCTCGCATCACTCGTGATGCTCGCCGTGGCCGGTTGCGCAGGTCCCGCTGGACCCCCAGGTGCAACGGGAAATACGGGCAATACCGGCAACACCGGCGCAGAGGGCAACAAGGGAAACATGGGTAGCACGGGCGATACCGGCGCTACGGGCAACACCGGCAATGCCGGTAGCACCGGCGACACCGGCGCGACGGGGAACACCGGTAACACAGGTAACACGGGTAACACCGGAGCCACGGGCGACGCTGGCGCGACTGGAAACACCGGCGCCACGGGCGATACCGGCAACACCGGCGCGACCGGTGATACAGGTAGCACCGGCGCGCAGGGAAAGAGCGGCAATGGCACTGTGGTGGTGGTTCCCCACTAAGGCCCCCGGAAAAGACCCCGGGCGGGTCATAAGACAACGCGCCTGGCCCGGGCAGACACGCGCGTCGTCGGCGATTTCGCGCAGGATCTCATCGGCCGGGTCGTGAGATCCTGCGTGCGCGCGTTGCCGGCGCCCTGCCAGCGGATCACGAAAGCTGACCTGGCTGGCGGCGCCATCCACCATCGTTTGAGCCGCAATCTGTGCAGGCTACCTGACGGCGCTTGAATTCCATGCGGGTCCGGAAGGCTAGGCCATCGGCGCTCGCGAGACTCTTGGGATCGTGCTCCAAGCAATAAGTGCGAGCAGGGCCGCCTGCAGTGGTAAGCGCAGGACGAGCGCCCAATACGGCACGGCAAATAGCTCAGGCCTTTGCAGCATGTAGATGTGAGCCGGCGTCACTGCAATTGTGAGGATGAAGAGGCCCACGCCGGCCGCCCGCCGCGTCGGTTGGTAGAGGAGGCCCGCCGCGCCCAAGAGATCGAACACGCCGCTGACCCACACGGCAGCGCGCGGCCATGGAATGTAGGGCGGCACGATGCTCATTTCCAAGTGCGTCGCCGTAAAGTGTGCGACGCCGCCAATCAGAAACCACAGAAATACGATTCCCACGCCGATGCGTTTCGCGCGCTCGCTGCCGCCGTAGGGTGCGCTGATAATCTCATTCTCCTCAGGATGGGTCACTGCGATGGCTGCGCGCTAGGCGCGGCGCAGTGCCGCGACTGCGCCCGCTCGCAGCTGGCCCGATCCGACGCCTCGAATCGCCCAAATGAAAGCGCTGAACACCGTTGCCGATGTGGACTCGCACCGCAAAAAGCGTAACACCGGGTGGTTACCGGCGATAATGATCGGGTGCAGTGCTTTCGCTAGTATGGCGCTCTATATAGAGTAAAGAATACCGCGGATGGCGGGGTGCATTGGGATCTTATGACTCTAAACGGCCGATTGCCTTCCTACTGCGATGACTATTAATACCACCACCGTCGGCGGTGTCGCGACCATCGAGATCGCGCGGCCGCAGAAGAAGAATGCGCTTACCCTTGCGATGTACGACGCGATGACTGACGCCCTCGAGGCTGCGGTGGCGGACGAGGCGGTGCGCGCTGTCTTGATCGTCGGCCAGCCCGGCATTTTTACAGCCGGCAATGACTTGGAAGATTTCATGCAGCGGCCGCCGACTGGCGAAGAATCGCCGGTGTTCCGTTTCATGCATGCGCTCGCTGCCTGCGACAAACCGGTGGTAGCGGCAGTCACGGGTGCGGCAGTTGGCATCGGCACGACAATGCTGCTGCATTGCGATCTGGTCTATCTTAGCGAGGACGCTCGGCTCGCGGTGCCGTTCGTCAGCCTGGGACTCGTGCCGGAGTTCGCCTCGAGCCTGCTCCTGCCGCAGCTGATGGGCCGCGCGAAGGCAGCTGAAAAGCTGCTACTGGGCGATCCGTTGACTGCCGCGGAAGCCGCGGACTTCGGTATCGCAACTGCCGTATTGCCGGCGGCAGAGGTGCTGGCGCATGCGCGCCGGATGGCCGAGCGCTTCAATTCCCTTCCGCCTGGCGCGGTGCGCGATACCAAACGCTTGATGCGCGCCGGTTCGAAGGACGGCATTCTCCGCGCGATGCGGGCCGAGGCGGCGGTCTTTGCCGAGCGGCTGCGTAGCCCGGAAGCCAAGGAGGCCTTCGAGGCTTTCTTCGCGAGGCGCAAGCCGGATTTCAGTAAATTCTAATCAGACCCACGCCAATGCCGAATTCGAGAGACGCGTTGGACCCGCACAGCCACTCGCAGTGTGCAGCGGATGTAGGCTATTCCCGACGGGAGAATGGAGTATGAAGACCACGCCCGCCAGGACGCTCAAGGGCAAGACTCTATTTGTCACCGGCGCCTCGCGTGGCATCGGCCTTGCCATCGCGCTGCGTGCCGCGGCCGATGGCGCCAACATCGTGCTGGTAGCCAAGACTACCGTCCCTAACCCCAAGCTGCCGGGAACACTCTACAGCGCTGCGGCCGAGATCAAAGCGGCGGGCGGTCAAGCACTCGCCGTGCCCTGCGACATCCGCGACGACGTGGCGGTTGCCGGTGCGGTTGCAGCTGCTGCCGACCGCTTCGGCGGCATCGATATTCTGGTCAATAACGCGAGTGCGATCAGTCTGACGCCGACGCCGGCTACTTCGATGAAACGCTTCGACCTGATGTTTGGCGTCAACGTACGCGGCACGTATGCGTGTACGCAGGCATGCCTCGGTGAACTCATTAAGAGCGGACAGGCCGGACGCAGCCCGCACATTCTGAACATGTCACCGCCGTTGTCATTGCGGCCGCACTGGTTCGCGCAGCACGTGGCCTACACCATGGCCAAATACGGTATGAGCATGTGCACGCTCGGGCATTCCGCGGAGTTCAAGCAATACGGCATCGGCGTCAATAGTCTTTGGCCGCGCACTGCGATTGCAACCGCGGCACTGCAGCTCATACCCGGCATTGACCCGCACAAGTGCCGCAAGCCGGAGATCCTATCTGATGCGGCCTGGCTGATTCTCACCAGCGACGCGAGCGCCACGAGCGGCAATTTCTTTATTGACGATACGTTGCTTGCGCAGCACGGGGAAACCGATTTCGATCGCTATGCCGTAACCCCGGGTACGCAGGACCTGATTCCGGACTTCTTTGTCGACTGAGGCGGCGGCGCGGGTAAGCGCGGCGCTTAGGCGGCCGTGCTGCGATCCGACAGTCGGCCTGCAGCGGTCATTGAGCCCGCACGGCGCTCGTTAGAGCTCAACGGCGCGGCGCCGCAGGGCCGCCGCGCAGCGGTTTCCTCATCGTTTCCATACCGCGAAACTCCACGAAGTTGATGATGCGCTCCCACAGGTAGTCGCCAAAGAGGAAGGGCTCGAAGCTTCCTGCGTCATCGATCGGCAGCGGACTGATTTCAGCATCCGCACGCGCTTCGTAGAAGAACGGGATAGAGAACCGCTCCTGTCCCGTGCCGAGGACGCGATGCTCGGTAGCCTTGATGCGGCCGCGGCTCCAGCGTTCAAGCACTTGGCCAAAGTTGAGCGCGAGCGCCCTATCATCCGGCGGAACGTCCACCCAGCGGCCGTCGCGGGCGCGCGCCTGCAGACCCGGCACCCCATCCTGCGCCAGCAACGTCATGAACCCCGAATCGGCGTGCGCAGCCCCGATGACATGGTGGCGTGCCCCGGCATGCGACACCCAAACTCCAGGCTCCGCACAACGGGTGAGTTCCTCCGCAGTGCGCACCGGATAGCGCAGCAACCGCAAGGTGGAAAGTCCGCGATGAAACGCGCTGTCGAAAAATCGCTCCTCAAGCCCAAGGCTACGGGCGATCGACTGCATGAGCGCGGCGCACACCTCGTCCATGGCGGTGTAGTACGTCGCGATTGCACTGCGCCATTTCGGCAACAAGGTTTCTGCTGGCAGTGGCGTCGGTTCGCGCAGCGGGTCGTTTGCGTCTGTGACGCCAGGTCCATAGGCGACATCTGCTCCCATATCAATGCCTTCTTTACTCGTCAGGTTTCCCGGCTGTACTGGAAACCAGCCGCGGTAGACATTGCGGTTGCACGGCGCGAATTTTCGGCGCCATAGAGCCTGCAGCACGGACTTCTCCAAGCGGAATATGCGCAGCAAATCGGCGCGCGCCGCGCACCCGATGGGTACGCTCGCCGGCAGCCCCACGATACTCAGAAATCCGCTGTTCCCGGCCGCTTCGAGAATTGCGGCATCCGTGACATCCCGCTGCGCAGACCTCGCATGAAAAAGCGCGCTGACGTTCACCACAGGAACGACCGCGCAGGCACCAGGCCTGCGTGACGGTTCTGTGCTGCTCACCTCCACGCCGGTGTCTCCCGTGCCCAGCTCGCCTGCATCACAACTTTGTGAGCGGTCACGGCGTGGGCTTCTTCAAAGCGCACGCTGCATGAGCACGACGTCCACCCATCGGCTGAACTTGAACCCTATGTTCTTGAATATGCCGACGCTCTCAAACCCGAGCGCGCTGTGCAAACCGATCGAAGCGGCATTGGCCGAGTCCCCAATCACGGCCAGCAGCTGGCGCTTGCCGAGCCGCTGGCAGTCGCCGATCACCCGCAGCATGAGCTCGCGACCGACGCCGCGGCGCTGCGCATCCGCGGCGACGTACACGGAGGATTCACAGGTATGCCGATAGGCGGCGCGCGGCCGGAACGGTCCCGCATACGCATATCCTGCGATACGTCCGTCAATCACAGCCACAAGGAACGGGAAATCGTGCGCGGCGAGCGCCTCGAAGCGCTGCCGCATTTCTCCTACCGAAGGGGGTTCTTCCTCAAACGTGCCGAATCCGCTGAGCACGTGGTGCGCGTAGATCGCCTGCACCCCATCCAGATCGGCGCCAGTGCATGCACGGATGTCCATGCGTGGATTGTATCAATCGCCGAGCACCTCGCTGCGGCCATCGCGGAACTGCGCTTCCCAATCCCTGCCGTCAAAAGGAACGATGGTGAGATCCGCAATCGTGACGTCATCCAAGCAGCGCGCGTTGACGCTGTAGCCGTGCGGATGGGATCGGGGGACGTAGAAGGATTTGACGCCGCACACCGAGCAAAAAAGATGCTGCGCCGTGCGAGTGTTGAATTGGTAGTTCGTGAGACTGCCGGCGCCCGATAGCAGCTTGAAACGCGATTTCGGCACGATGAGGTGCAGGTAGCCCGACTTGGAGCAGATGGAGCAGTTGCAATCCGAAACGCGCAACTGCGCGGGTGCCGTAACTTCGAATCTGACCTGCCCGCAGTGGCAACCGCCCGTGTGGACGACCATGTCAGTGTCCTCGTGCACGGACGACCCCCGAGGCCAGATGCCGGTCAGCCGGATCGGGTGCTATAGGCTTCCATCAAAAGACCCGTGCCGCCCCGCGAGACGTGTGCAACAACGGCGGTGCGCCGATGCACCTTCGTGATCGCTCCCAGATCGATGGCGAAGGAGAGCACGACTTGCTCGCCCTTGCGCAAACCGAGATTGGTGGTCTCAATAAAGACACCAGTGGCGCTCAGATTGACGGCCTTGCAAAGCCTTCTTTGGCCTTGGGGCACGGTGATATAGACGGTTGTACGTGCACGGTGCCTCGTATGCAGGCGGCGTTCCACAGTCGACCCCTTACCCATGTAGGTTCTATTTAGTTGTACTACCTGAACGGCCATAGTATGCCGCGAGATGACCCCCGAGCGGGAGCTACTCGACTTAATTTTCTTAATGTGATGTCCGGCACGGATTCGGGAACAGGCAGACCGTTCCGCGCCGCGTCGGTTATGACAATGCGAGAAAACTGCGGATTTCCTTGCCGAAGCTCGCGATGTCGATGAGGAAGGAGTCATGCCCCTCGATGCACGTGAGGGGCGCGAACTGCGTCGCTATCCCGGCAGCGGAGAAACTCTCGGCAAGAGCGCGCTGCTCGCCGATGGCGAACAGCATGTCCGACTCGACGCCGATCACGAGTGCTTGCTCGACGCCGGAGCGCAGCAACGCGGCGCGGTTCGAGCCGCCATGCGCGGCCAGATCGAAGCGATCCATGGCCCGCGAGATGTACAGATAGCAGTTCGGGTCAAACGCACGCACGAAGCGCCGGGCGTGAGTCTCCAGATAGCTCTGCACGGCAAATTCCGGCGCGAACGGCGCCGTGTCACGCAGGTCCTCGGGCACCGGGGCGCGCCCAAAGCGTTCGCGCCATTCGGCAGCGGAGCGATATGTCATCATCCCGAGCTTGCGAGCGATGCGCATCCCGGTGGCCGGCGGTCTCTCGTCCGTATAAGCGCCGCCGTGCCAGTCCGGGTCGCGCAGGATGGCTTCGCGCTGGATGGAACGCAGCGCGATTGCGAACGGCGACGCGGCGGCGGTCCCGGAGATGCTGATGACCCGCCGCGTCGAATGCGGAAACTGTGCCGCATACGCGAGCACGACCATGCCGCCCAGAGACGGACCGATGATCGCGCAGGTGCGCTCGATGCCAATCGACCGCAGCGTCTCGAAGCCCGCCCGTGCGATGTCCTCGATCGAAAGATCCGGAAACTCGAGCCGGTAAGGCGCCTGCGTCGCGGGATTCTCCGAGGCAGGTCCAGTGGAGCCGAAGCAGCTGCCGAGGGAATTCACGCACAGGACGAAGAATCGGTTCGAGTCGATGGCAAGTCCGGGCCCCACCATGCCTTCCCACCACCCCTCGGTCGAGTCTGCGTTGGATGAGGCCGCGTGCGCCGGCGGCGAAAGGCCTGTGAAAAGCAGCACCGCGTTGTCGCGCGCCGGGTTCAGCTCCCCCCAGGTCTCATAGGCGATGCGCGCCCCGTGCAGCGCTCCGCCGCGCCACATGGGAAACGGATCCGGAAGCGCAGCGAAGCGCCGTGCGTCCATAAGCATTTGCGCCGCCCGGCTCTGCGCCGCGATGACTTAAGGCTCCGGATCGCTGCCCTCGGCGATTCCCTCGAAGAGGGGCGTCGACAGATAGCGTTCGGCGGTATCGGGCAGCATGGCGAGAATCACCGCTCCGGCGGGAGACTCTTCGGCGACCTTTCTGGCCGCGGCGAAGGTTGCCCCGGAGGATATCCCGCAGAAGATGCCTTCGCTCTTTGCGAGGGCGCGCGCGCCATCAATGGCTTCCGCATCCGTCACGGTGAGGATGCGATCGATGACATCACGGTTCAGAACGGCCGGCACGAAGTCCGGGGTCCAGCCCTGGATCTTGTGTGGCGTGAAGGGCTTCCCCGAGAGCAGGGCTGCTGAGTGCGGCTCGGCCGCCACGATCTTCACCTCAGGCCGTGCGACTTTCATCATCTCGCCGACGCCCGTCAGCGTGCCGCCCGTGCCCCAGCCGGTGACGAAGGCGTCGAGGCGACGACCGGCGAAGTCGCTGAGAATCTCCGGTCCGGTCGTGTTTCTGTGATAGGCGGGATTGGCGGGATTTTCGAACTGGCGCGCGAGGAACCAGCCGTGTTTCTTCGCGAGCTCCTCGGCCTTCTTCACCATGCCGGTGCCGCGCTCGGCGGCCGGCGTCAGAATGACCTTCGCGCCGAGGAGGCGCATGATCTTGCGGCGCTCGATCGAGAAGCTCTCAGCCATGACGGCAACGAAGGGATAGCTCTTGGCCGCACACACCATGGCAAGCGCAATGCCGGTATTGCCGGAGGTGGCCTCGACCACCGTCTGGCCGGGCTTGAGCTTCCCGCTTTTTTCCGCGTCCTCGATAATCGCGATCGCCAGACGATCCTTGACCGAGCTTGCCGGATTGAAGAATTCGCACTTGACATACATGGTCACATTCTTCGGTGCGAGCCGTTGCAGGCGCACGATTGGGGTGCGGCCAATGGTGCCGAGAATGCTGTCGTAGATCATGGAGTGCCTTCTTATCCTTCGCCGCTTGCGCCACGCGCACAAGAGTATGCGACAGGGGCCGTGAATCGCCAACAGCACTGCTAACATCGGCGCATCGTGCCGAAACCGCTGAATTCCGACGCCGTGAGCCTCTGGCACAATGCGTGCATCGCCACCTGCGATGAGCGCATGCGCGTGATCGAAAAAGGCGCGCTCGCCGTGCGCAACGGTCGCATCGCCTGGCTCGGGGCCGTCGGGGAGGAGCCTGCGGACCTGCGCCGGGCAAACCTCGAGCGCCATGATCTTCAGGGCATGTGGATGACCCCGGGACTCATCGATTGTCACACGCACCTGGTGTTCGCGGGCACGCGTGCCCGCGAATATGCCGAACGGCTGCGCGGGGCCACCTACGCGCAGATCGCGGCCCGCGGCGGCGGGATTCTTACCACCATGCGGGCGACGCGCCAGGCAAGTCTCGAGGAGTTGGTCGACTACGCAGCGCCGCGCTTGGCCGCGCTCCTCGGCGAAGGGGTGACGACGATCGAGATCAAATCCGGCTACGGACTCACGCTGGCCGATGAGGCGAAGATGCTGCGGGCGGCGCGCCGGCTCGGTGAGCGCTTTCCGGTCACGGTAAAGACGACGCTCCTCGCGGCGCACACCCTGCCGCCGGAATTCGCCTCGCGGCCGGATGATTACATCGACACCATCGCATGCGAGTGGCTGCCGGCGCTGCATGCCGAAGGGCTCGTCGACGCGGTCGACATCTTTTGCGAAAAGATCGCCTTCGACACGCGCCAGGCCGAGCGGCTCTTTGATGCCGCGCTCGGCTTGCGCATTCCAATCAAGATGCACGCCGAACAGCTCAGCAATATCGGCGGCACGCGCCTTGCGGCGAGCCGCGGCGCGCTGTCCTGCGATCATTTGGAATACGCGCAGGCGGCCGAGGCGCAGGCACTAGCGGATGCAGGCACAGTTGCCGTGTTGCTGCCGGTTGCCTTCTATGGCCTGGCCGACACTCATCTGCCGCCCATCGCGGCGCTTCGATCCGCCGGCGCGGCCATCGCAGTGGCGACCGATTGCAATCCCGGCTCCGCACCGGGGGCGTCGCTGCAGCTTGCGATGTCCATGGCGACGCGGCTCTTTGCGCTCACGCAGGAAGAGGCGCTCGCAGGCGTGACACGGCATGCGGCGCGGGCTCTGGGGCTCTGCGGCAAGTGCGGCATGCTCGCGCCGGGGCTGGCCGCCGACTTTGCGCTTTGGGATATCGAGTCGATCGAGGAGCTCGGCTATTGGTCTGGCTTCAATCCCTGCCACGCGGTCGTGCGGGCAGGCGCGCTCGTGCATGGCGCCTTGCCGCGGGGCGACGCGTCAAATTGACAGCCGTGGGTACAAAAATCAGAATGCCCGGCTCATTTCGCGGAGGGGTACCCAAGCGGCCAACGGGAGCAGACTGTAAATCTGCCGGCTTACGCCTTCGTAGGTTCGAATCCTACCCCCTCCACCACAGCAGCGATCTTGCGCGCGAGCGCTTTAGCGCTGTGTGGCGCGCGGCTGGATAAACTTATGCGCTCCGTCGAAGTCAAAGCCCTAGGTGCCTTGTCGCGCGACCCGCCGGCGGCAGCGGCCCTCTCACCATTACCTTATATGCAGGAACACCGATGCAGCATTCCCGATGGCCGGCCGTGTCCGGTTCTCTGATGGCTTATGCCGCGACGCTTGGTTGCGTGCTGGGCAGCTCCGGCGCGCGCGCGCTTCCCGTCAATGTCGCGGGCTTCACCTATGTGAAGTCGCTCGCCGGAATCGACGAATACACCCAGGATGTCAACGGCCTGCAGGTTCTGGTGAAACCGGACCATTCCGCACCGGTGGTCACTTTCCAGGTGACCTATCACGTGGGCTCGAGAAACGAGGTGACCGGTACCACCGGCGCGACGCATCTTCTTGAGCATCTGATGTTCAAAGGAAGCGAGGGCTTCAACGATCCGGCGGGCAACAGCATCAAGCAATACCTCGAGGCGGTGGGCGCGGGCTTCAATGCGACGACTTCCTTCGATCGCACCAATTATTTTGCCACCTTGGGCCGCGATCATTTGGAGGGCTATATCGCGATCGAGGCGGATCGCATGCGCAGGCTGTGGCTGCATGAGGCGGATCGGCAGGCCGAGATGACGGTGGTGCGCAACGAATTCGAGCGCGGCGAAAATAATCCCGAGTCGGCTCTGATGAAGGAAGTGCAGGCGCTGGTCTTCATCGCGCATCCCTATCATCACCCCACGATCGGCTGGCGCAGCGACATCGAGCACGTGCCGATCGAGAAGCTGCGCGCCTTCTACGACACATTTTATTGGCCGAACAATGCAACCGTCAGCATCGTCGGCGACGTCGATCCGGCGCAGGCGCTCAAGCTTGTCAACAAGTACTACGGCAAAATCTCGCGCGCGCCGCAGCCGATCCCCGTGGTGTACACCGAGGAGCCGCCGCAGTCGGGCGCGCGGCGCGTCACGCTCGAGCGCCCCGGACAGCTCGGCAACATCGTGGTCGCGTACCGGATCCCGGCCGCGCGGGAGGCGGACCTGCCCGCACTCGAGGTTCTAGGATCGATCCTTTCAGACGGCAAAAGCAGCCGGCTCTACCCGGCGCTCGTCGATAAGAGCCTTGCGCTCGGCACCGAAGCCGGCGCCTATCGGCTGCACGATCCGGGCATGTTCATCGCGAGCATTACGCTCGCGCCGGGCGCGACCCACGACCAGGTTGAGAAGATCACGCTTGCCGAGATCGAAAAGGTGAAGAGCGCCGGCGTAACTGCAGCCGAAGTGGACAGGATCGTGCGCCAGTACCAGGCCGCCGAGGCCTATGGACGCGACGGCACCGCCAACGTGGCAAGTTCCCTGAATGAATGGATCGCGGTCGGGGACTGGACGCTCTATGCAAGCTACGCCGACAAGATGGCCAAAGTGACCCCGGCCGATGTGCAGCGCGTGGCAAAGACCTATCTTGGCCACGATCAGAGCACCACCGGCTGGTTTGTGCCCGTGGAGACGAAATGAATTCCTTGAAAATGCTCTCGACGGGACTTTTGCTGCTGACGGGCGCGAGCCTCGCTGCGCCCATTCTTGCAGCTCAGATCGCGCAGCATATCGTGCGCGCGAAAGCCGCCGGCGTCGATCTCATCGCCTATCCGACCGCTGTGAAGGATGTCGTTACGATCGTGGGCTCGTTGCCCGCGGGCGATGCCTTCGCCGGCGCGGGCAACGCGGCGGTGCCGACGCTCGTGGGGATGATGCTCGACCGGGGTACGAAGAGCGAAGATCAATTCAAGATTGCCGAGCAGCTGGAAAGCGTCGGCGCGGAGATCAACTTCGAGGTCGGCATTCAGCTGGTGGAAATTCACGCGCGGTGCCTGAAGAAGGATCTGCCGCTCGTCGTGCGCCTCATCGCCGAACAACTGCGCAATCCCGCCTTTGCGCCTGCCGAATTTGCCAAGGCGCAGCAAGCCGCCATCGGCAGCCTGCAGCATTCCTTGGAGAGTACCAGCGCGCGTGCCAGCGAAGCGTTTGACCGCGCGATTTACCCGAAGGGCCATCCGAACCGCCCGGCCTCGACCGAAGAGATGATTGCCGCGGTGCAAAGCGCCAAGATCGAGGATCTGAAGAGCTTTCACGAGCAGCACTACGGCCCCGCCCACCTCACTCTCATCGCGGTGGGGGACCTGGACGCGCGAAGTCTGCAGGCGAATGTCGCCAAAGCATTCGGCGGGTGGACGGGGGGCAGCGACTTTCTGCATGCGGCCGCGCCCGCCGTCACTGCGGCGCCGCAGGAGGAATCGATTCCCGTGCCCGGCAAGGCGAGCGTATCCGTCGTGCTCGGGGAGGCAACCGGTTTGAGGTATCGAGATCCGGAGGCGCTGGCGCTGCGCGTCGGCAGCGCCATCTTTGGCAGCGGCTTCACGAGCCGGCTCATGGGATCCGTCCGCGACAAGGAAGGACTGACCTATGACATTAGCGCCGGCATGGGCGAGGATGCTCTGACCGATGGCTATTGGAGGATCGGCGCCACTTTTGCACCCGCGCTTCTTGAGAAGGGGATCGCGTCGACGCGGCGCGAGCTGCTGCGCTGGTCGCGCGAGGGTGTCACGGCCGAGGAGCTCGCGGCGCGCAAGACGGATATCGTCGGCTCCTACCAAGTGAGCCTCGCGACGACCGGCGGCCTTGCGACCGCGCTGCAGCAGGCCGTCCTGCGGGGCTATCCGGTCTCATGGCTCGACGACTATCCGCGTGCGATTGATGCGCTGACGCTCGAAGAGGTGAACCGCGCGATCAAGAAGCATATCGATCCTGCGAAGATGGTGCTTGTGAAGGCCGGCACTGTGTGAGGGTCGCGCCGAGCGACATCGAGTCCTTTCGACGCGACGGCGCGGTGTGTTTGCGGCAGGTGTTGGGTGCGGGCGATGTCGCGCTGCTAAGAGCCGGCATTGACGCCAATTTGGCGCATCCGAGCTGCCGCGCCAAAGTCGCCAGCCGCCCCAATGATCCGGGGCGGTTCATCGAGGACTTCTGCGGCTGGCAGGAGAACGAGCACTACCGCCGCTTTATATTTGAGTCGCCCCTGGCGCAGATTGCAGGGCAGCTCATGCAAAGCCGCACCGTGCGGCTATATCACGATCACATGCTAACCAAGGAACCCTGCACCCGCGCGCGCACGCCGTGGCATCAGGATCAGCCTTACTACAACATCGAAGGCCGGCAGAACGCGAGCTTCTGGATCCCGGTCGATCCGGTCAGCCGTGCCGCAACTCTCGAGCTCGTGGCCGGCTCGCACTTGGGGCCCTGGCTCATGCCGCGCAGCTTCATGGACGCGCAGGCCAAATGGTTTCCGGAGGGCCATTTGGCGGACTTGCCGGATATTGACGCCGAGCGGGATCGGCATCGCATCCTCGGCTGGCCGATTGAGCCCGGGGATGTCGTCTGCTTTCACATGTTGACGCTGCATGCTGCAGCAGGCGTCGACGGGACGAGCCGCCGCCGGGTCTTTTCGGTGCGCTTCCTGGGCGATGACATGGTGCATGCGCCGCGTGCCTGGAAGACGTCACCGGAATTTCCGGGGCTCGCCGAGACTTTGGCGGCGGGCGCTCCAATGGAGCATCCCTTGTTTCCGCTGCTGTGGGGTGGCTGACCCGCGCGCCGCCGCGAACCTGGGTCGCGCGGCCTGACCGGCCTGTGGCCCTGCGCCGCCGTCAACCCGGCGGTGGAGCGCCTTTCGGCGCGGAGCCTTCCGGCCCTGCAATCTGTGCGTCACTTGCCTGCATGCGCCGGATCGCATCGCGTATGACCTCGGTGGCGCTGCCATAGAAGCCCGTGCCCACTTTTGACTTGATGTAGCGCTCCATTTCGTCGGAGAGATTGATATGCATGCTCATCGGCGCATCTGCGTGAATTGATGTCCATAGAATATCCATAGGATGGATATCCGGCAACAACGGGGCGCCCGGAAAGGCACCAGGGCGACGTGCCGGATGCGGGATGCGGCGTCTAAGGGCTATCGTGCCCGCCGGTCACCTGCCCAAAGGCTCGTTCTGAATGAGGCGGTACCGGGGTTCGCCCCAGCCATGACGGCGGGTCCTCTTGCGGCGCTTCGAACCCAGTTCTCTCTTTTCTCAATTCAGATTACACTCCGCGCCCTTCTTGCCCATGTGGCATCGGTCTTGCACGGCGGCGAAAAATACGTAACATTACGAAGTTCACAAGCTGACTGCCTCCGGGGGTAGGGATCGGCTTGCGTCGGCTATTCGTGGGGAAGGTTGGGCTCGTTCTTGGGAGTGGTTCTGCCGTTCATAGCTCCTTGATTCCGCCGGAGTCTTGGGGTTAGCGGGTGTAGTTCAATGGTAGAACCTCAGCCTTCCAAGCTGATGGTGTGGGTTCGATTCCCACCACCCGCTCCAGCGTGTGTCTGCCCACGTAGCTCAGTCGGTAGAGCACGTCCTTGGTAAGGACGAGGTCACCGGTTCGATTCCGGTCGTGGGCTCCACCTCAAGCGGGCTCGGTGGGGCAAAGTTTTTTCGGCGCGCACAGGCGCGCCGCCATTCGATGGGGATTTGGCGATGTCAAAGGCAAAGTTTGAGCGTACGAAGCCGCACGTAAATGTGGGGACGATTGGTCATGTGGACCATGGGAAGACGACGTTGACGGCGGCGCTGACGAAGGTGATGGCGGAGACGTACGGCGGCACTTTCATGGCGTATGACCAGATTGACAAGGCGCCGGAGGAGAAGGCGCGCGGGATCACGATTTCAACGGCGCATGTGGAGTACCAGAGTGCGAACCGTCACTACGCGCACGT
>PLIX01000201.1 GCA_003140135.1 Gammaproteobacteria bacterium
CCGCCCATGACGCCGGCGCCGACGACGTGCACGTGCTTGATCGGAACCGCAGACTTGCCGGCAGCGGCTTTCAGCCGATCCTGCAGCATGAATACGCGTATCAAGTTGCGCGCCGTCGGCGTACCGAAGAGCTCCGCGATTGAGCGCGCCTCCGCTTCGAAGGATGCTTCCCCCCGAGCCCCATAGCGCGCCCACAGATCAANNCTCGCGGCGCGCGCGCGCGGCGAGCTGGCGCAGGAGCGCGGATTTCATGAAGGGGCGCAGCAGAGCTGAGCTCAATAGCCGCTCGACTATCGGGGCGCGCTGCGCCCGCGGGGGGTCAAGCGCCATGGCCCGGGCGGCGGCATCCAGCTCCTGCGCGTTCACCAGCCGATCGACGAGCCCGATCTTGAGGGCCTGGGCGGCGCGTATGGATTTTCCGGTGAGCATGAGCTGCATCGCCGGGCGCACGCCCAAGAGGCGCACGGAGCGCACCGTTCCGCCGAAGCCCGGGTGAATCCCGAGCTGCACTTCCGGAAATCCGAGCGCCAATTTCTCCTCATTCGCCGCGATGCGGTAGCGGCAGGCGAGCGCAAGCTCCAGGCCACCGCCCAATGCAAAGCCGTGAAGGGCCGCAATGGTGGGGCAGGGCAGGCCCTCCAGACGGTCGAGCACTCCCTGGCCGGCGCGGATCAGGGCGAAGGCGTCCTCAGGCCCCTTGAAGGCGGTGAACTCGCGAATATCGGCGCCGGCGATGAATCCACTCGGCTTGGCGGAACGCACGATGAGGGCACGCGGGGGAGCGGCGGCGAGGCCTCCGAGGAGCGCCCCAAGCTCGACCAGGACCTCGCTCGAGAGCACGTTCGCCGATGTGCCGGGCTTGTCGAGCGCAAGCCATGCGATGCCGTCCACATCACGGTCGAGCTTCCAATAGGTGAGGGCATTCACGCGGCCGCCTTGATGTGAAAGTCGCACACCAGCGGGCGATGGTCGGAGTAGCGCACATCGGGCACGCGAAAGTCGGTCACTTCGATTCCCGCGCTCACCAGGATGAAGTCGAGCTCGATGCGCGGCACGCGTGCCGGAAAGGAAGGAATCCCCTGCGTGTTCGCGCTGCGCAGGCCGGAGGCGCGCATGAAGAGGTAGATCTCGTGCGTGCCCCAGAACGCATTGAAATCACCCGCCACGATCACCGGCTTCTTGGCCTGCACGACCAGATCGTGCAGCGAGCGCAGCTGATACTGACGTTGACGGAATTTCAGGGACAGGTGGACGAGGAACACGCACACATTCTCGAGCTCAAGCTCAATAATAAGTCGCTTGATGCCCGTGTCGAAGTAATGAAAGCGCTCGCCGCGCACGTGCGGCGCGGACAGGAAAGCATTCGCCTGCTTGCGCACGATGGGAACGAACTGGTTGAAGGAGCCGAGCCCGTACTTACACTCGTAGGTCGAGTAGTGGCCGATCTGCGCCGCTATGTGCTCCGCCTGGTTGACCATGCCGGTGCGCACCGAGCCGGTGTCGACCTCGATAAGACCGACAATGTCCGACTGTTCAGCGCGTATGAACTCAGTGATGCGCGTCAGGACTTTACGGTTGCTGCGCAGGTACCCCGCACCCGGCAGAGGCAGGTGAAAAGCCGCCCCGGTGCCGGTTGCATAGCGGATGTTGTAAAGAAGCAGGCGCAATTGAGGGCGGTCGAGGGCTCAAGCGGCAGTAATGGGGTATTCTATCGCGTGTGCGGCGCCGGGGCGCCGCCTTAAGTGCCACCTCGATGTCGCAAGCCCATCCAATTCGGCTCTTCGTCACCCACGTCTGGGAGATCAGCGAGGATTACCTGCGCGTGTTCGAGTATCTGGAAAGCGCGACCAATTTCTTCTATCGCAACTACAGCACTCCCGAACAGCTGCCGGTGCAAGACAAGGAAGCTTTGAAGGAAGCGCTGCGCCGCCAGATCGCGCCCACCGAGTGCGTGATCGCGCTACCCGATCCGTATGAGAAGCATCAGGACCTGCTCACGTTTCAGCTCTTGTACGCCCAGGCGAGTCACAAACCCGTGGTACTCATGAAGCGCTTTGGCAGCGCCGCGACAGTGCCGAAGCCGCTTGCGGATCTTGCCAACGAAGTGGTGGAGTGGGACGAGCGCGCGCTCGTGGATGCCGTGCGCCGCCAAGCGCGCCATGAGGACACGGCGCGCTGGGACACGATCGAATTTAAGATCGACTAGCGCGCGAGCGCAACGCTCGCGCGAACTTGCGCCTCAGCAACCTCAGTTAGGTAAAGCGGCACAATCTGTGCGGAGTTCAACGAGCGCACGACCGGCGTGAAGCTGCGCGGAATTGCCGCAAACATGAGTACTACCGTCGTCGCGATCTGATCGGCCTCATCGTTCGACATCTTGCGAATTGTCGCGCGGAATGCATCCTCGCCGCGTAGCAGCGGGCGTTCACGCGTGAGCGCGCGGCCGAAGGCGCGGAAATCCTCGCGCAGCTCCTTGGGTAAGTCGTCTTCCGCCACGAGCGCAAGATAGTTGCGATACGCGTCGGTCAACCGGTCCTTGATGCCACCCGATCGGGCAAGACATACAGTGGCCGATTGGAATTTTTCCCATGCTGTTTTCATCGCGAAGACCTCGATGGACGCTGCGGCTCTTGGGCGCATTTGCGATACAGGCCGGTAAGTCCGTCCGATTGTTATAGTTATTCGAAGATTCCTGACTACTCAACTCCCTAGCGTCGAAATATAGCGCAGCCCTTCCGAAAAACAACCGCAAAGCGTTGTTTTTGTTGTCTGCGTCACGGCTCGAATCAACCGACGCATACCGGTCCATGTCCCTGGAGTGTCTGGGGTTTTCCTGAGGCTTGGGCGTCGCTGGCAGAGCGTGGAAGCCGCGGCAGACTTGCAGTACAACATTAAATATAATAAACAACTTATTGATAATATTGAGTTGAAATCTGATCAAAAAACAGCCAGCTGCCCTGGATTGCCTCGGCCCATGAGGTCCCGAACCGGCGGGAGCGCAAGCCTGGCGTCATCGCGTGCCGACGGTATGAGACATAATCCGCCGCGTGGACCGGGGCATCAGAAATGGGGGAAAGACGGCATCCGCGCCATCCTGCCCGATCCGCAATGCCCGGCTGCGTGATTCGCATACCCTAAAGAGACATCGACCGGCGCAGACGGGGCGCCGCAACATACCGTGCCTCCCCGAGCATTGCGATGCGTGCAGCTATGTACGCTGGCGTGCGTACGCTTCGGGTCAGCGTCCGCAGTTGCGCCCGTGAGGTGTGACCAGGCTCTCGATTTCTCTGGGATTACCGCACTTCTTATAAATTCTTTAAAGATTGTGAACTGACTGCCGACAAGCCAACGGGGCCGGCGCAAAGAATACGACAAATGCAGGGACCTCCAGAGCGATTACCTATCGGATTTTTCCGCCCAACCCGCAGGGGGTGATGGAAGTGCCTGATGACGGCGCGAACTCGCGGCGGCGCCCGTACTTCATTAGCCCCATAGTGAACCAGCATGCATCTTCAGAGTTATCCGCGACGCTGCGTGCTCATCATCGATGATGATCCGGTATTTACCCTCCTGGCGAGTGAGACCCTGCAGCAGGCGGGCTTCGACGCGAGAATCGCCAGCAACACCCGAGATGCACTCGCATCCTTCGAGAAGGAAAAACCCGATCTAGTCCTGCTCGACGTCGAGTTACCGGGCAGCAACGGTTTTGACATATGCGCGAAATTGCGCGCCATGAGCCCGGACGGCGACGTGCCGATCGTCATGGTCACAGCGCACGACGATACCGAATCCATTGCGCATGCCTACCAGGCAGGCGCAACCGACTTCATTCACAAGCCGGTTCTGTGGCCGACGCTGCCGCATCGAATAGGCTTCATGCTTCGAGCCTTGGACAATATGCGCGCGCTCAGGGTCAGTGAGCAGAAGAATCGCACGTTGCTGCAGGCGCTCCCCGATACGATTTTTATCGTTGATCGCGACGGCGTGCTGTTGGAGCACATCACGGGCGCTGAGAAAAACACAGGCGCGAGCCTGGTCGGCAAGAAGCTCGAACAGGTTTTGCCCGCAGATGTGGCGCGCGCCGTGCGCCTGTCCTTGAACGCAGTCACGGGCAGCGAACTTGCGACCCATGAGTTCACCGTGGGCCAGGGTAAGGAGCAGCGCGCCTACGAGGCACGATTGCGCCCGCAGGCCGACGGACGGCTCCTAATCATTACTCGAGATACCACCGAGCGGCTAAGAGCCAAGGCGCGCATAGAATATCTTGCCTACTACGACACACTGACCGGCTTACCCAATCGCCAACTGCTGGTGCGAGAAGTGGGCCGCGCCATTCGAGCTGCCAAACGCAGCGGGCACCTCATGGCGCTTCTGTACCTGGACCTCGACCGCTTTAAGCGAATCAACGACAACCTCGGACATTCCGTCGGCGACGCATTGCTGCAAAACGTCGCGCGCCGCCTGGAGAGTAGCGTCCGGCCCTCCGATGTCGTGTCGCAGCCGGGCGAGCGCCCGACTCACGAACGGGCACGCGTTGCTCGTTTGGGCGGCGATGAATTCGTCGTGCTGCTTACCGGACTTAGCGATGAGGCGCAAACCACCGCCGTCGCCGATCGCATCCAGCAATCTCTCGCGGAGCCATATGACTGCCGCGGTCACCGCTTTGTAGTGACACCGAGCATCGGCATTGCGCTGTA
>PLIX01000278.1 GCA_003140135.1 Gammaproteobacteria bacterium
AGCGGCGCCGAGGTCTACATCATAAGTCCCAATGACGGCGCCAAGGTCAAAGGCCCGGTCGTGGTGCTTTTCGGACTCAAAGGCATGGGCATCGCCCCGGCAGGCGTCAAATTCGACAACACCGGCCATCATCATCTGCTGGTCGACATGGACGTGCCGTCGGACTTGAGCGTGCCCATGCCGGCGACGGACAAGCTGCTGCATTTCGGCAAAGGACAGACCCAAACCTCGCTGACTCTCGCACCCGGCAAGCACACACTGCAGCTGGTCTTTGCGGATCTCAACCATATGGCGTTCAATCCTCCGCTCGTCTCAAAGAAGATCACGATCACGGTCACGCAATAGCCGCCGTCCAAGTGTTGAAGCTGCTGCGCGCCATTTTGCATGTGGATATGGATGCGTTCTACGCATCCGTCGAAGTACGCGACAATCCGCATCTCACCGGCGCGCCCGTGATCGTCGGCGGCACGGGCGCTCGCGGCGTCGTAGCGGCCGCAAGCTACGCCGTGCGCAAGTTTGGCGTGCATTCGGCGATGCCGATGCACACCGCACTGCGCCTGTGCCCGCAGGCGGTGTGCATCCGCCCGCGAATGCAGCGCTACCAGGAGGTCTCGGGCCAAATCTTCGAGATTTTCCATGAGGTGACGCCGCTCGTTCAGGGCCTGTCTTTGGATGAGGCGTTTCTGGACGTCACCGCCAGTCAGGAACTGTTCGGCGGCGCGGTTTGCATCGCGCGCCGCATCAAGGAGCGCATCCGCGAGCGCACCGGGCTCACGGCCTCCGTCGGGGTCGCGCCCAACAAGCTGGTCGCAAAGATCTCCTCCGATCTCGCCAAGCCCGACGGCCTGACCGTCGTACCGCAGGAGCGGATCCGCGAGGTGCTCGATCCTCTGTCGGTGCGGCGCCTGCCGGGCCTCGGGCATAAGACGGGCGCAAAGGTTGAAGAGGCGGGCATCCGCACCTTTGCCGAACTGCGTGTCGCGCCGGATGCGATCCTGTGGCCGTTGTTCGGCCGCTACACGGAGCGCGTGCGCCAGCGGGCGGCGGGAATCGACGAGCGGCCCGTACTCGTTGACCTCGAGGAAAAATCCTTGAGTGCCGAAGATACCTTCGACATCGACATTGCAGATCCGCACGTGCTCAGAACGCATTTGGCCCGCATCGCCGACCTCGCCTGCGAACGCCTGCGCAGGAAGCGACTCATGACCGGCTGCATCGGAGTGAAGATCCGGCGCCACGATTTCACCACTTCCACCCGTCAACGTGCGGTTGCGCCGCCGACACACGATGGGCGTACCATCGCCAGCGTGGCAAATGAGCTCCTGGCCCGGTGGTTGGCCGAGCATGCCGGTGCGAAACTTCGGCTGCTGGGAGTGGTCTTGACTGATCTGAGCCCGGCATCGCAACTTCCCCTCTTTGAGGCCGCGTCGGCGTACGCAACGCGCCTCGACGCGGCGCTCGATGCAGCGCAGGCACGCTTTGGCGCGCACGCGCTGCGGCGGGGCAGCACGATCAAGTAGCATCGTTAAATGTACCTGTCCTTCTTCGGCCTGCTGGAAAAGCCTTTCGCGATCACGCCTGATCCGCGCTATTTGTACCTGAGCGCGCGCCATGCCGAGGCGCTCGCGCACCTGCTGTACGGCATCAATGAGGCCGGCGGATTCGTACAGTTGACCGGCGAGGTCGGTACCGGCAAGACCACCATCATTCGTTCGCTGTTGGCGCAGACACCGAAAAACGCCGAGATTGCGCTCATTCTGAATCCACGCATGACGGCATCCGAGTTCCTGCTGACCATCTGCGAGGAACTCGGCATCGGCGTGCCGGACGCCGCCACCGACAGCAGGAAGGACTTGGTTGATATCCTCAATCACTATCTGCTGCGCGCGCATGCTGACGGGCGACGTATAGTGCTCGTGGTCGATGAGGCGCAGAACCTCGCGCCGGACGTGCTCGAGCAGGTGCGGCTCCTCACTAACCTGGAGACCAACACACAGAAGCTCCTGCAAATCATCCTGATTGGCCAGCCGGAATTGCGGGATCTGCTCGCGCGCAACGAGTTGCGGCAGCTGGCGCAGCGCGTCACCGGCCGCTACCACCTGCATCCCCTCTCCGCAGCCGAGACCGCTGCCTACGTGCGACACCGCCTGCGCGTCGCCGGCGCCACGTCGGATATTTTCTCGAGCATGGCGCTCGCCGAACTCTTCCACCTCTCCGGCGGAGTACCACGCGTCATCAACGTAGTCGCCGATCGCGCGCTCTTGGGCGCCTACACTCAGGATCGCCACCGCGTCACGAACGGCTTGGTCCGCCATGCTGCGGCCGAAGTGTTTGGTCGGCGCTTTGCACCACGCTGGCTGCCCTGGCTCGGCGCGGCCGCCGCGGCCGCGGTGCTCGCGGCTACTGTTTGGGGCATGTGGCCGCTCACGAACTGGCGTCTGGACCGGCAGCCGACCGCCCTCGTCGCCGCCTCTGCCGTCAAAGAGGCCGCGCCGCATCACGACGTCGTCAATTCCCGAGCGCCGCCCGCCACCCCAGCGGCCGCAGTCGCAGTCGCGCCACCACCGCCGCCGAGCGCAGCCTCTCTACAAACGCTCCTGACGCAGCACAATGACGCGACGGGTCCCGACGACGCCTTCCTGCGGCTCTTTGGCCTCTGGAGCGCACACTACGTTGCGGGCAACGTCGATCCGTGCACGCAGGCGGCACAGCAAGGCTTGGAGTGCCTCGTGCAGCGGGGTTCCTTTGGTCAGCTGCGCGTGTACAACCGCCCGGTCATTCTTCTGCTCAATGATGACGCGGGCACCAAACATCAGGTCGTGCTCGCGGGCCTCGATGATGAACATGCGCGCATCGATCTCGCCGGTCAGACGCACGAGGTGGGCATTGGCGAGTTGTCGCGCTACTGGTTTGGGGATTTCGTGATGTTATGGCGACCGGGCACGCAGACGGTGAAGCCGTTGTCGGTGGGAATGCGCGGCGATGAAGTGCGCTGGCTCAGGGAGAGCCTGCAGCGCCTGCAGGGCGTCACCGCCGGACAATCCGTAAGCGACGTGTTCGACACCGAGCTCTCCCATCTTGTGATGGACTTTCAGCGCCAGCACCGGCTCGCGGTTGACGGCATCGCGGGCATCCAAACTCAAATCGTGCTCGCAAGCGCTGTCGCGGCACCCGATTCACCCCTCTTGAGCGCGACCGCGACGCACGGCAGCTAAACCATGTCATTCATTCTCGATGCCCTGAAGAAATCCGAAAGCGACCGTCAGCGGCAGTCTGGGCCCGCTTTGTTTGAGGTTAAGGTGACACCTCCAAGGCCGCGCTTTCCTTACTGGGCGCTCGCTTTGGCGGCGCTCCTCGTCATCAATATCCTGGTCGGCGCCTGGGTGTTTCTGCGCCACCCGCCGCCCGAACAGGCGCAGAGCACAGTGACGCCCATAAGCTCAGGCTCGCAGAGCGCACCGCCGCAGGCCGCGGTCGCATCCGTTCAATCTGCACCGGTAGCCGCCGCAAGCGTGACAGGCGCGCCGCCCACCGCCATCGCCCCCGCACGCACTCAAGCGGGCCAGCCAGAACCCGTCCTTGCAAATCCAGAATCCAAAGGCGCACCCCTCAATCCTGACGACTACGAACCTGCGGTCGCGCCGGCCAATCAAAATCAGGGGCAGGGCGGACCACACGTCAGCAGCGGAACAGAGAGCGGCTTGAAGAGCTACGCCGACGCCGCGTCGAGCCCGGAATCGCACCTGCCGGCGCTGCGCGTCGACCTGCACGTCTATGCCGCAAAGCCCGAGGAGCGTTTTGTGCTCATCAATATGCACAGGCTGCGCGAGGGGGAGTCTCTTGCGGAGGGTGTGCGCATCGAGAGCATCACGCCGGAGGGCGTGGTGGTCTCATATCAGGGCGCAAAGTACATTCTCGAGCACGAATAAGTCTTATGGAATTGGCTGCGCGCGTTCATGCCGAGGCAGCATAACGCGCTACGCGCAGGATGAGTGGAGGCTAATTGGGTGATATTGGCCCGTGGGGTACGCCAATATTCCTGCGCGGCCCTCGCATCGCTCATCGATGGCGAAGCGCGACTCTTACAACGAAGCAGCCTGCCACTACCAAACACAATCGATGATGATGGGCAGGTGATCCGAGCCCACGGGCGAGCCGCGCCGGAAAGCCGTGACGAAAACGCCCGCGCCCGTCAGCGCATGATCGATCTGGATGCCGGCGGGCGGCAGAAATGTCGGCCATGTGGGCTGCCAGCCGAAGCCTTGCGACGCGGATCGCAGATTGCCGCCGGCCAGGAGCGCCTGCAAATGCGGCGAGAAGGGCGAGACATTCAAATCGCCCAGAACGATGAGCGGGCCCGTCTGGGAGCGCGCGAACTCGCCGATGAGCGCCAGCTGCCGATCGCGCAGGGCGGAGCTTGCGGGCCCGTGCGGCCAGCTGGTATGCACGCTCAAAACCTGCACGCTGCGCTCATTGACCCGCAATGTCGCCGAGACTGCAGGCTCGACGTCCGAAAAGCCGGGCAGCACCGCGGCCTGCATCGGCCAGCGCGACAGCAATAGCAGTCCCGTGCCGCGCCGGCCGCGCGTCGCGCAGCGGTGCGCATAGTCCGCATTCAATGGCGCAAGAGCCTGCTCCCACTCTGCCGTCACTTCGGCAAGCAGGACGACGTCGGGCCGCTCGCGCGCGATGAAGTCGATGACACGCTGAAACTGATGGTTGCGATACCAAACATTGATCGCCGTCAGGCGTAGCGGCGCAGACGGCGCGCGCTCGACGGGCGCCGGCGTGCGTGAATTCAGGAACGGCGCGCACAGCAGGGCCTGAATTGCCGCGACCAGGAAGGCGAGCGCCGCCCAGCCCGCATGACCCGTAGATGCGAGAATCAAACAGCCCGCGAACGCAAGCGCCGCCCACTGCAGGCGAAAGTGCACCGCAAGGTCTGCCACCCAGAAGCGCGGAGCGGCCGCGCTAGTCAGCGTCGCAACCAAGGCGATGACCATCAATAAAAGGCCAATAACCACGCGAACCCCCACTTGCGCGCACGCGGCCGCCCCCGGACATAACGCGCCAAAAAGCTCGAAAAGGCCCCTGTTAAGCTCCAGCTAGAAAATGCCGTCGTCGCAAAATGACGAGTTTCACAGAATCGCCCCGCCGGTGGCGACAAGAGCAGGCGAATTGCCGCATCGTCACGGAGGCTGTAGGCCTGTCCACCGTCCGGTTGGCAAGGCACGCCTCGAGGAGCTGCAAATTCCGCTGAACAGCGCCATAGGGCTCGATCCGACCGACGTGCCTGCCGGCAGCGCTCCTGCGCGCGGGCTCGACGTGCTGTTGCGTGAAACTCTGGTGGTGCTCACGCGCGACCCGGCATTTTCTAGCGCCGTGCGCGCCGTTGCAGCCTCGGAACATGAGCTCGTCTTCGTCGGCGCGGAAACCGACCTCGCAACCCAGCTCATGGCCGGTGCCGCGGGCGTGGCGGTGCTGGATACAGCCGCAACCGTAAGCCCAATCGCGCAGCTGGCGCAGCGTTTGAAGGCGCAGTTCCCGGAGCTTGTACTCGTTGTTGCCGGAGGGGCCGCCGAGCAGGCCGCGCTCAGCGCGCAGGTGACGAGCGGCGACGTGTATCGATTCCTGCATAAGCCGGCATCGGAGCAACGCATCCGGCTCTTTATCGATGCGGCATGGCGCAGGCGCGGCGCCGTAGAGGGAACCGCCGCCACGAGCACCCTGCCGCAGCTTGGCAAGCCCGCGACACCGCGACGCCTGCCGTTCGCCACACTCGCCATAGCAGTGCTCAGCGTCGCTGCCGTCGCGGGTTTCGTCGGCTGGTTGATGGGCCAGCACGCCCCGGCACGGACAGCGGCGCCGCCTTCCGCCGGCGCGCAGCCGCAACCGAAGACGCCGCCCCAATTACCGGCCGATGCCGTTCTCAAAGGACTTCTCGACCGGGCGGGTGATGCGCTCGCGCGCGGTGACTGGCTGTTGCCGCCGGGCGCAAGCGCAGCTGACCTGTATCAACAGGCGCTCGAGCGCCATCACGGCGATGCGCAAGCGCTCGCCGGCCTCGACAAAGTGGTTGACCAAGTGCTCTCCGCCGCCGAGCAGGATCTGCTCGCACAGCATCTCGACGAGGCGGAGCATCTGACCGCAGCCGCGCACGCCATCACGCCAAATTCCGTGCGGGTTTCCTTCCTCACGACCCAGATCGCGCGCGAACGGGAGCGGGCCATGCGCGCGCAGACGCGCCAGCAGCAGCAACAACAGCAGGCCGATGAGCTTGAGCGGCAGCAACAACTGGTCGCGACCGCGCGGGCGGCCCTGACCGCCGGAAACCTGGATGAAGCCGCGCGCTCGATCGGTATCGCTGCCAATGCGGGCGTCGACCGCGATGCCATCGATACGCTGACGCGCGACCTGCAAGGCGCGCAGCTCGTTGCACGCATGAAAGAAGCGCTCGTCAAGCCAACACCGGCGCCCACTGCCGAGGCAGCTGCGCCACCGCTTCCCGAGCCGGCGCCGACACCGCCGGCAGCTGCGGCAGCGCCCCAGGCATCGGGCGCAGCGCCACAAGAGCCGCCCGCACATGCCAACAGCATCGTCAGCGCCGGCACCCTCGAGCGGTTGCATTATATCGCGCCCGAGTATCCCCAGCGAGCGCGCGCGACCGATACGACCGGCTGGGTGGATCTCGCATTTGACGTCGAGGCCGATGGTTCCGTCACCCACGTTGCAGTATTGGGCTCAGACCCCAAGGACATGTTTGATGAGGCGGCGGTGGCGGCGGTGCGCCGCTGGCGCTATCGGCCCGTGCAACGCGACGGTCTGCCCGTCGAACAGCGTGCGCAGCTGCGCATCCGATTCACCCTTCAATAACTGCACTGCGTATGCGAGCACGTCTCTTAATCGTCGAACGCGACCTGCGCTACGGGGAGTGGCTGCGCCATCATTTGGCCGTCCTATGCCCGGACGCCACCGTGACTTTGCTCGATATGAGCGAGCTCTTACTGCGCTACGACTCGCTCACGCATCGGGACTATGACCTCCTGATCCTGGCCGCGGCCTTCGGCGCAACTGACGACGATCAACCGGCCGAAGGATTTGATCTGTTGCGTCAATTGCGCCGCCGCACTGACTTTCCCGCCGCCATAGTGATCGCCGAAAGCGGCGACGAGCTCACCGCGGTGCGCGCACTGCGCATGGGCGCGCTCGACTACTTGCCCAAGCGACTGCTCACGCCGCAGCGCCTGAATGCGGCCGTCCGTACCGCGCTGCGGCGCATCGAGCGGCGCGTCGCACGCAGCCTGGCGCGCCTCGCGCGCGCCAACCGCGCGCGAGGCAAAGGCGCGGAGAATTCCGCACCGCTGCCACACAGCGGCGCGGCGCTGCGCGACCTGATCCCGCACTATCGTATTTTGAAGACCATCGGCGAGTCCGAGAAGGCCGTCGTCTACCTTGCCACGAGCCTCGACCTCAAGCGCGATGTCGCTCTGAAAGTGAGCACGACGGTCGGCGACGGCGCGAGCGAGCCGCAAGTGTTGGCGCGCGAGCGCGCAGCGCTCGCCGCCATTCGCCATCCGGCGATCGTTGAGATCCACGACTACGGCTGGCGCGGCGGGCATGAGTATTTGGCGATGGATTACTTTTCGCGCGGCGATCTCAAGGCACGGTTGCGCCAAGGGGTGTCGGAGGAGGATACGCTGCGCTACGTGGGAGAAATCGCCGCGGCACTGCGCGTCGTGCACGACGCAGGAATCGTGCACCGCGATTTGAAACCGGCGAACGTAATGCTGCGCGAGGATGACGCGATAGTGCTCATCGACTTTGGCCTCGCCCGGCAATTGGATGGCAGCTTGAAGAGCACGCGCACCGGCGTGCTGCGCGGCTCGCCCTACTACATGAGCCCCGAACAGGCACTGGGCGAGGAACTCGACGCCCGCTCTGATCTGTACAGTCTGGGCGTCATCTACTACGAGCTCCTGACGGGGAAGCGGCCCTACGCGGGCCAGTCCGCCATCGAACTGCTGGAACAGCACGTGAACGCGCCGCTGCCGCGGCTGCCGCCGAGTCTGGCGCACCACGAATCGCTCATTACCCGCATGCTCGCGAAAAATCGTGCCGAGCGCACGGCCGACGCGCATGAAGTCATGCAGGCGATCGCAGCGGCACGCGCCACAGGCATGCTGCATTCCAGCGCGGCCTGACGCGGCCGGGGGATCCTCAGCACCTTCAGGCTAGCGACCCATGGGCCGCCCATGCGAGCTTGACACTCGTACGTCATAAAAGGTGCAATGCGGGCCTGAAGCTTGCTGACACCTCTTAAAAGGTGCGAGAACAGGCCTGGAATCCGCATGCACGTCGTCGACACGACCCTCTTCTATTCGCCGACGAGCGGCGGCGTGAAGCGCTATCTCACCGCCAAGCACGCATGGCTTCGCAGCCACACGTCCTGGCAGCACTCAATGGTGGTGCCGGGCGACTCGGAATACGTGGAGCGCGGGGGCATCTGCACCGTCCCGGGCTTCGCGCTGCCAGGCACATTCAATTACCGCTTGCCGCTCAATACCCGCCGCTGGGCGGCGCTGCTTGATGCGCTCGAGCCGGATCTCATCGAGGTGGGCGACGCCTTCCACTCGGCATGGTGTGCATGGCGCGTCGCACAGCGTCGCGGCATTCCGCTCGTCGCTTTCTATCATTCGAACTTGCCGCAGATCATTGGCCGGCGCATCGGCAGCGTCAGCGAGCGCACGCTCCGCCACTATGTGCGCTGGTTCTACGAGCGCTGCGATGTAGTGTTCGCTCCGAGCCGCTCGATGTGCGACTTTCTGAACGGCCTGGGCGTTCGGCACACCATGCATCAGCCCCTCGGTGTGGATACCGAGATCTTCTGTCCCGAGCGCGCGACCTTGGACCTGCGCGCGGGCCTCGGGCTGCCGGCGGATACGCGCGTTCTCGTTTACGCGGGACGCTTCGCCCAGGAAAAAAACCTGCCGGTGCTGCTGCAGGCGTTTGCAAGTCTCGGCCATCCGTATCACCTGTTGATGATCGGCGGAGAGCGCGAAGCGCGCCCCATGCCGAACATCTCGCTCATTCCGTACCGGCGCGACAGCATCGAGCTTGCCCAATGGCTCGCCTCCGCAGACGCTCTGGTTCACGCGGGCACGAAGGAAACATTCGGCCTCGTCATTCTCGAGGCCATGGCCTGCGGGCTTCCCGTGGTGGCCGCACGCGCCGGCGCGATTCCCGAACTCGTCGATGCATCGGTCGGGATGCTGGCCGAGCCCGGCAGTGCCAATAGCATGGCCGAGGCGATTGTGGCGCTGTACGAGCGCGACGTCGCGGCGGTCGGCAAAGTGGCGCGTGAGCGCGTGTTGCGTCAGTTCACCTGGACGCAGGCGTTTCATGCGCAAACCGGGATCTACGCGAATCTCCTTGGGACGCATCGTGTTCCCGTGATCCCGACGGCGGTCATCGAGCTGGGGTCGCCGACTTCGTAACAAGCGCATAGAACGAGAGCTGACCGCCGCGCTCCCCGACGGCGAGAACGCGCCCATCCGGCGACCAACGCAGCACCGAAACTTCGGATGCGCACAGCTGCACATCCACCGGCAGATCGGCCTTCCCCGGCCACCATAGTGCAACGCGCCAATCACGGCCTCCCGAAGCAAGCCAAGGGCCGCCGGGTTGATAGGCGAGACAATCGATGCGATCCGTATGGGCCGAAAGCTCGAGCGGCGTTGACCCTTCAGGGCCTTTGCCGCCGAAATCCCAGATGACGATTTGCGCGCCCGCGCTCGTTGCGAGGTGCCGGCTGTTGGCGCTCCAGTACGTGAGCGCGACGCGCGCGCCGTAGCCGCGCATGTGCGCATCACGCGCGCTCGCGCGGTACCACAGGTGTACGGCGCCGTCCTGCATGCCCGCGACGAGCACTCGGCCATTGGGGCTGAAGGCGGCCGTGAGGCAGGCCGATGCAACCTCGTAGGCGCGCGCGGCAAGAGGCGGCGGCTCGATGCGGTGCACCCACATCGCCCGGTTGGTGGCGGCGGCGAGCTCCCGCCCCGATGCGTCCCAGGCAATCGCCGCGACGGTGCTCGCATGCGGCGCGAGCGGGCCCATCCGCTCACCCTCGCGACTCCAAATATCGAGTGTCTTGCCCGTCGCGGCAGCAAGCTTGCCGTCCGGCGCATAGGCCAGATGCTCCGTCCATGTGGTGCCGGAATTGAGGAGCTTCGCAGGCACAGCCGCAGCCGCGTTCCACAGCATGAGGGTGCCATCCTGGCCCGAAGAGGCGATCGTGCCGCTGCCCGGCTGCCACGCGATGGCGAGGGTGCCGAGTGCATGCTGGCCCAGCTTGCGTACTTCGGGATTCGCCGCTGCGCGCGTTATGAGCAACACCGCCCCTTCGCCCCCGGCGATAGCGAGCGCCGTGCTGTCGCTCGACCACGCGCAGTCGACGATATAGGTATCGAGCGCAACGGTTGCGCGCTTCGCAAGATGTGCAGCAATCATGCGATGCAGGATGCGAAGCCGGCTTCGAGCTCCTGCCGATCGAGCCTGCGGCCGATGAAGACGAGCCTGTTGCCACGCAGCGTGTCGTGCCACGGCCTCTCGAAACGGGCATCAAAAGTCATGTGTACGCCGTGAAACACGTAGCGGCGATTTTCTCCGCGGATGTTGAGCACGCCCTTCATCCGGAAGATGTCCGGGCCGCGACTCTGCAACAAATAGGAGAACCACGAGTCGAGCTTGTGCGCATCGAGCGCACGCGGATCGACGATCCCGACCGAGGCAATCTCATCGTCGTGGTGGTGATCGGCGGTGCCATGCTCGTGCGGCGCGGCGCCGGCGAGAAACTCCTCTTCCATGGCGAGCACGCGCTGCAGATCGAATGCGCCCACCTGCAGCACCGCCTCGATGGGAACGTCGGCGTTGCGCGTGCGCAGGATTTTTGCAGTGCTGTTGATTGCGCGGAGGCGGCGCTCGATGCGCGCGAGATCCGCGCTCGCAACCAAGTCGGATTTGTTGAGCAGGATCACGTCGGCAAATGCGACTTGTTCGCCTGCCGCAGCGATTTCACCCAGATGCTTTTCAATGTGCGCAGAATCAATCACGGTCACGATGGCGTCGAGCAGGAACTGCTCCTTCAAATCCTCTTCCACGAAGAAGGTCTGAGCCACAGGACCCGGGTCGGCGAGCCCTGTGGTCTCGATCATGATGTAGTCGAAGCGGTCGCGGCGTTTCAGCAGCTGGCCGAGCACGCGAATGAGATCCCCGCGCACCGTGCAGCAGATGCAGCCGTTGGCGGTCTCGAAAATCTCTTCCTCGGCGCCGATGACGAGTTCCTGGTCAACCCCAACTTCGCCGAATTCGTTCTCGATTACGGCGATGCGCTGGCCATGCTTTTCCGCAAGGATACGGTTCAGGAGCGTCGTCTTGCCCGCGCCGAGAAAGCCCGTCAGCACCGTGACGGGAATGCGTGTGTCAGCCATCATGAGAAGCCTTGCGCCGCGTCAGCGCACGATCAGCCCGACGCCCCCCAGGAGGAGCGCCGCTCCGGCAAGCTTGGTGGGCGAAATCGGCTGCGTGGGGAAGCCGAGCCAGCCAAACTGATCGACGAGAAGCGAGGCGAGGAGCTGGCCGAGAACCGTGAGCGCGAGAAGCGCCGCGGCACCGATGCGCGGACCGACGAGCGTTGCCACCGTCACGTAGAACGCTCCCAGAAAGCCGCCGAACCACGCCCATGCCGGCACGGCGGCCAAGCTGTACCGGGTCGGCAAGCCGCCGCCGGCCGCAGCAAAATAGACGAGGAGCCCCACTGACCCCACGAGAAAGTTCATGAGGACGGCGAAACGCATGTTGCCGGCTGAACGCCCCAAGGTTGAGTTCAGTCCGACTTGTACCGTGAGCAGGGCACCTGCGATCAGGGCGGCGAGATAGGGGATGAGCTGCATGAGGACTCCAGATCTTGAATCAACCGCCGCGCCAGGCCCTAAGGAGCCGGCGGCCGGCAGCCGTCGCCGCAAGAGCGAGTACGATCCGCCAGAAGAGCCGCTGCGTCCAGCTGACGGGCTGGGCAGGGATCGCCCGGTAAAATTCGCGCGCGACTTCGCGGTGCACGTGTGCGCCGCGAGCGCTTACCGTCCAGGAGCGTGTACCGCTCGTGATGCGATAGTTTCCTTCGCTCACGCGCGCGACCGCCGCATCGTCGAGAGTCTGCGGAAGATCCGCCGGCGCCGCGCCGGCAAAAGACAGGTGCACGAGCTCCTGCGGATGAGATGCCGTATGGCCGGAAAGAATGAGGCCGAGCGGCCCGCAACCATCGCGTCGGCAGTCGGTGCGCCCGCTGAATTGAACGAGTGCCTGAACGCTCATCATCCGCAGAATAGCGTTGCCTCGCCTTCGAGGGAAACCGCCCTACGGCTTCACGCCGATGCGCACGCTCAACGGCCAGCTGATGCGCCGCAACTCATCCGGCTTACCCCACAGGCAAGCCAGGCTCTCCTCGAGCGACACCGTCGGATCCACTGCGTTGCGTTCGAGATAGCGCGCGGTGGCCGACCAGCTGCGCACGTAACCGCTGAGCTGCCGCAGTGACCAGTCTTCCTGCATCTCGAATGCGGGCGGCGTCAGCTCGGGAAAGACGAACGGCAAGGTTCGATAGCCGCTCTCGACGAGTTCTCGTTCGGCAGGCCAGTACGACTTGAGCGTATCCCAATAAAATTCCTGCAGCGCTCGGTCGATGCGCTCGCCCGCCACGTGCATGACGCCGTAGGTCCAAACTGCGAGCACGCCCTCCCGACGCAGCACGCGCTCGACCTCGGCGTAGAACGGCGCAAGCTCGAACCAATGCAGCGCCTGCGCCACGGTCACGATGTCGACGGACAACGCCGCAAGGCCACTGTCTTCAGCGGGCGCGACGCGGTAGCGGACGTTTGCCAGCGGCGGCGCTGATGCGAGCTGAGCGGCGCTTGCATCGGTTGCGAGCACGGCATCGAATCGTTGCGCCAGATCGAGCGTCGCCTGCCCACTGCCGCAGGCGCAGTCCCAGGCCAGTGTGTGCTGCCGGCACGAGCGTGCAAGATAGTCAAACAGCGCCGGCGGGTAGCGCGGCCGAAAGCTTGCGTAGGTGGCCGCAATGCGCGAGAAATGGTCCTTAAACGCCATCGATGGGCGGGCGCTCACTCAAACGCAGGCTCGCAGCGCACCTCGGTCGTCACGGAGTTTGCGATGAAGCATTTCTCGTGCGCCTTATGGTGCAGGGCTTCGAAGGCGGCGCGCGTGGGCCTTGGCTCCCCGGAGAATGCGACCCGCGGTTTGAGCGTCACCGTGGTCATTGCGACTTTGCCCGCGGCATTCTTGCCGAGGACGCCCACGGCCTCATCCACATAGCGGTCGACGCACAGGTGTTGGGCCGCCGCGAGTGCGAGAAACCAGAGCATATGACAGCTCGCAAGCGCTGCGATGAAGGCCTCCTCAGGATCGACCGCGGCTTCGACCGACATGGGCACGGGCACCACGTGCGGCGAGGACGATGCCGGCACTTCGACGCCGCCGTCAAATTGCCAGGAATGCGCGCGGCTGTAGCGATTGTCAATGAAGCTTGCACTGCCGCGCAGCCAGCTGATCTTTGCGGAATATTGTGCCATTGGAATTCTCCTCAACCCATCAGCGTCCACTCGACTCGAGCTCCCAGACCGTCAGCGGCGCTCTGCGGGCGAGCCAGAACCCGGCGCCCATTTCGCGAAAGCCGCGGCGCAGGCGCGCGCGGTACCACGCGCCCGAGCGCAGATGGACGTTGGCATCCGTGCGCTTGCGATCACAATTGTGCAGCCAGTCCTGCCGCGTCAACACGGTGAAGTAGAGTACGCCGCGGCACAGCCGCGCAAGATTCGCAAGCGCAGCGCCCGAGCGCCGGTCATCCAGATACTGCAGGACGTCGTAGCACACGACGAGGTCGAAGGGCGCCTGCGGGCGATACGTCTCCACGCGGCCTTGCTCCCAGCCGTAGCGCTGGCAGAGGTACTCGCTCGGCTCGAGGCCCACATAGATCGAGCGCGGCAGGCGGCGCAGCAGCGTCGCTCGCATGGCGCCGGTGCCGCAGCCGGCATCGAGAATGCGCCGCACGGGCAAACCGATATGCGCCGCGTATGCGGCAATGAGACCGGCGCGGGCGCGCATTTCCGCGCGCGAGATGACTGCCGTGCGCGGATCGAAGTAGTAGCGCCGGTAGTAATCGCGATCGAAGCGCGTCGCCGGCGGATCTGCTCGCGGGGGAGAGCGGCGGTGTAGCATCTGCCGAATCACTGTAGAGGAGGGGCTTGCCATGCTGCAACTGCGTCCAAACTGCGAGTGCTGTGACCGCGACCTCCCGGCCGATTCGCCGCATGCGCTCATCTGTTCGTTCGAATGCACCTTTTGCAGCACGTGCGCGCGCGAGGTCCTGAACGGCAAATGTCCGAACTGCGGCGGTGAGCTCGTGCGCCGGCCGATCCGCCCCGCGGCGGCGCTCGCCAAGCATCCCGCCTCGAGCGAGCGCGTCAGGCGCGAGCGCTGCGCGTAAATTCCCCTCAGCCTATCGCCTGCGCAAAATCACTGAGTAGCTGCTGCAGCTGCGCGCGCACGTCTGCATCGACGAGACGGCCTTCCCCATCGAACACACCGGCCGCGGCGGAAACGTACAGCGGCGCGCCGAACCACGGGCGCATGCGCAAGGTGCGCAGCACCGGCAGCCACGAGCGCTGCGCCTGTACAGTGCCAAATCGGCCGGGCGAAGCGCCGATGAGAGTCACATGGCGATTGGCGAACACGCGCGGCGCATCCGCAGGCGGCCGTGACAGCCAGTCGATGACGTTCTTGAAGACGCCCGGAATGGAATTGTTGTATTCGGGCGTGACCAGGAGGAGCGCATCCGCCGCCACAACCTTCTCCTTGAGCTCGGCCACAGCCGCGGGAATGCCCTGCGCCTCCACGTCCGCGTCATAGAGCGGAATGTCGCGGATCGAGGCGATCTCGATGCTGGTGCCGGCGGGTGCAAGCTCCACCGCTGCGCGCAGCAGGGCTGCATTGAAGGACCCGCGGCGCAAGCTCCCCGCGATTCCAAGTATTTTCGCCATGCCAAGCGCCACTCACGGGAAGCATCCGCGCGACTATGCACGAGGGGGCAAAGGTTTGCGAGACAGGCGCCCGACCGTCAAACTAGGCGCTCACCACTTAAAAAATGGGAGAACACCATGTGGCGAGCAGCATTGATCGCGGGCGCCTTGGCGATGTCAGCGGTTCTGTACCCCGCGCAGGCTGCCAAGCAGACGGGCGGCTTTACCCTGACCAGCCCCGACATTGCCCAGGGGCGCAAGATTGCAGCCGCACAGGTATTTAACTCATTCGGGTGTTCCGGCCAGAACGTGTCGCCCGCATTGAACTGGAGTCACGCGCCACAGGGCACGCAGAGCTTCGCTCTCCTCGTCCATGACCCGGACGCGCCCACGGACAGCGGCTGGTGGCACTGGGTGGTCTACGATATTCCCGCTACGGCAACCTCCCTGCCGGCCGGAGCGGGCGATCCCAAGACGAAATTGCTGCCCGTCGGCGCTCTGCAGGGTCGAACCGACTTCGGTACTTATGCCTATGGCGGCCCGTGCCCGCCGCCGGGGAAGGTGCACCACTATCACTTCCGCCTCTACGCACTGAAGGTGCCGAAGCTCGTTGAAGTGCCCGGTGATGCGTCAGCGGCCTTCATCGCCTTCAATGTGCACGCGAACTCCATCGGCGAGGCTGAGATCATCGCGACTTACTCGCGCTGACGCCGATGCCCAAGCGCGCATCCGAAGGCGGTCCCTCCCGCACGCCCGATGAGCGCCTTGCGGCGGTGTGGCCCTGGCTGCTCATACCGCTCGTGGCCTTGGCGCTCTTCTTTATTCTGCGCACCGTCCGCCAGGGGCCCTAAACCGAGCGCGGCCCCGAAAAGCCGCGACAAACGTGCGCCCGGCACGCGCTCCCGTTAGCATAGCGGCCCTTTTTGCAAGCCGCGCGCAGCCTGCACGCGCACAAGGATCTTCCCTGGACCGTGCACCGAAAGTCGGATTCGTCAGCCTCGGCTGCCCCAAGGCGCTCGTAGATTCGGAGCGCATCCTGACGCGCCTGCGCGCCGAAGGCTACGAGATCTCTCCAACCTACGATGCTGCGGACGTGGTCGTGGTCAACACCTGTGGATTTATAGACGCGGCAGTGGATGAATCATTGGACGCGATCGGCGAGGCCTTGGAGAGAAACGGCCGCGTCATCGTCACGGGCTGCCTGGGCGCTCGACCCGAACGTATCCTTGCGCGGCACCCGCGCGTGCTCAAGGTGACGGGCGCCCACGCCTATGAGGACGTGATGGATGCGGTGCACGAACATGTGCCGCCGCGCCACGATCCCTTTACTCATCTGGTGCCGCCGCAGGGCATCCGGCTGACGCCGCGGCACTATGCCTACCTTAAGATCTCAGAAGGCTGCAACAACCGCTGCAGCTTCTGCATCATCCCCTCCATGCGCGGCCGGCTCGCCAGCCGGCCCATCGACGAGGTGCTGCGCGAGGCCGAGCGGCTGGTCGATGCAGGGGTAAAGGAATTGCTGGTGATCTCGCAGGATACGAGTGCCTACGGGGCGGATCTGCGCTATCGATCGGGGACGTGGCGCGATGCAACCTACGAAACACGTTTCATTGACCTTGCGCGCGGCCTGGGGTCGCTCGGCGCCTGGGTGCGTCTGCACTACGTCTATCCCTATCCGCACGTCGACGCCGTCATTCCTCTGATGGCCGAGGGGCGCGTGTTGCCCTACCTTGACGTGCCGTTTCAGCACGGTAGTCCCAGCGTATTGAAGCGCATGCGCCGTCCCGCGCACGCCGAAGACACTTTGACGCGTATTCAGACCTGGCGCGGGCTGTGTCCGCAGCTTGCGATCCGCAGCACTTTCATTGTCGGATTCCCCGGCGAGACTGAGGCTGAATTCAGCGAGCTTCTCGATTGGATGGATGCGGCGCAGCTTGATCGCGTGGGCTGCTTCAAATATTCACCTGTCGAGGGCGCGGCCGCGAACGCCTTGCCCGATCATGTGCCGGTGCCGCTGCAGGAGGAGCGCTACGCGCGCTTCATGGAAAGAGCGGGTGCCATCAGCGCCGCGCGCCTCAAACGTCACGTCGGCAGCCAAATGCGCGTGCTCGTCGATGCGATCGAGGGCGGCACTGCCGTTGCAAGGAGCGCAGCGGATGCCCCGGAGATAGACGGCGTAGTGCGCATTGCAGGCGCGCGCGGTCTCGCCGTCGGTGATTGGGCGGACGTCATGATCGTCGGCGCCGACGCCTATGACCTGAGCGCCCGCCTCCTGCACTGACAATCGGGCATAGATGTAACCGCGCCGTTACGCATCTGGCGCATATCATGTTGCGCATACAATTTTTGTTTACGTCTAGCGAGTTTCGGATTTGATGGACAAACCGCTGGTCATTGCGACAAGCGGCGCACTCGGAGCCGAAATCCGCGGTGTCGATCTGCGGCGCTTGGGCGACGGCGCATTCGCCGCAATCCACCGCGCTTAGCTTTATAACTTGGTGCTGCTGTTTCGCGGCCAGCAACTTACTGATGCCGAACTGATCGCCTTCAGCCGCCGGTTCGGCGAGCTCGACCTTGCTCCCGTTCAGGAGACCGGACGCCGGTTCGTCGCGGGCATGCCCGAGATTTACATCGTCTCCAATGTTTTCAAAGACGGCGAGCTGCTCGGCAGCCTTGGTTATGGCGAGTCGGTTTGGCATACCGACATGTCCTATCTTCCCGACCCGCCGATGGCGAGCATGCTGTACGCGCTCGAGGTGCCGCCGGCGGGCGGCAATACCGGGTTCGTCAATATGTACGCGGTCTATGAGGCATTGCCCGCCGATCTGAAACGGCGCATCGGGGGACTTCGGATCAAGCACGACGGCACTTACAACAGTGGCGGATATGTACGGCAGGGGGTTGCGCCGAGCGACGATCCGCGCAAGTCGCCCGGCGCCTTCCATCCGCTGGTATGCACCCATCCGGAAACCGGCCGGCAGATGCTTTATTTGGGACGGCGCCGTAACGCCTATATCGAGCACTTCGACTTGATGGAATCCGAGGCGCTGCTCGACACGCTATGGTCCTATACCGACCGGGCGGAATTCGCCTGGCACACGGTTTGGCGAGTCGGCGATCTCGTTCTTTGGGATAATCGCTGCACCATGCATCGTCGCGATCCGTTCGATCCGACAGCAAGGCGGGTCATGCCCCGTACCCAGATCAAGGGACAGGCGCGCCCTTCGGCATGAACCCGGTTGACCGTGTGGCTCTTGGGCGCGGCCCGCGGCGCCTGACCGGCAGTTGGGCGATACCGTTCTATGGATCGATCGGGTTGCTGCTATTGGGCGCTAGCCTATCGTTCTTCATGCATCCCGACCGGCCGTTCAAATAACGCCCATAGAATGGGTTCGGCATCAACGTCGATGCGGCTCAGCGCCGCGCCAAGTATCGACACACGTAAATATCTAGCGAGAACCGCGCTCGAGTTATTCGACGGTGACGCTCTTCGCGAGGTTGCGCGGCTGATCGACGTCGGTGCCGCGCAGAATCGCCACGTGGTAGGCGAGCAGCTGCAACGGAATCGTATACACCACCGGCGCCTGGAAATAGGTCACGTGCTTGGGCATCTGGATGACGGTGACGCCGTCGCTCGGCGTGATGCCGGACTCGGGATCCGCGAATACGATGAGTTCGCCGCCGCGCGCGCGCACTTCCATCAGATTCGACTTGAGCTTCTCCAATAAATCGTTATTTGGCGCCACCGCGATGACCGGCATGTCCGCATCCACGAGCGCCAGCGGTCCGTGCTTGAGCTCGCCTGCGGGGTAGCCTTCCGCGTGGATGTAGGAGATCTCTTTCAGCTTGAGCGCGCCCTCCATGGCGATCGGATAGAGCGCACCCCGGCCGAGAAAGAGCGCGTGATGTTTGTCGGCGAAACGCTTCGCAAGCTCCTCGATGACTCCGTCGAGCGCCAGGGTCTTGTCGATCAGGGACGGCAGCTCGATCAGGCGCGTGACGAGGCCGCGCTCGCGCTCGCTGTCGGCGCTGTTGTGCTTGGCGAGCGCAATGACCAGCATCCCGAGCGCCGTCAGCTGCGTCGTAAACGCCTTGGTGGACGCAACGCCGATTTCAGGTCCCGCGCGCGTCAACATCACAAGCTCGGATTCGCGCACGAGCGAACTCTCCGGCACATTGCAGATGGCCAGCGACGACAGGTAGCCCGCCTGCTTGGCAAGACGCAGCGCCGCGAGCGTGTCCGCGGTCTCGCCCGACTGGGAGATCGTCACGAACAGCGAATTCGCGGGCACGACGGGATTGCGGTAGCGGTATTCGCTTGCAATCTCGACGGAGCAGGGCAGTTTGCAGACCTGCTCGATAACGTAGCGAGCGACCACACCCGCGTGATAGCTCGTTCCGCAGGCGACGATGTGTACGTGCCGGGTGCGCTTGAAAACTTCCGTGGCGGCCGGACCAAAGGCGGCCTCCAAGAGCCGCCCGTTGGCGACGCGCTCCTGCAGCGTGTCCGCCACGGCACTCGGCTGCTCATGAATCTCCTTCAGCATGAAGTGCCGATACAGGCCCTTCTCTGCGGCATCCGCGCTCAGCGCGCTTTCGCGAATCGGACGATCGACAGTATTGCCTTCGCGATCGATGATGCGGATCGAGGTGCGGCGAATCTCTGCAACGTCACCCTCTTCCAGGAATACAAAGCGGCGCGTCACGGAGAGGAGCGCGGCCACGTCGGAGGCTACGAAGTTTTCATCGACGCCCACGCCGATGACGACGGGGCAGCCCTCGCGCGCGAGAATGATGCGGTCGGGATCATGTTCACTGACGACTGCGAGCGCATACGCGCCTTCGAGCTCGGCAACGGTGGCCCGCACCGCCTTGAAAAGATCGGCGACGGTGGCGAGGTGATAGTGAATGCGGTGCGCGATCACCTCGGTATCGGTCTCCGAGGTAAAGCTGTACCCGAGGCGCTCCAGATCCGAGCGCAGCTCTTCGTGGTTCTCGATGATGCCGTTGTGAACGATGGCGAGGCCGTCGCGCGAGATATGCGGGTGGGCATTTCTCTCGCTCGGCACGCCGTGCGTGGCCCAGCGCGTGTGGGCTATGCCAAGGTTGCCCGGCGTCGGCGTCTGTTCGAGGGCCTCCTGGAGCATCTTCACCTTGCCGACGGTGCGCAGGCGCTTTAAGTGCTGCGTTCCATTCAGGACCGCGATGCCCGCCGAGTCATAACCGCGATACTCGAGCCGGCGCAGTCCTTCCATCAGAATGGGGACAATGTTGCGCTCGGCGATCGCTCCAACGATTCCGCACATGAAATTGTCTCTTGAGTGTGTGGTCTGGAGGCGGCAATTCCGCACTGTCCGATGCAGCCGGCAGTTTGCCCGAAATCGCCCTAAAGGGCTGATTTTACGTATTTAAGCGTGACCGACCTCGCATCCTGCGTAATGGCTAAGGCACCGTCCGTGCTCGACCCCAGCGCTTGCCGGCTTGGGCGGTCAGTATGGTCCGTTTAGACGCTCATCACGCGCCCACGTTCGCGTGGGGCGCCTCCCGACGCGCATTTATTACAACCTGACGGGTCTTGAGCCTTTAGGCGAAAGCGCACGGCTCAACCCGCACGGCCGCTTTCGAACGAGACGAGCTGGGCGGGCAGCAGACCCCGTCCGCCACGGTCGTGTCCTCCGCGCAGCACCCTAGAACGAGGCGCGCAGCAGGAACAGGAGCCGCGACTCGCCCGCGCGAGTGAAATCGCTGTCCACCAGAGGTCGCGCCCATACGAGCGAACCGGTAACGCTTTTCCACGGAACGATATTGACGCCGAGCCCGTAGCTGCGCGGGTGCGTACTCATGGGCTCGCCGGGCGGCGGATCCACCATTTGCGCCACCGCGGCATCAAAGTAGACAAAGCCATCGGCGATCTGCCTTGCGCCGCGCTGCCACGGCGGCGACTGCAGCTGCACCGTGCTCTTCAGCGCCCTGTCGCCCAAAACTTCCGCCTCCAAATAGCCGCGAACGCCGTCGATGCCGGCGACCGGGTAGTCTTCATCAACGATCAGCGACTGCGCGGAATATTGACCCGCGAGTCGCAGGTACAGACGCAGTCCTTTGGGCAGCGACGCGACAAATTCCCCGTCCGCGCGCAGGTAAAAATAGTTCGCGCGCTCGTGAAAATCGTCATCCGCGTAGGCGTTGGCAGCATTCGCGCCGCCGTGCGGCCCGAAATTTGCCGATACGCTGAGGGCGGCGTCGCGCGCAGCGCCAGTCCATCTGCCGGCGTAGGCCAGCGACAGGTTCAAATACGACACCGGGGTACTTGATGCGAAGCCGTCATCGACCCCGGTCGTGTTGCGAAAGTGCTTGTAATCGAAGCCCAACGTGAGCGACTGGGTTGCGCCGTCCCCGGCTCCCAACGCATGGCTCAAGCGCACACCGAGAATCTGGCCCTTCCCCAGCACGCCGACCGTGTCCGAGGTCGGCACATTCGTATTGGAATCGACGAAATAGATCGAAGGCTGCAGCCCGTCGGGCAGTGGATGCGCGGCATAGCTTGCGACGAAGACGCCTACCTGATGAGGATCCTGCGGCGAGACCTGGTAGAGCGCGGAGGTTTCATCCTGCGTGCTGAAGAGATTGCTGTAGCTCAAAGCGAGAGTTGCGCGCAGAGGATCCGTGTCGGGGGAATATTGATTATCCAGTTCGACGCTGCCGTGAAACTCCGAAGCGGCAGGAGCTTTGGGCGCCTCGTCCGCATTGGCAGGCGGAGGTGCTTCGGCGGCGGCTGGGGTGGCGGCGGCCGCAGCGGGTGTCTGCGCGGGCGTCGCCGGATCTTCTGCGGCTGCCGTGGCGAACCCGCAGGTGCTCATGGCCAAAAGCGCAGCCGCCGGCAGATAAGCCAGGCGCAGCGCCGCGCTCTGCGATCTTTCCAAGGAACTACGCATCGCTCTTAGCTTTAGCCCGGTTGCGCGTTTTGCGGCGGGCGGCGCTGGGCAGCTTAACTTTTTTTCCGCTTCGGGGGCCGAGTCCAGCTGTCGATGGACACCTGCCGGCTGCGTCCGAGTGTGAGCTTATCGGCGGGTGCATCCTCCGTGATCGTCGATCCGGCGCCAATGGTGGCGCGGGCGCCGATGCGAACGGGTGCAACCAGCATGCTGCCCGAACCGATGAACGCCCCGTCCTCGATGTGAGTCTGCGACTTATTGACGCCGTCGTAGTTGCACGTAATCGTGCCGGCGCCCACATTGACATCCTTGCCGATCAGCGCATCGCCCAAGTATGTGAGGTGATTGGCCTTGCTGCCTGCATCCAGCTGGGCGTTTTTCACTTCCACGAAGTTGCCGATGTGCACGTCGCGCGCCAGCGCCGCCCCCGGGCGCAGACGTGCAAAAGGCCCGACCTTACAGGACGGACCGATGACGGCGTGGTCGAGGACGCAGTTGGCAAAGATCTCGGTATCGGCGCCGATCTTTGTATCGCGGATCACGCAATTAGGGCCGATGCGCACCCGATCCCCGATCGTCACGTTGCCCTCGAGCACTACGTTGACGTCGAGCTGCACGTCGCGGCCTGCGGTGACGGTGCCGCGGATGTCCAGGCGTGCCGGATCGATGACCGTCACGCCTCCCAGCATCAATTCCTGCGCGCGCTCGTGACGATAGGCTGCCTCGACCTGCGCTAGCTGTACTTTGTCGTTGACACCAAGCACCTCGGACTCATTGTGCGCGAGGCGTGGCACGACGTGGAATTTTCCCTTGGCGGCGATCGCGGCCACATCGGTGAGGTAGAACTCGCCTTGGGCGTTGTTGCTCTTCACTGAAGCGAGCCATTTCTTCAAAAGCTTTGCCGGCGCTGCAATGATGCCGGTATTCGACTCGCGCACGCGCAGCTCCTTCTGCGAGGCATCTTTGTGCTCCACGATCTTGCGGATGCGCCCGCGCGCATCGCGCAGGATACGGCCGTAGCCGCTCGGATCGGAAAGCATGACGGTGAGCACCGCGAGAGTCTTCGAGTCGGCAAGCTTGAGCAGCCCTTCGAGCGTTCCGCGACGGATGAGCGGTACGTCGCCGTACAGCACCAGCACCGTGTGCGCATCCGGTATGCCCGGGAGGGCCTGCAGCACGGCATGGCCCGTACCCAGCTGACGCTCTTGCAACACCCAGGATACGTCTTCCGATTTGAGCGCCGCGCGCACCTGCTCGGCGCCATGCCCGTAGACCACGTGGATCGCATCCGGCGCGAGCTCGCGGGCCGTGTCGATCACATGTTTCAGAAGCGCACGTCCGGCGAGCGGCTGCAGAACCTTCGGCCATCCGGACTTCATCCGCTTGCCTTGTCCTGCTGCGAGGATGACGACCGAAAGCGGCATGCGCGCGCTCAACCTCGCGTCTTGCGCAGCCGCTGGATCAATCTGAGCTGCGCCGCGATACGCGCCAGCTCTGCAAGCGCCTGCGCCTGGTCAATCTTGTCGACGCTGCCGGCGAGGGCCTCTTCGGCGCGCTGTTTGGCGGCGAGCGCGGCGGCCTCATCCAGATCCTTCGCTCGCACGGCCGTATCGGCGAGGATCGTCACCTTATGCGGCTGCACCTCAAGCGCGCCGCCGCCGACGTAGATGGAGTGCTCGCCGTCGGAGGTTTTCAGGCGCACTTCGCCCGGCTTCAAAAGAGTGAGCAGCGGCGCGTGCCGCGGTGCGATGCCGAGTTCGCCTTCGCTGCCGGGCGCAAACACCATTTCGGCGAGCCCCGAGAAAATCTCGCCCTCGGCGCTGACGACGTCGACGTGAATGGTGTGTGCGTCGGCCATTATTGCAGCGTCTTGGCTTTCTCGACGGCTTCTTCAATGCCGCCGACCATGTAGAAGGCCTGCTCGGGCAGTTGATCATATTCGCCAGAGATAATTCCCTTGAAGCCGCGGATCGTGTCCTTGAGCGGAACGATCTTGCCATCCTGGCCGGTGAAGACTTTGGCGACGTTGAACGGCTGCGACAGGAAGCGTTGGATCTTACGGGCGCGGAACACGCTGAGTTTGTCTTCCTCCGACAGCTCGTCCATGCCGAGAATGGCGATGATGT
>PLIX01000276.1 GCA_003140135.1 Gammaproteobacteria bacterium
TGGATGGCTTCAAACACATCAACGATTCACTGGGACATCCGATCGGCGACAAGCTTCTGCAATCCATCGGAAGACGCCTAGTGGACTGCGTGCGCATCTCGGACACCGTCAGCCGGCAGGGCGGCGATGAATTCGTCGTGCTGCTTTCCGAAGTGTCTCATTCGGAAGATGCGGCAATTTCGGCGAGAAGAATATTGCACGCTGTGGCGCGGCCCCATTCCATCGACATGCACGACCTTCACATCACCACGAGCATCGGCGTGAGCGTCTATCCCGAGGACGGCCAAGACGCGGATGCGTTGATCAAGAACGCGGACACCGCAATGTACCAGGCAAAGGAAAACGGCCGGCAGAATTTTCAATTTTTCAAGCCGGCAATGTATACCCGCGCCGTAGAGCGACATTCAATTGAGGAGGGACTGCGGTGCGCCCTGGAGCGGCACGAATTCGCGCTGCAGTACCAGCCGATAATCGACCTTGCAAGCGGAGAACTCACCGGCGCGGAGGCATTGCTGCGCTGGGCACATCCCACTCGCGGGCTACTTTTACCGGCGCAGTTCATTCCCATCGCGGAAGACTGCGGACTCATTGTGCCCATCGGCAAATGGGTACTGCAGCAAGCGTGCGAGCAGGCGCGCGCCTGGGCGAATGCGGGCCTGCCTGCCACCACCATGGCGGTCAACGTCTCCGCTATGGAGTTTGCCGATGAGAACTTTCTGAATGGCTTGTTTTCGGTCCTGAGCGCAACGGGCATCGAGCCCCGAGTGTTGCAGCTCGAATTGACCGAGAGTGTTCTCATGAAGCGCGCCGAGGCGGCGGCGGGTGTATTGCAATACCTGCGGGAATGGGGAGTCAAGGTCGCGATCGATGACTTTGGCACCGGCTACTCGAGTTTGAGCTATCTGCGCAGATTCACCGTCGATGCCCTCAAGATCGATCAGTCCTTCGTCCGTCAGATTTCTACCGGCGGCCGCGACGCAGCCATCGTCACCGCGGTGATCACCCTGGCGCGGAACCTTGATCTGCTTGTCGTTGCAGAGGGCGTAGAAACGCGGGAAGAGCTGGAATTCCTTCGCGCGCGCAATTGTGATAAGGCGCAGGGGTACTATTTCGGGTGCTCGATGCCTCCCCGAGAGTTCGCAAGGCTCCTTAAGGACGGCGTAAAACCACTGACGGCCATCAGGGGTAACGCCGGGCACGATCGCCAACGGTCTCTCGCAGCGCAGTAGCGCGCGGGTGCAATCTCCGTGTACCGCATCGGGGCGAATGGGCCGCAGTTTCGCTGGGCGCGCCGCAGAACGCACTCCTGCGCGCAGACGCTGCACACCGCCGCCGCGGCTCCTGCCGCGAGACACCGTCAGCGGCGGGCCTGCGCAGGATTCGGCGCTGCCTCATTCGGCCGCCCTTGCCAACGCACCAGCGCCAGAAAGAACGCGCAATATGCGCTCGAGCGCACATCCATGCACCGCAGGATCACGTTCAAGTTCCGGCTTTATATCGCAGGCGACACGCAAAACTCTGCGGACGCGCTCGTTAATCCCACCACGCCCTGCATGGCCCATCCTGCAGAACACTACAAGATCGAAGTCGCGGATGAGCAGGCGATCTGAATTGATGTCCGTTCGGCGGCCGGCCTGGAGCTGGAAATCACCGAAAGCATGATCATGGACGACGCCAAGCACAATATTGCCATCCTGCACAGGATCTGCGCCATGGGCGTCAGCATCGCCATCGACGATTTCGGGACCGGATTCTCCTCGCTCAGTTACCTCGCGAAACTGCCCGTGCACACCCTGAAGATCGACCGTTCGTTCATCGTCGATATGACTGCCGGGGTGCAGGGAGTCGCTCTCGTGTCGACGATTATCCGCTTGGCGCACTCGCTAAACTCAAGGTCGTGGCGGAAGACGTCGAGACCGAGGAGCAATCGGGCATCTTGCGCGCGCTCAAATGCGATGAAATGCAGGGGTTCCTGTTCAGCAGGCCGGTGCCCGCAGACATTTTGAATTGAGATTCCTGACGAAGGCGGATTGACGGAATCAGTTCGCTGTTTTCAGATCGTTGCGGATGACTACTCCGCCCTTCATGACGAACACGACGTGCTCTATCGCGCGGATGTCGGCCAGCGGGTCGTCGCTGACGGCGCCAATATCGGCATACTGGCGGCCAGGGGCGAGGCTGCCGAACTCGCCGGACGGAAAAAAAAGTCTTGCGGTTCATCAAAGGCCCTCGCGCACCTGCGATCCGGGCAGGTATAAAGGTCACGAACGCGTGAGAAGCAAGTCAAGGCGTGCTACCGTAGCGCCATGGGCGGCGCGTGCGCGTCGCTTGCCCGACAACGGTACTACAAGTTGCGAGGGCTGCACTTCGCCACTGCGCGCTTGATCGGCGGGAGGCTAGAATGAGTAGGATTAGGGGGCCGTTCTACTCCGCAGTTGCTGTCGTCTTGCTGACAGCCTGCGGTTCCAACAGCACGACATCCACTGTCGCAACCAGTACTGCGCGCGGTACGCTGATCCAGAATCCACCGCTGCGGATCGCCTCTCTCGATGCGGCTACGTTCACGGCTCAACTAAACGCCACAACCTCTGGACAGGGGCTCCTCGAGCTCGCGGGCCCGCCGACCTGCGGCGTGGATTTCTACTATGTGCAGTACTGGACGGTCGGTGCTGTCAATGAAGCCGCAACGGCCTCGGGGGCGTTGATGGTGCCGACCGGGACCGGCGCACAATGCTCCGGTGCGCGCCCTATCGTTCTGTATGCACACGGCACCACGACCGACAAGACCTACAACATTGCCGACATCACGAACCCGAGCAACACCGAAGGGGCGCTCATCGCCGCGATGTTCGCCGCGCAGGGATACATCGTCGTAGCGCCGAACTATGCAGGCTACGACACCTCCTCGCTGAGCTATCACCCGTTCCTCAATGGCACACAGCAGCCGAAGGACATGATCGATGCGCTGGCCGCCGCGCGCACGGCGCTGCCGCAGACATTCGCGGCCGCGACGACGGATAACGGCCAGCTCTTCATCACCGGCTATTCCGAGGGCGGCTACGTGGCCATGGCGACGCATAAGGCGCTGCAGAGCGCCGGGGCGACCGTGACCGCATCCGCTCCAATGTCCGGCCCCTACGTTCTGGCGGCCTTCTTCGATGCGGTGTTCTACGGCGATGTGAATATCGGCTCCACGGAATTCACGCCGCTCATCACGACGAGTTATCAGAAGGCCTACGGAAACATCTATACGGCGACGACCGACATTTACGAGCCGACCTATGCCGCCGGCATCGACACGCTGCTGCCCAGCACGACGCCGATCGACACCCTCTTCGAGGAGGGCAAGCTGCCGGAGACTGCGCTCTTCAACAGCACCACCCCCGTGACCGGCAACGCAACGCTCGATGCCGTGCTCGCCATCCCCAAGAATCCGATTTTTGCCCTCGGCTTCGGTCCATCAAACCTCATCACCAACGACTACCGATTGAGCTACGTCCTGGACGCGGTCGCCCACCCCGATGGTGCCGCGCCCGTACCGCAGCCCGGCGTGCCGCTGCCGGCCGGACCACAAAATGCCTTGCGCATTGCGGCGAAATTAAACGACATGCGCACCTGGGTGCCGCATGCGCCCATCCTCCTTTGTGGGGGAGATCAGGATCCCACCGTCTATTTCACGCTGAACACGGGGACGATGGAAGCCTTCTGGGCCGTGGCTGGATTGCCCGCCGACGTCGTCACGGTTGTGGATGTCAATGCGCCGGTTACGGCCCATGATCCCTTCGCCGCTGTGAAAGTCGGATTTCAGACAACCGAGGCGCAAATCCTTGCAAGCCAGGGCCAAACGGCGGCTGTGGAGTCGTACCACACGACTGTTGCACCGTTCTGCACCGCCGCCGCACGCGGCTTCTTCAGCCAGTTCTAGAGGCACGGGGGGCCGTTCATGAGCACGTCAATCAAAGCCGCAACCGGCGGTGCGCTCCTCGCGCTATCTGTCTGCGTCGCACACGCCGACGACGGCGTGCCCGACAATACGGTGCGCGTTGGCATGTACTACATTCAATACCACTCGAGCGCCGACGACATTTCCGGACCCTACGTACCCACGGGCCTGAATTTGAGCGTCAACGATGTTGAGACGCTCTACCTTGCCTATGTGCGCCGCCTGTCTGTGCATTTTGATCTCGAACTGGCCGCAGGCTACCCGCCGCTGACGAAGACGGAAGGCCGAGGTCCGGCGACGCTCGGATCCGTGCCCTACAACGGACAGGTCATTTCGACCGCGCGCTGGTTTGCACCGACGCTCCTCCTCAACTACAAGTTCTTCGACGACTCGCATGCGTGGCGCCCGTACGTCGGAGTCGGCGTCAATTACGCCAATTTCTACGATCGTCGCTCGACCGCAGCGGGCGATGCGGCGAGCGGCGCCCCGACGTCGATCTCCCTGCCGGTTTCGGTGGGGGTCGCCGGGACCGTTGGCATGGCTTATCACCTGCAGGGACGCTGGAGTCTCTTCCTGTCGTACTCGGCAACGGTGGTGAAGAGCAAACTGACCACCGACACGGCCGGTGTCGAGCGCACCACCGAGATCAGCTTTGGCCCACGGGCATTAGTGTTTGCGGCAGGCTATTCGTTCTGAAGACGAGTGCCCGCACGCTCGGCGCATCTACACTCATTCTGCTGACGAACGCCCTGCCCGCAACTCCGGCGCTCGCGCAGC
>PLIX01000050.1 GCA_003140135.1 Gammaproteobacteria bacterium
ATCGCCGGGAACTTCGGGCTAGAGGGTTGTGGCCATGTCCGCTCCAGGCGGTCGGTTTCCCGCTTGACCACGGCGTAACACTCGCAAGAAAGCTGTTCGAGCTGAGCTCGATTGAGCACCGTGATCTGGCCGCGAGTGTATTGAATGACGCCCAGTTTCTGCAGCTTGCCGGCGGCTTCGGTGACACCCTCGCGTCGCACGCCGAGCATGTTGGCGATGAGCTCCTGCGTCATGATCAAGCGGTTGTCGGGCAGGCGGTCAAGCGACAGGAGTAGCCAGCGGCACAGCTGCTGATCGACCGTGTGATGTCGATTGCATACGGCGGTCTGGGACATCTGCGTGATCAGGGCCTGCGTATAACGCAGCAGCGAAATCTGTAAGCCGCCGTTGCGATGGAATTCCTCTTTGAGCCGTTGTCCAGCCAGGCGATAAGCGTGGCCGGCGCTCTGCACGATCGCTCGACTCGGAGTGGTTTCTCCGCCCATGAAAAGAGAAATGCCGATGAGCCCGTCATTGCCCACAACCGAGATCTCCGCCGACGCACCGTTTTCCATCACGTAGAGAAGCGAGACGATGCAGTCGACCGGAAAATAGACATGCCGCAGCAGATCGCCAGACTCGTAAAGAATTTTGCCCAGCGGCAAGGACACGAGCTGCAGGTGCGGGAAGAGATGGTTGCGCTCCTCGAGCGACAACCGAGCCAAAATGCGGTTTTGTCGTCGTTCGGGTATGCCGGCCATCCATTGCCATCCACATGCGAGACGAGACGCGGCCATGTTACCGCGAATCGTCGCTACTCACGCCGCTATGTGTGCGCTATCGGACATATGGAAACTGAGGCAAAAGCGCCATGACCTGCGCCCGTCCCAACCGCCTCGACGTAAATTGCACCTGCGAAATAAAGCGGGCGGCGGCGGCTCAGTATCTACGGTGATGCGGCGGCACGCGGGGAGATCGGTCTATAAAACCACTGCACCACCACAGTGCTACGCCGGCGCAGACCCGCGACTTGACCCAGTCGCACCAAACGAATCGTAGCCCTAGGGACAGACCCGTACCTGGATTCGGGACCCGCCTTGATCAGCCGGTGCAAGACCCTCGGTCGGAACCGCCGCATCACTCGTGCCCAGATCCAGGTCCACCCAATAGACCGTACCGGGCCGGCGGCGCTCGACGATGTCGGGCGAAAATCCCAGATGCTCAACGACCCGTGCGCGCCGCTCGGCACGCGACCGGTCGGTGAAGAGGCCAACCGAAACGCGTCTGCCGTCATCCGCGGCTGCCATGGCACGCGCATCGCTGATGCCCGCATCCTGCAAGGCGCGCAGCACGCGCGTTTCGTCCGCCGGACTCTTGATCCCGCCCACGTAAACCCAAAACCCATCGCGTATATCGCCGTCCTCAGTTCGCTGCTGCGGTGCGAAGCCGCGCTCCTGCAGCAATGCGGCGGCGTGCGTCTCCTGCGCAAGATCGTTGAAGGGTCCGACTGACATACAGCGCCGGGCTGCCGGCGTCATAGTGGGCGCGGCGGCTTCGCTGGTCGGAGAAGCGGCGGCAGGAACCGCCTTGAGTGCCGTGGGTACCCGGGCTGGCGCTTCGCTTGCCAGAACCAACCGCGGCAACCGGGCGGCGGCTTGATTTACGGGCGGCTCCAAGGGCACATCGATCCAGTGCGCCCACGCCATGAACACGAGGTTAACGAAGATCAAAACAATGACCGCGGTGCGCACGTTGCGCATTCTAGATCAGGGTCACCAATCCCCTAAGCACAAGATCGGGAACGCTCGAATATGTGCCGCGAATGAGGGGATGGATCGAGGGAGCCGCGCCGCCGGTCAAAACTACGAGCGGGGAAGCACCGAGAGCTCGGCGCGCTTCCGCCACGGCGCGATCAACAACTGCCGCGGCGGCATAAAGAGCGCCCTGCTCGATCGCCGCACGCGTATCTCGCGCAAAGAGACTCCGACCCCCAGTCTTCCCGCCGGACCGATGCAGGATGCCACTCGTGCTGCGCAGCAGACTCTCCGTCATGAGACGCGGACCCGGAATGATCGCGCCCCCGACGTGGCTGCCGTGGGCATCGATGAGATCAATCGTCATCGCCGTGCCGATGTCGACGACGCACACCGCACGTCGCGGGGCCATATGGTGAGCCGCGATCGCGGCGACAAAACGATCGACTCCCAGCCGCCACGGCTGCGCATACGCTGTTGTCACACCACCCAGGCGGCGTGTCGTCAACACAAACTGCGGTTCGACTCCAACCTCGCGCCGCGCGGCTGCAGTCAATCGGCGATCCAGGTGCGCGCCGCCGACGCTTGCGACGATGACGCGTTCGATGCCGTGCGCTGGCCCCATAAGTTCTGCCGCGAAATCCTCCGCCTGCCAGCCGGCGTGCGCGGCGGCGCGCTGCTTCTGCAGCCGGCCTTTCGCGAAGCGTGCCCATTTCACGCGCGTATTGCCGATATCGACCAAGAGAACGCTCACGCCAACGGCCTTACGCTGACCTCACCCGCAACGAACTTCCGCACTCCCTGCGGAGCCTCCACCAGCAAGGCTCCCGTCACATCGACCCCGCGCGCAAGGCCACGGGTACGCTCATCACCGTTCAACACCGTCACTGCCCGGCCCCGCAGGGCATCTGCGTGCCGCCACTCATCCATGAAGGGGCGCAGCCCCTCGCGCTCAAAATCAAGCAGGCCGCCCGTGCACGACTCAATGACCTGCGCAGCAATGGCATTGCGCGCGGGCCGCCCTATGCCCGCTGCGCTCAAATCCGCCGCGGCTACGCCCGTTGCATTGATCTGCGCGAGGAGTGCCGCGCCGAGCGCGACGTTAAGTCCAATGCCTATGACGACGCACGCCGGCCCCGCAGCCTCGGCTCGCAGCTCAATGAGAATGCCGCCCAGCTTCGCATCCCCCATGAGGACGTCATTGGGCCATTTAAGCTGCAGGTCGGGAACGCCGAGTCGGCTGAGCGCACGCAGAACGCATACGCCGATCGCGAGGCTGAGTGATCCCACATCGCGCGGCACCTGGGCAAAAGTCCAGCTCATCGATAAGCACACCGCGCCGCCCGGAGGCGCGAACCACGTCCGTCCGCGCCGGCCGCGGCCGGCGCTCTGAAACTCCGCGAGCGCAACCTCGCATTCGCCCTGCGGCGGTGGCCCGCGCTCGAGCAGCACGGTGTTCGTTGAGGCCACCGTCCAGGCGACTTCAATATGACGCAGTCGAACGCGCAGAGTGCGCGACAGCGCATCGCGGATGAGCTCCGCATCCAACGGCTCGCCGGCACCCGCCAGCCGGTAGCCGCGATTGCGCACGGCGTGCACAGTCGAACCCAGCTCGCGCAGTGAGTTGGCGGCCTTCCACACTGCGCTGCGGCTCACACCGAGTCGCCGTGCGAGCTCCTCTCCGGAATGGAAGTTACCATCTGCGAGCGCTCGGAAAACCCGCTCAACGAGTGTCCGTGCATCGTGCGGTACCTCGCGAATCACGCTACGAAAACTTCTGCGAGCATGCAGCGTACGCCACCCCCGCCGAGCTCTTCGATCGTGGGCACCGGCACAGCGAGAGTCGTGTCGGTGCAGGCATTCAGGCGGCCGAAGGTTTCCACGGATAGCGCCGCGCGCGCACCCGCCGACATCACGAGCACATGCGAATCGCCCAGGGCCTCGTCCCACGTTGCAAGCTCGAGCATATTGCCCGCAAAGCGCTCCACTTCGGACGGCCGCAATTCGATGACCTCGCGGCCGCTTGCGCTCAGGTGCTCGAGGACGCGCGCGCGGTCGCCCGGCGCGATGGACTGCGTGCCCACGACGATGAGCCGCGCCCCTATGCACAGGAGGACGTTGGTGTGATAGAGCGGCGCGCCGTCCGCGTCGCGGGTTTCAAACATCAGCGCCTCATACCCCATCTCGCGGGCCCACTCCTCCACCAGCGCTGGATGCGTGCGTGCCGACAATGCGGCGTAGGCGACCCGGTTCACGTGATCAAGAACGAGACTGCCGGTGCCCTCGAGAAACCGCCCTCCACTTTCATGATGCGTCAGGTCCAAGGTTCGCCGCGCCTGGAATCCGACCCGCCGCAGCGCCGCGGCAATGACTTCGGGCCGGCGCTCGGTCCGGCGGCTGAGCGCCTGCATCGGATAGAGGACGAGGGTGCCATCCTCATGAAAGCTCACCCAATTGTTCGGAAACACAGCGTCGGGCTTCACAGGCGAGGGCGTATCCTCGACCACGCAGACCGCGATGCCCTCGCTTTCAAGCGCGCGCACCAGAGTTGCGAACTCGAGGAGCGCCCGCTCGTTCGCGGGCGCTTCCGCCTCCTCGCCCGGCTTTTGCATATGATTGGTGGCGGCCGTCTCCGGGTTATAGCCAAAGGCCGCCGGCTTCACCATCAGCACGGCCCCAGCACATTGTTGCCGCGGCATGTTCAGAACCCCCCGTCTGCGGATCACATTCTCTCATGTCCAGCCGCGAGCATCGCAAATACGCGTTTCATCGCGTCGACGCGCGCGATATAGCCGCGCACTTCGTGATCCCCGCAGCGTTGACCGTCGAACAGCCGCAGGCCGCGCCCGGCATATGCCTCGCCCGCCCCCGCGCCGCACAGGTGTATCACGGCGGCCAGATCCTGCTTTTGTTGCAGCGTAGCGAAGTTGATGTGGTGACGTTCGAGGATGCTCGCCACATTGTGGTCGAGGAACGCCGCCGTGAGCTCAACAGCATGAGAAGGCACGACACGCGTGTAGAGGCGGTTGAACCAGCACGATCGCCAATCGTTCCAAGGCCCATCTTCGGCCACAGCGTGGTGGTGGATGCAATAGTGCCGCGCCTCGGCGAACGTCCCGTCCGTGATTTGATACATGCCCACCGCGCTTGAGGCAGGCCGGTACAGGTCAAAAGGCCATGGGCCCCACGACCATCTCCAATAAGTTCGCACGACGGGATTGCCCGAACCCTCGACCTGCGCGAGCGCTGCAAGAAATTCCGGCGTCATGATCCTGGTAGCGTGCCTTTCAAAGAGGGGCGCGTACTGGCGCCAGGTCTCAGACGGGGTCTTATAGAGCGTGCCGCTGACAGGAAAGAAAAGCTCGGATGGCTTGCGGATGACTTGGTAGCCCCAGTTTAGGATCAGCCACGACGCCACGACTATCGGCAAGGCAATCAAGACCTGCACCAGCCGCGGGGGGCNNACAACCGCGGCGTCGCAACACCGCGCTCGGCCAGAACGTCAAAATGCGCGTACGCCGCTTGGGCTTTGTCGCGGCGCGCCGCACCCCGTGCACTCGACCTGGGCGCGCCATCAGGACAATTCCGCCGTTGGGCAAAGCCGCACGAACTGACTCAATTGCGCACCCGCCAGAAGACCCGAAGCCGCAAAGATAGCAGAGGGCTCGGGCACGCCGATTCGCGTAGACTAGGCGTGCCTGCACGTCTCGCCTGTTAGATGATTTATTTCAAAGGTTTGCATATTCTCCCGAAGATCGGGCGGCGGCCCGCGTGAAGTAGTCGAGCAGAAGGGATGCCAACATGAACGAGCTCGTATCGCCTGTGCCCGTAGATCGCTTCTGCGACCTTGTCATGAAGGGCGGCGTTACGAGCGGTGTCGTTTACCCTCCGGCGATCTGTGAACTCGCCCAGCACTATCATTTCAGAAGCATCGGCGGCACCTCCGCCGGCGCCATCGCAGCAGCGGTGACGGCCGCTGCCGAGTATCAGCGACGCATATCAGGCAGCCTGCGCGGGTTCGAGCTGCTCAAAGATCTGCCGGCGCGCCTTGGCGAGACAGATGCCAGCGGCCGCTCGCAACTCTTGCGACTGTTCCAGCCTGATGTGCCGTGTCGCCGCCTATTTGCCGTGCTGGTCGCCTCGCTCAACCAAGACGGCACATTTCGCCGTATCGGCGCAATCCTCTTCGGATGCCTCAAGGCGTACTGGATCGCAACGCTCGTCAGTATTGCGCTCGCGGTGCTGATCGTGCTGCTGCACTCCGTGCTCGCCGGTTTGATCTCGGTGTTAGTGATGGCGCCCGTTGCCATCGGGTTCTCGATCTACAGAGATCTCACCCTCAATGTCGTGAAGAACAACTACGGGCTCTGTAAAGGGCTGACCGTGGAGGGTAGTACGGGCAACGCGCTCACCCCCTGGCTGCATGCCCTTATCCAGGAAGCTGCAGGGCGGTCGGCGAGCGACCCGCCGCTGACGTTTGGCGATTTATGGCGCGCGCCCGGGGGGCCGCCGGGTGAAAATGTCCGCTCAATCGATCTTGAGATGTTCACCACCAATCTTGCGCACGGCCGGCCGTACATCTTTCCCCATCTGGAGCCGACCGCGCGGCTGTTTTATCGCAGCAACGAGCTGCGTAGTTACCTTCCGGCAAGCGTGATGGACTGGTTCGACGCCCACGCCCTGCGCTACGAGCCCAGCGCGCAGAGTCCCGAGAGCGACCCGCCCGCCAAGCTCGCGGAGATCATGCATTTGTGCGAACTGCCGCCGGCAGAGAATTTTCCGATTCTTTTGGCAGCGCGCATGAGTCTGAGTTTCCCCGTGCTCTTTGCCGCAGTGCCGCTGTGGGCCATTGATTACGGTTGGCCGCGGGCGCAGAGAACGTTTCGGCGCTGCATGTTCGCGGACGGCGGCATTTCGTCGAACTTTCCGATCCATCTTTTTGACGGNNGCCAAGCTCCCCGGCTACGACAACATGATTTATCTGCCGCAGAATTGCCACGCAGGTTTTGCGGACACCTGGACGCGCTTCGACACCGCCGCCAAATCTGCGAGCCGCTTAGGCGGATTCCTCGGCAGCATCGTCACGACCATGCAGAACTGGAACGACAATGCACTCGCGCGCATGCCCGGTGTCCGGGATCGCACCGTACGGCTGCGTTTCTACAAGGATGAAGGCGGCTTCAATCTCAACATGCCAAGCGACATCATCGGCAGCATCGCAGAACGGGGACGTGAGGCAGCGGGGGTACTTATCAATCGCTTTGTGCCGGCGGCCGCGGGCGCGGCGCCCGCGGCCGGATGGGACCAGCAACGCTGGATACGCCGCGATGTTCTGCTGCGCGCCTTCAATGAACGCATGCCCGGTCTCGCCCAGGCGCTCGGAGAGAGCATCCCGCACGCAAGCTCCTATCAGGAGCTGACTGAGCGTGCGCGACAGCAGGCACCGCCCTGCCATGCCGAGGCGCTGACGCCGCAAGAGGCGCGGGCGCTTGATGGCCTGACCGGTGCCATGCGCAAGGTTGCGGCCGCCTTCGGCGAAGACGCTCCTCACTACCCAAACGCGCCATTACCTGAGCCTGAGCTGCGGGTGCGGCCGCCGTTGTGAACCTGGCCGCCGCCTGCAGCTTTCGATCGAGCGCTTTCAGGCGCGGTTGAAAATAACGCGCCGCGACGCCGACCCAATGATCGTCGCACCCTCAAACGCGTCCTGCGCGATCCTCGCCATCCACCCGTGAGCCCGGAACCCGAACCCCTCATTGCCGCCACCAGTCGCGGCCTGCACTGCGCGCTCGGCGATTTCTTCATTGACCCCTGGCAGCCGGTGCAGACGGCCGTCATCACGCATGCGCACGGGGATCATCTGCGCGACGGCAGCGCCCACTACATCGTCGCACGCCCCGGGGAGTCTCTCGCGCGACATCGTCTGGGATCCGGCCACACGCTCACGAGCCTCGACTATGGTGCGCCCCGCTCGTTCGGCGCAACCCGTGTTTCCTTGCATCCCGCCGGCCACATCCTCGGCTCCGCACAAGTCCGTATCGAGCACGCGGGGCGCGTGTGGGTCGTCTCCGGCGACTACAAGCGCCAGCCTGATCCTACCTGCAGCGCATTTGAGCCGCTCGAGTGCAATGTTTTCGTGAGTGAAGCCACTTTTGCGCTGCCGGTCTATCGTTGGCCGGCAACGGCTGACGTCGTCGCCGACATCAGGAGGTGGTGGAGTGCGAACCGGGAGCGCGGGCTCTCTTCGATTCTATTCTGTTATGCACTCGGCAAGGCACAGCGCGTGCTCGCGGAATTAGTGGCATTCACACAAGAGCCGGTGTATGTGCATGGCGCCGTCGGTGCGTTGGTGGACCTCTACCGCCGGTGCGGGATCGCCATGCTGCCGACTCTTGCAGCCACCACCGAGCGAGCGCGTGACTATCGTGGCGCACTCATCATCGCACCGCCGGGCGCTGCGGGGACACCGTGGATACGGCGCTTTGGCGAACATGCCACCGGCTTCTGCTCGGGATGGATGCGCGTGCGGGGCGATCGCCGCCGCCGCGGCTACGATCATGGATTTGTCCTGTCCGACCACGCGGATTGGCCAGCGCTTATTGATACTTGTCTTGCGACCCGCGCGCAACGAGTGCTGCTCACCCACGGACGCAGTGATGCGCTGACGCGTTATCTCAATGAGCAGGGTGTCGAGGCCCGTGCCCTGGAGACTGCCTACGGAGCGGATGAGTAGTTCCAGCAGGCGAATTCGGCCGTAGCGACCGAAAGCTTGTTGCCGACGGCGGCGGGAGCCGCGGATTGCCCCAAGGCGACGGATCAGAAAATAGCGGCGACTCGCACCGACAGGTACCCGTTGCCCGTGCTTGCATGCCCGCCGTCTGGGGAAGTTTTTGCAACCCAGGCATTTCCTCTGCGGGTTCGGCCGGGTACGCTAGAGCGCGCGGGGCCACTCTCGCGAAGCCTGCCGATGTTTCCAATGAAAAACTCCACGCTGGCCTTGGTTGCATTGAATCTCTTCGCCACGTCCTCGTACGCCGACACGGTGGTCGTCACTGCGGACCGCATGATCGACGTGATCGCCGGGCGCGTTGTGGAGCGGCCGCAGATCACGATCATGGACGGACGCATCAGCAGCATAACTTCGCAAGGTGCGCCCGTAGCACCCGACGCGCGCCGCATCGACCTTCCCGGAATGACCCTGCTTCCAGGCCTGATCGACATGCACGTGCACCTCACTTCCGATCCGCACTTCAGCGGCTACCGCGACCTGGAGTTCACCGACAATTTCTGGACCGTCGTCGGGGTTGCCAATGCCAAGCGCACGCTCGAAGCGGGCTTCACGACGGTGCGCAACGTCGGGTCGAGAAACTTCGACGATGTTGCCCTAAAACAGGGTATCGAGCGGGGCTTCATACCGGGGCCACGCATCGTTCCGGCGACGTACGCGATCGGCGCGACCGGCGGCCATTGCGACTCGACCGGATATCCGCCTTCTATCAGGACACCGATGGATTCGGTCGCGAATGGCCCGGACCAGTTGCGCGCCATGGTGCGCAAGCTACATAAGTACGGCGCCGAGGTCATCAAATTCTGTGGCACGGGAGGAGTGCTGTCCAAGACGGACGCCGTTGGCGCGCAACAGTATGACCTTACGGAGATGAAAGCCATCGTCGACGAGGCGCACATGCTGGGACTCAAGGTTGCCGTGCATGCCCACGGCACGTCCGGCATCAAGGATGCAATTCGGGCCGGCGTCGATACCATCGAACACGCAAGCCTCGCCGACGAAGAAGCCTTCGCGCTTGCGAAGCAGCACGGCGCCTACTTTTCAATGGACATCTACGATGATGATTACATTCTCGCCGAGGGCGAGAAGAACGGCGTGTTCAAGGAATCACTCGAGAAAGAACGCGTGATCGGCCGCAAGCAGCGCGAAACGTTTCGCGCCGCGCTCAAGGCGGGTGTAAAAATGATCTTCGGTACCGACGGCGGCGTTTATCCGAACGGGGATAACGCCAAACAGTTCGCTACGATGGTGACCTGGGGCATGACGCCTATGCAGGCGATCCAGGCGGCGACCGTCACGGCCGCGGAGGCGCTCGGCCGCTCGACCGATGTGGGCGCCATTGCACCCGGCCGCTACGGCGATCTCATTGCGGTAGCGGGCGATCCGCTTGCGGATGTCAGCATCCTGCAGTCAGTGCCTTTTGTGATGAAGGGCGGCGATGTGGTGAAGCAGAGCCCGCAGCGCTCGCTCCAGTAAGCATCCGCACAGATCCGACACTCGTACACGCGAGCGCGCTGCGGTTCAGCGCGCGCCCTGCCCGCTTGAGCGCATCAGTCGACGTTGGCGATGTTAGAATCGGTAGACTCATCGGGCGTCAGCAGCCAATCTTGCAACCGTCAGCGTAAACGGGCACTGTGCGCGAGGAACTTGGAGGTTCGAGTGTGAAAGCTCTGCTGCTGTTTGTCGCCTGGTGCATCCTATTTGTTCTCTGTTGGCCGCTTGCGCTTGTGGCGCTCATGCTCTTTCCCTTGGTATGGCTGCTGTCACTGCCCTTGCGTCTCGTCGGCCTCACGGTGGGCGCCGTATTTGCGCTCTTGAAGGCGGTGCTGTTTCTGCCCGCGCGCATGCTTGGCCATCGCGGCTGAGGGAACGTACCGCGCGCGTCAGTGCGGATGGTACTCGCGCTCGGTGTGGCCCTTGAGTTGCGCCGGGTAGAAGTAGACTTCCCTTAGCGCCCCACTCGCGTACCGCATTGCTTGGTCGTTAAAGTGCGTCGACGCTGGATCGCCGCTCTCACCACCGGTCGAGATGGCGCGCGCGGAAACCTTGTCGCCGAATTCAACAACGGCGACGAAACTGTTGCCGCTCGTACCATAGTACCTGTTCGTGCCTTCATAGCGCCGTGCGCCGAAGGAGGCCAACGTTCCCCAACGCGCGGACGGGAATCCCACAGGAATGCTGGCCCCCGCATCAGTGAAGGTTGCGGCGATATCGTCTGTTAAGCGCTGGAAGCGGTTAATCTCGCCCCAAGCAACGCGCCAGCTGCCGAAGTCATGCGCGAGTCGATCGGAAACGGCAGCCAAAGCGGTCAGCTTTTGCTGTGCAGGCGTGCGCTCGGCGATGTAGTCATAGGGCGACATTTTCGCGGCTTTCGCTGCCTGCTCCACCTGGTCCCAAAGCGCGTCGCCCCATAGGCAGGCAAGCGACGTCGCAACCGACTGCACGGACCAGCGGTAATCCCACTGCCGCAGGACTTCAATTTGACCGGCGAGCTGGGCTTTGAGAGGACTCGCGGCGGCAACCTCATCGTAGGCGGACAGGAGCGCTGGGATCAGCCGCGCAAATGCCGGCAGGTAAGAATCGTACGCCGCCTCGTTGAGCGTGGAGAGCGTGAAGTCTTGCCTGTCCCTCAACAGCATCGTCGCGTGAATGCCGCGCGGGTTCTCGCCGGCCGTATCCATGTAGCGTGGGTAGTCCGCCTGCTTCGGGCTTTGCTCACCGGCGGCCGAATAAGGCCAGTCGTTGGTATTCATGATCCACCCGTTCGGTGGGTTTAGCAGGTGCGGCGCCTCTTCGAGCGCATGCAGCCCCTGCCAGTCGGTCGCAGGATCGGAGCCGTCAACCGGCTGCGTATAGTCGAAACGGTCGTCGCGGCGTGGGATGAACTGGGGGTGCAGATAGGCGATATCGCCGTCGGCATCGGCGAAAATGGTGTTGTTTGAGGAATTCGCGCGCAGCTCCATGACTTTCATAAAGGAGGCGTAGTCATGCGCCTTGGTAAGCCCGAAGGATTGGCTGAGCGCTTCCATAGGCTTCTGCATCAGACTGATCGCGATCCATTTGCCATTACGCTCCCCGATGATCGGCCCGTGGTGCGTCCGGTATACGGTGAAGATCGTACTGCGCATGCGGCCGTCCTTGTCGCGATAGGGCACGGCTATGCGCGATGTCGCAACGGGGCGCAGTTCCCCGCCATACTTATAATAGAGTCGCCCGCCTTGCTTGATGATCGTCTCTGCGAAAAAATCCACGGCGTCAACGCCGCTTGATGTGTGCATCCAGCCGACGCGTTCATTGAAGCCCTGATAGACAAAGAACTGCCCCCACGTTACGGCGCCATAGGCATTGAGCCCCTCATCACTCGTAGCCTGTAGCTCGGAGCGAAAGAAGAAGGAAGTGTGCGGGTTGATCAGGAGCAAAGCGTGATCGCTCTGGGTATTCGCCGGAGCGATGGCGATGCCGTTCGAGCCCTTGGGCTCCTGCAGCCGATCGCTGACCGCGACTACGGTGCGCATGCTCCCACCCTGACCATAAAAGGCCTGCAGCGCACCCAAGGGCACTCGTTCGATGTCTCCCCCTATGCTGCCTTCACTGAAACTGAGGGCCATCCACGGCTCGAAGCGCCGGATCACGCGCGGCGTGACCGCAGGATGTGTATGCAGATAAAAATTCAATCCATCCGCCCAAGCGACCATCAGGCCCTGCAGCCAGGAGGGGCTTTGCGCATAGCGCGACCGCAGCTCCTGGGGATTGATGAACAGCTTCATGCGTAGATCCTGATAGAGCGCTTTTTCGCCTTCGGCCTCCGACAANNATCATGCCAAAGACCGCATCGCGATCGCTCTTCCCATGCACGTGTGCGATCCCCCAATCGTCGCGCACAATGGTGGTGTTCTGCGCCTCGGCCCGCCAACGCGCGAGCGCGTCGTTTGAGGCGGATGCGGACGGCGCTGGAAACACACAAGCCTGCAAGGCAAGCGCTGCCCATGCCAGCCCGCAGGCGCGCATGATCACTTTCATCAATAACGCTCCTGGCTTGAATGCAAGGCCGAAGGAGGGCCGACGCCCACGGCTCTCAATTGCCCGCGGCCATCGTCACGACAATGTTGCCGACGTGCTTCTTGGTCAAGAAGACCTCCTGCGCCGTCGCAAGCTCGCGCAGTGGAAAGGTCTGTGCCAGCACGGGCAGCAGGGAGTGCTGTTCGATGAGCCGTACAATGCGTTGCATGGTCCCTGACGGCACGATGGTGGCGCCGGTCAACTGCAGATCCTTGTAGATCATTTGACGCAGGTCAAACTGCGCGATCGGCCCTGAGATGGCGCCCGATGCGCTGTAGCGTCCGCCTTGGCGCAGCGCATTGATGAGGTGCATGAAAGTGTGGCCGCCAACGACATCCAGCGCGACGTCGACCGCGCCGCCCGCCGCCTCTCGAATCGCGCCTTCCAGATTCTGCGTGCCGCGGTCGATTACGCTATGCGCGCCTAGCTCCATAAGAGCGCGCGCCTTGGATGCAGCCGCGATCGCGATTACGCGCGCGCCGCGCAGTCGGCACAGCTGAATCGCAGCCGTACCTACCCCACCCGAAGCACCCGCCAGGACTACCGTCTCGCCGGGTCGCAGGCCGGTGCGCGATATCAGGTTCTCGGCCGTGGTATACGCGCAGGGAAATGTCGCCAATTGCGCATCCGAGAGCGCGGAGTCGACCGCGATGGCGTTCTCGCTGCGAACGGTCGTAAAGTCGGCGAAGCCACCATCGCACTCCGAGCCGAAGTACTCCGATCGGCGGGCATCCATCCACTCGCCGCGGCCTAACAGCCACGGATCCACCATGACACGCTCGCCGATACGCGCGGGCTCGACGCCCGCCCCGACCGCGACTATCACTCCCGCCACGTCGGCACCTTGGATCCGCGGAAACTGCTGTGTTCGGTCACCCCAGGCCCCGCCTGAGACACTGGCGCCCTCGGGTCCGTGCGTCGCACTCTGCGCAGTGCCGCTGGTGACGGCTTTGGAATACCACCCGATGCGTGTATTGATGTCGGTGTTGTTGAGCCCGCAGGCGCGCACCTGGATCAGGACCTCGCCGGCGCGTGCTGCGGGTCTTGGCCAATCTTCGCGATAGTGGAGCATGTCGAGCCCGCCATGGCCGACAAGCACAACGGCCCGCATGGAACTCGGCAAAGACTGCATGTATCCGTACCCCTCTTATCGGCAGACGGCGCGGCGCGATTCGCAACGCCGCCCGGCCGTCATCAAGAAATCACCGCATCA
>PLIX01000238.1 GCA_003140135.1 Gammaproteobacteria bacterium
CGATGTAGACGGGTTGCCAAGCGCTCACCGCCCGGCCTCATACCGGAGGGGCGCTGCGCGGTCGCCGCCGGCTGCGCGCGCCGCGCCGCGCACCCGCCGGCCGCGGTGCCCCCTGGCCTTCGAGCGCGGTCAGCATTTGCTCCCGCTCCGCGGGAGCAACTTCCTGCAGGCGTTTCCACCAGTCGGCGCGCTCTTGCGGGGCAAGACCCGCCTGCGCGCGCAGCAGCAACAGGTCATAGGCGGCGCGGAAGCGCGGATGTTCAAGGACGCGCAGTGCGCGCCGTCCACGCGGGTGCTCGAGGCGCGGCTGCAGCGCAAACATCTCCCGCAGGCCGAGCGAGAAGCGCCGTGGGATCAAAACGTGTTTCTGCGCATCCCGCACCGCGCGGTCACAGGCATCCAGAATGGTCGCGATGTCGTGCCAGCGCTCCGGAGGCGCGGCTTCAATCAAGCGCGCGATCGGCCCGTACAGAAGGAGCGCGAAGAGAAAGCTCGGCGTGACGGCTTTGCCATCGCCCACGCGCATGTCGGTGTTTGCAAGACCGCGCACCAGCAGCGCCTCGGCGGACGCACCGCGATTTGACTCAAGATAGGCATCGACGGTTGGCAGCAGGGCCGCGAGCAGCCCACGGCGCCGCAGCACTTCGAGACTGCGCACGCCGCAGCCGTTCAGAAACAATTTCAAGGTCTCATCGAAGAGGCGCGCCGGCGGTACATCCGCGAGCCGGCCGCGCAGCCTCGCCAGGGGCTCTGCGGTCGCAGGATCAAGGTCAAAGCCGAGCTTGGCCTCAAATCGGGCCGCGCGCAGCATGCGCACCGGATCCTCGCGATAGCGTGTGTCCGGGTCGCCGATGAGCTTCAGGCGCCGCACCGCAATGTCCTCCGCGCCGCCGACGTAGTCCCAAAGGGAAAAATCCGCGATGTTGTAGTAGAGCGCGTTCGCGGTGAAGTCCCGCCGCCACACATCCTCGTCGACTGTGCCGTAGACATTGTCGTAGATGATCCGGCCGGTCTTGTCGAACAGCCGCTCGGTGTCCGCGTCGCCGAAGACTTCGGCGTTCGCGGGTTCCGCAACGTCCGCATCTTCGCGGTCGGTCTGCGATTCCTCATCCTCTTCCGCATCCGGATCGGGCAACGGCTCCTGCCCTGGCGACGGCGCAGTCGCCGCACGGAACGTTGCGACCTCAATGATGTCGCGCCCGAAATAGACATGCGCCAATCGAAATCGCCGCCCGATGAGTCGGCAGTTGCGAAATAATTTTCTGACCTCCTCCGGCAACGCGTCCGTCGCGACGTCAAAGTCCTTCGGCTCAATGCCGAGCAGTAGATCGCGCACGCAGCCACCCACGAGGAAGGCCTGAAAACCTCCTTCGCGCAAGCGATACAAAACACGCAAGGCGTTCGGCGAAATGCCCGAACGGGAGATCGTATGGTCGGATCGCGGGATGATCCGGGCAGTCGTGGCGGGCGCCCGAACGGGCGTGGCAGGCGAGTTCAAATTGGGTGCTTTCGGCTTGAGCAATTGGCGCGGGCCCCTATAATACCGCGCTCTTCTGCCTTACCCTCGGCAAACGCTCCCATCGTCTAGAGGCCCAGGACATAGCCCTCTCAAGGCTAGTACGCGGGTTCGAATCCCGCTGGGAGCGCCATTATAATCAATGTGTTAGCCAAAAAAACAGCAGCTCGGCATTCCTATGGGAATCATATGGGAATTAAGTCGTGCCTCGATGCGGCAGAGAGAGAGATGAAAGCAACGGCATTCCGCGGAGCCTTCTCCGGCGGATCAATAGATATGCGATCGGAATCACAAGCATCGACAGCAGGGGTGCTGTGATCATCCCGCCGACCATGGGCGCGGCGATGCGCCGCATAATTTCCGACCCCGTGCCGCTGCCCCACATGATGGGGAGTAGACCTGCGATGATCACCGCGACCGTCATGGCGATCGGCCGTACTCGAAGCGCGGCACCTTCGATGATCGCCTGAACAAGATTCCGTTCATCGTTGAGCTGACCTTGCGCTGCGCGGGTAGCAACGACCTGATCCAAGTAGATGATCATCACGACACCGATTTCGGCCGCGACGCCGCCCAGCGCAATGAAACCGATCGCCGAGGCGATCGACATGTTGTAACCGAGCAAGAACATAAGCCAGAAGCCACCCACGAGAGCGAACGGCAGTGTCGCCATGATCAACGCAGCCTCGCTGAAGCGTCGAAATGTCAGATAAAGCAATACGAAGATGATCACCAGCGTCGCCGGCACGACGATCTTGAGTCTTGCCGTCGCGCGCTCCAGGAACTCAAACTGGCCTGACCATGAGAGCGAATAACCGGCCGGCAGGCGAACCTCCCGGGCCACCGCCTGTTGCATGTCGCGCACGACCGAGCTCAGAGCGCGTCCGTGGAGGTCGATATAAACCCAGCTCGAGAGGCGCGCATTCTCGCTCTTGAGCATCGGCGGCCCATCGCTGATCCTGATATCTGCCACATCGCCGAGGCGAATCTGCGCACCGCGCTCGGTGAGCACCGGTAAATCGCGTAGCTTCTCCACCGAGTCGCGGATTTCGCGTGGATAGCGCACGCTGATCGGGAAGCGTTCTAACCCCTCGATCGTCTGCCCGATATTGTCGCCACCGATCGCTGAGGATACAAAGCCTTGCACGTCGGCAATATTGAGTCCATAGCGGTCGGCGCGTTCGCGGTTGATGTTGACATCGATGTAGCGGCCGCCGGTGAGGCGTTCGGCGAACGCGGAAGTTACTCCCGGCACGTTCTTGACCGTGCGCTCGACCTCCGAGGCTATTCGGTCAATCTCCTGCAACTTCGGGCCGGAGACCTTGACACCCACGGGCGTCTTGATTCCGGTCGCCAGCATGTCGATGCGATTGCGAATCGGCGGCACCCAAACGTTAGTCAAACCGGGCACTCTGACAATCCGGTCTAACTCCTGAACCAGCTTGTCGGGCGTCATGCCGGCACGCCATTGACTCGGCGGCTTGAACTGGATGGTGGTCTCGAACATCTCGAGCGGCGCCGGATCGGTCGCTGTCTCGGCGCGGCCGGCTTTGCCAAAGACACTCGCCACCTCCGGTACCGTCTTGATGAGCCGGTCAGTTTGCTGCAGGAGCTCTGCGACCTTGCCGGCGGAGATGCCGGGCAATGCGGAGGGCATGTAGAGCAGGTCGCCCTCATCCAACGGCGGCAGGAATTCCCCGGCGATGTGTGTCGCGGGATACACCGTCACGAGCAGGATCAGGAGTGCCACCGCCAACACAGTCTTGGGGAACGCGAGCACGCGGGCGAGTAGCGGCTGATACAGCGCCATGAGCCCGCGATTGATCGGATTGCTGCGCTCGTCCGGAATCCGGCCGCGGATCAGGTACCCCATCAGAACGGGAATCAGCGTCACCGCAAGCCCCGCAGCCGCCGCCATCGCGTAGGACTTGGTGAATGCGAGCGGGGCAAACATCCGTCCCTCCTGGGCTTCGAGGGTGAAGACGGGCACGAACGACATGGTGATGATCAAGAGAGAGAAGAACAATGCTGGCCCTACTTGGGCTGCCGCCTCGCCAATCACTCGCCAGTGCTCCTCGCCTTTCAGCTGCGTATCAGGATGCGCATGGCGCCAGGCCTCGATGTGCTTATGCGCATTTTCGATCATCACGACCGCCGCATCGACCATCGCGCCAATCGCAATCGCGATGCCGCCGAGCGACATNNTCGCAAGTTATTGATGGCGCGGATGATGAGGCCTGAGCGATCGTAGGTGGGAACGACCTCAACGCCAGGTGGCAGACTCGTTTTGAGCTCCGCCAGCTTTGCCTTTACCGCCTTGATGGTCTCCAGCGCGTTTTTTCCCGAGCGCATGATGATGACGCCGCCAGCCACTTCCCCTTCTCCGTTGAGCTCGGCAACGCCGCGGCGCAACTCAGGGCCGACCTGCACGTGGGCAACATCGCCCAGGTGCACCGCCACGCCTGCATCGGTCGCCGCCAGGGGGATGTTGCGGAAATCGTCCAATGTCTTCAGGTAACCGGATGCTCGCACCATGTACTCGGCTTCGGCGAGTTCCAATACGGAGCCTCCGGTCTCCTGATTGGCCTTTTGCACGGCATCGATCACTTTCTGCTGTGTGATATTGAACGCGCGCAGTCGATCGGGGTCGAGCACGATCTGGTACTGGCGCACCATGCCGCCGAGAGAGGCGACTTCGGCGACGTTAGTGACTGTCTTAAGCTCGTATTTCAGGAACCAGTCCTGCA
>PLIX01000027.1 GCA_003140135.1 Gammaproteobacteria bacterium
AGACGCAGCGCCGGGTTGAGTCGTACCTCGCCGCGGATGCACGCGTCATTCCCGAGGCCCTCATCCGCGCAGCCTGCGCATCGGTCGCCGCGCTTGCGGTGGTGCCGCTGCAGGATTTGCTGCAGCTCGGTGCCGAGGCACGGCTCAATACTCCCGGGACCGCGCAAGGCAACTGGAGCTGGAGGATGCCGCAGGATGCGCTCACCCCCGAGATTGCGCAGCGCTACGCCGCTTTGAACCGGCTGTATGGGCGCTCTTGAGCGGCGGCGCTTTGTTATCATGAGCTGATGAAATCCATTGCGCTCTTCCTCGTCACGTGGGCGCTCGCCGGCTGCTCGGTATTCGTGCCGAAGCTGCAAAGTCCGCATCTCTCGATTGTCAATGTGGAGCATTTGAGCAGCACTTTATGGGAGCAGCGCCTGCGGGTGCACATTCGCGTGGAAAATCCCAATGACCGCGTGTTGCCGGTGTCGGCACTCACCTATTCGATCGAGGTCGCAGGCCAGGAACTCGCGCACGGCGCTGCCAACGAGAGCTTCACTGTGCCGGCCCGCGGCGAGAGCGAGTTCGCGACCGACGTCTCGGCCGACATGGCGGGCGCCCTCGTGGCGATCCTCGGCCGCAGCCACGGTGGTGCGAACGATTCCATCGACTACCGCATCGTCGGCGAGGTCCGGCTCGCGGGCGGTTTCGTACGCTCGATCCCCTTCGAACACCAAGGCACGTTCAAGCTGCAGTAGCGCCGCGCGCCAAACGTTCGTACAGCTCGACGTAGAGCCCACCTTGCCGCGTCCATGAGAAATCCTGGCTCATGCCGTTGGCCACCAGCCGTCGCCAATGATCGCGCTGCGCGTACAGAGCGAGGGCGCTTTGCAGTGCTTGCGCAAACGCCGCGGGGGAGAAGTCGTCAAACACGATGCCGGTTCCGCGGCGCGTAGCGCGGTCGTACGGCTCGACGGTATCGGCAAGCCCGCCCGTGCGCCGCACGAGCGGCACTGTACCGTAGCGCAGACTGTACATTTGATTGAGTCCGCACGGCTCATATAAGGAGGGCATGAGGAACAGATCGCTTGCCGCCTCGATCCAGTGGGCAAGCTCGTCACTGTAGCCGCGATGAAAGAGCACCCGTCCCGGGAAGCGCTGTTGCAGCCCCGCAAAGAATTCCTCATAGCGCGCTTCGCCACTACCGAGGCCCACAAGCGCGAAATCCTGCGCGAGCAGTGCGCGCGGCAGCTCATCAAAGGTAATGTCAAACCCCTTCTGCGTGGCCATGCGGCTCACGAAGCCGACGAGGGGCGCGCGTGCGCCGACGCTAATTTTGCAGCGCGCGAGAAACGCCTGCTTGAGCGCTGCCTTATTCTGCAGGTGTGCCGCGTCATAGTGGCTGGGCAGGTAGCGGTCACGGCGCGGATCCCACTCGTCGTAGTCCGCGCCGTTCAGGATCCCGCTCAAGGCCGCGCCACGCGCGCGCAATGCGTCCTGCAGACCCATGCCGTATTCAGCGGTGCAGATCTCCGCGGCATAGGTCGGGCTCACCGTCGTGATCGCATCCGCGTACATGATGCCGTGCTTGAGCGCATTGATGTGGCCGGCGCGCAGGTCGTCCTGGTGCAGCCGGTCGATGCGCGCCCCGACGCCCAGATCCGCAACCGCGCTTGCGGCGAACACGCCCTGGTAGCCGATATTGTGAATGGTGAGTACCGAGCGCGTACGCTTGAAGAGGGGGTCCCAGTCGTACGCGACCTTGAGATACAGGGGCGCAAAAGCCGCGTGCCAATCGTGCGCGTGCAGGATCTGCGGGCTAAAAGCCAGGCGCTGGCAGCTTTCAATCGCCGCACGCGTGAGTGCGATGAAGCGCAGGTGCTCGTCGGGATCACCGGTATAGATGCTGGCGCGCGCATAGAGAGTGGGACAGTCAATGAAATAGACGTCCGCGCTCGTGCCGGGCACGCGCGCGGCGAGCACCGAATAGCGGTAACGATGCGCGCCAACTTCCAGGGGCACATCCTGCAGGCCCGGAACGGGATGCGGCTCGAGAGCCGATCGATCAATGGCGCTGTAGAGCGGCGTGAAGACGCGCACGTCGTGACCGGCTGCGTGCAGGTATTTGGTGAGCGCGCCGCAGACATCCGCAAGGCCTCCGGTCTTTGAGAACGGCGCGACCTCGGAGCCGATGAGGCAAATCTTGAGTTTCATCCTTAGCATTGTAGAGTTCGCTCGGGCGCGAACCATTTTGCGCACCGCCGCCGCATGCACTCGCACGATCGTGCTGCAATGCAACATAAAGCTCGATGCGGACGGCAGCGCCGTACCCGTGTCAACCCTAGCGCGAGCGCTTAACTTATTGATAAAAATAAAAAAATCTACTTCGAGGGCAGGCGCAAGCCGCCCTCGCTGGTAGAATACGCACACTCCCCACCCCCGCAGCCCGCTTTCGGGCCGGCTTTGAGACCTTCATCGATACTCGTGGGTGGCGGGGTCTTGAAGCGGAATCGGTGCACTAAGTTCATGTCTGCCTCGCCCTACAAACAACTCGAACAGGAGTTCAAACGCCTGCACGCTTTCCGCGGCGCTCTGTCGCTGCTGCGCTGGGATGCAGCGGTGATGATGCCGCGCGCGAGCGCCGACCTGCGCGGGGAGCAGCGTGCCGCGCTCGAAACCGAATACCACGCTTTTTTGACGGCGCCGCGCATCACGCGTCTCCTTGATCGTGCGCAGGCGAACGCGCAGGGCCTCGCCGATTGGCAGCTCGCCAATCTGCGCGAGATGCGGCGCCAGCGCGATCATGCGATCGCCATTCCCGTGTCGATCATTTCGGGGCTCGTTAAAGCGACGGCGCGCGCGGAAGCGCAATGGCTCGAGGCGCGCAAGCACGGCAAGTTCGACATCTTCGCGCCGCATCTGGAGGAAGTCGTGAGCCTGGTGCGGGACAAGGCTTCACTGCTGGGTCAGGCGCTGAACCTCACGCCCTACGACGCCCTCGTGGATGAATTCAGCCCGGGTCTGACGAGCGCGGAGATCGAGGCCATGTTCAAGGCGCTTTCGCGGCGCTTGCCTGCGCTCATTCGCGAGACGATTGCGCTGCAGGACGCACGGCCGCTATTGGCGATTTCCGGCAAGTTCGCACCGGCGCAGCAGCATGCGCTCGCCGTTGAGGTCATGACGGCGATGGGCTTTCCCTTCGACCGCGGGCGTTTGGATGAGAGCGATCATCCGTTCACCGAAGGGGTGCCCGGGGATATGCGCGTGACGACGCGCTTCGACGCCAATGATCTATTTTCAGGCCTCCTGGGCGCGCTGCACGAAACCGGGCATGCAATGTACAATCTCGGATTGCCCCACGAGTGGCGCGATCAGCCGGTCGGCCGCGACCGCGGCATGGGCCTCGAGGAGAGCCAGTCGCTCCTGATCGAGATGATCCTGTGCCGCAGCCGCCCGTTCGTGCATTACCTGCGGCCGCTCCTCGAGAAGCATTTTGGCGTCAGCGGCCCCGAGTGGGAGGAGGAGAACGTCTACGCGCACCTGACGCACGTGCGCCGCAGCCTGATTCGGGTCGACGCCGATGAGCTCACGTATCCGCTGCACATCATGTTGCGCTACGAGCTCGAGAAGCAGCTCCTGAGCGGCGAGCTCGCGGTGCGCGACCTGCCGGCGGCATGGAACGCCGGCATGGAGCAGCGGCTTGGCATCAAACCGCCCAACGATGTGCAAGGCGTGTTGCAGGATATTCACTGGGCCGTTGGATCGTTTGGCTACTTCCCGTCTTATGTGTTGGGCGCCGTCATTGCCGCGCAGCTGCATGAGAGTCTGCGCCGGGATGTTCCGCAGCTCGATGCGGAGATCGCCCACGGTGACTTCAGCAGCCTCTTCGCGTGGCTGCGCACGCATATTCATGCGCTCGGTGCGAAGGTGACGATGCAGGAGCTGATGAAGGCAGCCACCGGCAAGCCGTTGTCGGCCGTCGCCTTCGTGCGTTACGTCGAGAACAAGTACCTCGATAGCGCGGCGAGCAGCGCCGCCGCCTGATCGCAACCACCCTTGAAGCTGTCGCGAACCCTTCAGCGCTTGCAGGCACACCTGCGCGCGCTTGCCGGCAAGGCGATCGCTGACTTTGGCATGATCGACGCTGGCGATCGGGTCATGGTGTGCCTGTCGGGCGGCAAGGACTCCTACACGCTGCTCGATGTGCTCTTGTCGCTCAAGAGAAGCGCGCCCGTTTCCTTTGATCTGCTCGCCGTCAATCTCGATCAGAAGCAGCCCGGGTTCCCCGCGGCCGTGCTGCCGGACTATTTGACATCCATCGGCGTGCCGTTTCACATCATCGAGCAGAACACCTACAGCGTCGTCAAGCGCGTGATCCCGCAGGGCAAGACGATGTGCGGCCTGTGCTCGCGTCTGCGTCGCGGCGCCCTCTACCGCTTCGCCGCCGACAATGGCATCACCAAGATTGCCCTCGGTCATCATCGCGACGACATCATTGAGACGCTGTTTCTGAACATGTTCTTCGGTGGCCGCCTGAAGGCGATGGCGCCGAAGCTCTTGAGCGAGGACCGACGCCATGTGGTGATCCGGCCGCTCGCCTACGTGCCGGAACGTGATATCGCGCGCTATGCGCGCGGGCGCGCGTTCCCCATCATTCCGTGTCTGTTGTGCGGTTCTCAGGAGAACATGCAGCGCGTGACGGTCAAGAACATGCTCGCATCCTGGGAGCGCGAATATCCGGGACGCAGTGCTGCCATATTCGCCTCCCTGCAGAATCTCGCGCCCGAACATTTGGCGGACCCTCGGCACTTCGACTTCGCGCAGCTGCGCGCGGGCGCGGTGACCGCCATGAGCGATAAGCAGGAACGAGAATTCGCCCGGCGACTTGAGTTCGCCGCCACCCAGGCGGCGTGACGCCCCCCGTGATGCGTACGGACAGCTCGCCGTCCGTGCAGATGCCTACGCTGCCTCTGGCGAGTTGCTACTGGGTGCTTCCCGGGCAGCTCCTCGCCGGTGAGCACCCCTCCGGCGACACGCCTGCCGAGAGGCGCGCACGCACGAAGTCCCTGCTCGCTGCGGGAATCGATTGCTTCATCGATCTGACGATGCCGCAGGAACTCGAGGCGTACGATTCCGAACTGCCGCCCGCCGTGGAGTACCTGCGCGAGTCGATTCAGGACCACAGCGTACCCACCGCGCCCGAGCAGATGATGCGCATCATCGATTTTCTCGAACGCTCGCTCTCGCGGGGCCGGCGCGTCTATGTGCACTGCCGCGCGGGCATCGGACGCACCGGTACCGTCATCGGCTGTCTGCTCGTGGAGCGTGGGCGCTCCGGAGATGGGGCGCTGCAGGATCTCAACCGGCTCTGGCAGAGCTGTGCGCGCGCAAAAGTCTGGCCCTTTGTCCCGGAAACGGACGAACAGGTCGAGTACATCCGCAGCTGGTCGCGGCGCGCCCCCGACGCGCCGGCGCTGCCGCCCGGCACCGAGGATCTGCGCGCGCGCTTTCTTGGCGCGTTGACGGGGCTTGCGGTGGGGGATGCGCTCGCCGCCGGAACCCAGGAGCGCACGCCGGGAAATTTCGCACCGATCCTTGAGCTTGTCGGCGGGGGACCCTTCGCGCTGCCGGTCGGCGCCTGGAGCGACGATACGGCGATGGCACTGTGCCTGGCGGAGAGCCTGCTCGAGCGCGGCGGCTTCGATGCGCGCGATCAGATGCAGCGCTATGGCCGCTGGCAGCAACACGGGCATTTATCCGCGACCGGCCGCGCCTTGGGGATCACGGCGAGCACGGCGCGGGCCCTGGCGCTTTCGAAATGGCAGCGCAAGCTCTTCTCCGGGTCGCACGATCCCAGCCAGCTTGATCCGGAGCCCCTGTCGCGCGTTGCGCCCGCCGTCATGTTCTTTTATGCCACGCCACAGGTGGCGGTTCACCAGGCGTGCGAAGCCGCACGCACGACATCCCAGGCGCCCCTGGTCCTCGATTGCTGCCGACTCTTTGCGGCGTTTCTCTGCGGCGCGCTTGCGGGCCGATCCAAAGCGGAAATCTTCAACCCGGGATCCGCCACCCTCGACCTGGCGCGTCTGCGGCCGCCGGTCGCTGCGCTCGCAACAGAAGTGCGTGAGCCTCGGTCGAAAGGCGTGGGGTCGCGGATCGACAGCGCTCTACAGGCCGCGCTCTGGGCCTTTCGCACGACGGACAACTTCCGCACCGGCGCGCTGCGTGCCGCGAACCTGGGCGGCGGCTCGGATGTCATCACCAGCGCCTACGGGGCGCTCGCCGGCGCACACTATGGCGTCGGCGCCATTCCGGCCGCATGGCGCGCGGCCCTCGCGCACCACGACCTCATCGAGCGCTTTGCCGACCGCTTGCTGGCTTGTGCGATGCTTGGGTAAGCTGCCACCCACAAGATGAGCAGGCCGCGCAATCTCGCGCGTGCTGTTCGCCCAAGCTCAAGGACTTTTCGATGGCGCATCGTCTTCGCACCGCGGCGCTGCCCTGGACGCGCCTGTCCGACGAGGCGCTGCTGCAGGTGCGACTGTGCGACCTGCGCGTGTCAATAGAAGGCTCGCCGCTCAAGCCGTACATCCGCCGACTGTATGCCGAGCTCGAGCGTCGCGGCATCCGCTTTCGGCCGCACGCGTGGCTCGGCGAGGAGTGGTTCTCGCCCGACGGCGTGCCGGGTATCGCGGTGCCGTTTTATCTGGCGCACCCGCGGCTCGAACAGCTGGAGCGGCGCATCATGCGCACCGTGGANNCGGCGGCGCAAGTGCTGGCGCGAAGTGTTTGGCCCGGCTTCGCGTCCGTATCCGCACCGCTACCGCGCGCGCCCCGGCAGCCGCCGCTATGTGCATCACCTTGGGGAGTGGTACGCACAGGCGCATCCGACCGAGGATTTCGCCGAGACCTTTGCCGTATGGTTGAAGCCGCACTCGGACTGGCGCAGGAGCTATGCCGACTGGCCCGCGTTCGAGAAGCTGCAGCTCGTCGAGGAGCTGATGCGCGGCGTGCGCGATGAGCGCCCTCGAGTGCACAACCGTCAGCGTGTGGAACCCATCGATGCGAACACGCGCACGCTCGCGCAGCACTACCGCAGGAAGCTCGCGCGCCACCAGCACTATCGACGCGGCTTGGCGGATGACATGCTGCAAAGGCTCTTCAGCGAGGAGCGCGCCCACCGGAATACGATGCGCGCCAGCACATTGCTGCGCGCGCAGAAGTCCGCGCTCGTCTCCGCAGTCGCGCGCGAGCTTGCAACACCGCTCTACAGCGTTCATCAGGTACTGCGCCTGCTGATCGAGCGCAGCGAGGCGCTCGCGCTGCATGTGCGCGGCAACCGGCGTGAGGCCGTGCGCGATGCGCGCACGATGCTGGCTCGGATCACGCGGCTCTATGCCGCAGGCGAGACTCCGCATCTGCCCTTATGAAGAAGCTGCGCACGCTCGTCGTCGTGCATGCGAGCCTCGTGCCTCCGGAGAGTCTGGACGGCTACACCGCCAAACAGATCGAGGAGTGGCGCACCGAATACGACGTGATAACGACCCTGCGCAAGGCGGGCCGCGAGGTGCACTGCATTGGCGTGCTCGACAGCTTAACCGAATTGCGCGCGGCGGTCGCCGACTGGAAGCCCGATGTCGTCTTCAATCTGCTCGAGGAATTCGGGGGGATCGTCACCTACGATCAGCACGTGGTCGCATTCCTCGAGCTCCTGCGGCAACCCTACACCGGCTGCAATCCGCGCGGTCTGCTGCTGTCGCGCGACAAGCTCCTGTGCAAGCAGCTGTTGGCGTTCCATCGCATTCCAACGCCGCGTTTCGCGGTCAGCCGCCGCGGCGCCCGCCTGCACATTCCCCGCAAGTTGAAGTTTCCCCTGTTCGTCAAGTCGACGGTCGAGGATGCCTCCCTCGGCATCGCCCAGGCCTCGGTGGTGGAGGATGCGGCGCGGCTCAAGGAGCGCATCGAATTCGTGCATGAGCAGGTCGGCTCGGATGCCCTGGTGGAGGAGTTCATCGAGGGGCGCGAACTCTACGTCGGGGTCCTCGGCAATGAGCGCCTGACGCGCCTGCCCGTGTGGGAAATGGTATTTGGCTCGCTGCCCGAGTCGCTCGCGGCGATTGCCACGCGCAAGGTCAAATGGGACAAGCGCTACCAGGCGAAATACGGCATCACGACGCGCGCGGCGCAGGAGCTGCCGCCGGCCGTGGTCGCGCGGCTCGACAAGTTGTCGCGCCGCATCTATCGGGCGCTCGGCCTTTCCGGCTACGCGCGCATGGATTTTCGCGTCACCGCAGCGGGCGAAGTCTACGTGCTCGAGGCCAATGCCAATCCCAATCTCGAAGCCGCCGAGGACTTTGCCGAATCGGCGCGCGCGGCCGGGATGCCCTACAATGAGCTTCTGGAAAGGCTAATGGCGCTCGGGCTCTCCTACCGGGCCGAGTGGCGTGTGTTTTATGGTTGAGCACAGGCGTATCGAGAGACGCGCGCGCGCGGGCGCGGTGTTGTTGTTCAGCGTGGTGTTTGGCGCCGGCGCGGGCAGCCTGCTCGTCGGCTTCGCGGCGGAGCTGAGCATAGTAACCAGACATCCGGGCAGTTTGTTTTTCAACACGACTCGCCCATTCCCGGCGGCGGGTGTTGGCCAGCGACGCCGCGGTGGGGGCCACTTGCCTCCGCGCGGCCCGGTACCCGGCGGTCAGGCTGGCATGTGGCGCTTCCGGAAGATGCGCCTCGGACTCTTCCGACAGACGGTTGGATGCCAGCAGAAAATCCAAGTGTCTGACCTCCCTCAAATAGTGCAGGTCGAACCCAATCGGCAGAATCTCTTCCTCCTTCTGATCGCTCACAAACGCCGCCTTGAACCAGAAAACCGCCTGCGGAAAATTCATGGCCCGCACGCGCTCGATGCGGATGGCCGCCCCGGCGGGCAACGAAATCGCCCGAACGAGGCGCGATTCCAGACCGTGCGGATGAAGATTCAGCCCCACGCGGTAAAGCGGGAGCAGTTCCATCGTTCCGACGCATCGGCCAGCAGGCGATCCACCAATGGCGAGCCGAGGCTGGCCAATTGTGCCTGCGGATGTTCCGGAAGGGCCTCGGGGTCGAAGGCCACCTGCGTCATCT
>PLIX01000253.1 GCA_003140135.1 Gammaproteobacteria bacterium
CGCGGCATCGTGCTCACCGGCGGCGGCGCGCTCTTGCGCGACATCGACAAGCTTCTCACCGAAGAGACCGGCCTGCCGGTCGTGGTGGCGGACGACCCTCTCACCTGCGTCGCGCGCGGCGGCGGACGGATTCTCGAGTTGATGGACGCCATGGGCCCCGGTCACTTCGGACTCGAATAGTCCCGGCACGGCGTGGCCGCATACGGTCTAGGCGCAACTAACCGACGGCTGACCGGACACGGCTCCGCGCCTGGTTTCCGGTTCACGCTCTACGCGATCGTTTCCATTGTCGTCATGGTTCTCGACCAGCGCGGCGGCTGGCTGAACGAGGCGCGCTTTCTCCTGCAGGCGGCGGCCTATCCGCTGCAGCTCGCGGTGAGCTCGCCCTCGGCCGCCTGGGCATGGATCAAGGAGAGCACGGAGACGCGCGAAGCGCTGCGCGCCGAGAATGCGCGCCTGCGCGTGCGCGTAAGCGAGCTTGCTCTGCGGGCGCTCAACTACGAAGGGCTCGCCCGTGAGAACTCCCAGCTGCGCGGGCTTTCCCACGCGCTGCCGCCGATTGCGGACCGCTGGCTCATCGGCGAAATCGTCAACGTCGAGCTCACGACGCTGCGCCAGCGCCTGCTCATCAACCGCGGCACGACGAACGGCGTATTCGAAGGCCAGGCCGTGCTCGATGACTGGGGGCTTCTCGGGCAGACCATCCATGTCGGACCGTGGAGCACCGAGGTGATCCTGGTCACCGACCCGGAGCACGCGGTGCCGGTGCAGATCGAGCGCACGGGCTTAAGGACCATCGCAGTCGGCGCCGGCAACGAGGGCACGCTCGCGCTGCCGTACCTGCCCGCCAACGCCGACGTGAAGGTGGGCGACCTCCTCGTCACCTCGGGCCTGGGCGGAGTTTTTCCGGCGGGCTATCCGGTGGCGCGTGTGGCCGAAGTGCATCGCGACGCGGTTCAGCCGCTGGCGCAGGTGCGCGCCGTACCGCTGGCGCGCATCGATCGCGACCGGGAGGTGGCGCTCGTGTGGTTCAACGATGAGCGCACGAAAAATCCCGACATTCAGCCGCAGCCGACGCCACCACACCCCAACGCGACCGCGACGCCCGCGTCGCCTGGGCCCGCGGCGACGCCTCCCGTACCGGCCAAGGAAATTGCCGCCCCTGCCGCGGCCGAGCCCGGTAAGGCCAAAGTCAAAGCCAAGGCCGCGCCGGCGCCCAAAGCTCCCCTCAAACCCGCTCCGGAGGATGCGGCCGAGGACGCCGTCAAATGAACGCCCGCATGCGTGAGCCGCGCGGGCGTCTGGTTCTCACCATCCTGCTCGCGCTCTTTCTGTCCGTCGTGCCCCTGCCGGCGTGGCTGGACGTCGTGCGACCGTCGTTTCTGGTGTTGACGGTACTGTACTGGTCCATCGCCGCGCCGCGGGCCGGCGGCATCGCGGTGGGGTGGATCGCGGGGCTCGCTCTGGATATCTTTCAAGGCTCGGTGTTGGGCCAGCACGCCCTGGCGTTGTCTCTCGTCACCTACATCGCGGTGCGCGAGCACCAGAAGATCCGCTCAAAACCCGTATTCCAGCAATCTCTGATCGTTATGGGGGAGCTGTTCATCTACCAGTTCATCGTATTTGCGATTGATGGCTGGACGGGTCATGCCCTCTACGGCCCGCTGCACTGGGTGCAGATCCTGACCAGCGCGCTCATATGGCCCATTGCGGCGGCGCTCCTCGGCCGCAGCCACGCGCCCCGATGAAGAAGCTCAACGCCACCGCGGGTCGTCCTTAGATGGTGCACGGTGTGCGCATCAAGGACCACTGGAAGGAGCAGCGTCTCTTCGAACGGCGCGCGCTGGTTGCGGGCTGCGTGATCGTGGTGCTCACGCTGACACTCATCGGGCGGCTCTACCTGTTGCAGGTGATGCGTCACGACTACTACATGGAACTCTCGCAGGGCAATGGCGTCAGGACGGAACCGATTCCGGCGGCGCGCGGCCTGATCCTCGATCGTAACGGCCATCTCCTCGCGGGCAACCAGCCGGCCTATCAGCTTGAGCTCGTGCCCGAGGAAGTGCCCGACTTGAACGGCTCATTGAAGGGACTGGTGAAGCTCGGCCTTATCGATGCAGATGCCGTGGACGAACTGCGTCGCATGATCAAGTCGCGCCGCCCGTTTGACAGCGTCCCGGTGCGCCTGCGCATGTCGGACGAGGACGTCGCGCGCTTTGCCGTGCGCCGCTTCCAGTTCCCGGGCCTCGACATCAAGACTCGTCAGACGCGCTTTTATCCGGAAGGGGCGCTCGCCGTGCACGCCTTGGGCTACGTCGGCGCGATCAGCGAGCCGGACCTGCAGCACATTGATCGCGCCGCCTACTCAGGCACCGCGCTCATCGGCAAGCTCGGAGTGGAGAGCGCCTACGAGAAGCAGCTGCACGGCGGCAATGGCTATCGCGAGATTCTCGTCAATGCGCTCGGCCGCTCCGTGCAGCGCCAGGGAGCGCTGATGCCTGATCTGCGCACTCAGGCGCCCGCCGCGGGAGATGACCTGGTGCTGTCGCTCGACCTCAAGGTCCAGCAAGTGGCGGAAGAGGCTCTCGGCGATCACCGCGGCGCGGTGGTCGCGCTCAATCCGAGGAACGGCGACGTCTTTGCCCTCGCCAGCCGCCCCGGATTTGATCCGTCGCTCTTCGCACGGGGCATCACCAATAGCGAATACGCGGCCCTCACGGACAACATCGACAAGCCGCTCTTGAACCGCGCGCTGCGCGGCGCCTATCCTTCCGGATCAACCATCAAACCAGTCGTCGCGCTCGCCGGCCTCACCTACCATGTTCTAAATCCCGACAAGGTGGAATTCTGCGCGGGCGTCTATCATCTGCCGGGCAGCACGCGCCTCTTCCGCGAAGGCAAGGGCGGGCACCACGGTCATATCGCACTCCAGGACGCCATCGCCAAGTCCTGCGATGTGTATTTCTACGGCCTCGCCGCGACCTTGGGCGTCAATCGGATTGCTGCGTTCCTGGCACCGTTCGGCTATGGCTCCGTGACGGGCATCGACATCAGCGGCGAGAAGCCGGGCCTGCTGCCGACGCCGGAATGGAAAAAGCTGGCCTTCAAACGACCGGCCGACCAGGTCTGGTTCCCCGGCGAGACCATCAACTTCGGCGTGGGCCAGGGCTATCTGCTCGTTACGCCGCTGCAGCTGGCGCACGTCGCCAGCGTCATTGCCGGCCGCGGCACGAATTTCCGACCGCGCCTCGTCATCGGCCTGCGCGATGCGAACGGTACGGTGAAGCCGATTGCGCCCATTGCCGGCAAATCTGTCGAGGGCGTGAGCGATGCGGATTGGGACCGCGTGATCAACGGCATGGTGGGCGCCGCGACCTACGGCACCGCGCACGCAAGCTTCAAGGGCGTCGCTTACTCCGTCGCCGGCAAGACCGGCACCGCACAGGTCTTCACGATTGCACAGAACGCCAAGTACGATGAGAAAACCGTCGAAGAGCGCCTGCGCGATCACGCCTGGTTCATCGCCTTCGCGCCGGTCGACGCGCCACGCATCGCCGTCGCGGTGCTCGTCGAGAACGGCGGCTTCGGCGCCAGTGCCGCCGCACCGATTGCGCGCGCGGTCATGGATGCCTTCCTCCTGGATGCCGACGGCAAGCTCAAGGACGCCTCTCAGGCACCTTAGATGTACGAAGAAGTCACCTCAGGATCGCGCACCCGCCGCACGCTGACCGGCACGGCGCGCATGCTCGCGGCCTTGAAGCTCGACGGCGCGCTCCTCATTGGCCTGGCGCTGGTCGCCGTCTACGGCCTCGTCGTGCTCTACAGCGCCTCCGGCCAGAGTCTGCCCACCATCATTCGGGCCGGCGCGCACCTGGGGATGGGCGCGGTGGCCATGCTCTTGCTCGCGCAGGTGAACCCCAATTTCCTGCGGCGCAGCTCGCCTTGGCTCTACCTCCTGGGCGTGGTCCTGCTCCTGGTCGTCGACGGGATCGGCTACATCGGCAAGGGTGCACAGCGCTGGCTCGATCTGGGCGTGCTGCGCTTTCAGCCCTCCGAGGTCATGAAGCTTGCGGTGCCGATGATGTGCGCCTGGTTCTTGCACGATCGGGCGCTGCCCCCGACCGTCAGCTCGCTTGCGATCCTCGCCGCCCTCATTTTAGTCCCGGTGGGCCTGGTTGCGCTGCAGCCGGACCTGGGCACGGCGGCTCTGATCGCGATCGCCGGCAGCCTCGTCATCGTCATGGCGGGGCTCAAGGTGCGCATCATGGCGGGACTGGCCGCGCTTGGGGCGATCGCCGGCTGGTTCGGCTGGGCCTTCATGCACGACTATCAGAAAAAGCGCGTGCTCACATTCTTCGACCCGAACACCGATCGGCTGGGCGCGGGCTATCACATCATCCAGTCACAAATCGCCATCGGCTCGGGCGGTGTGTTCGGCAAGGGCTGGATGCACGGCAGCCAGGCGCAGCTGCAGTTCCTGCCGGAGCGCTCCACCGACTTCATCTTTGCCGTGATCGGCGAGGAATTCGGGCTCCTAGGGCTGGCGCTGCTCTTGCTCCTGTATGCCTTCGTGGTCGCGCGCGCCCTGTATTTGGCGATGCAGACGCAGGACACCTTCGCACGCCTGCTCGGCGGCAGTCTGGCGCTGACGTTCTTCGTCTACGTCTTCATCAATGCCGGGATGGTGAGCGGCCTTCTGCCCGTGGTCGGTGTGCCCCTGCCGCTCGTGAGCTATGGTGGCAGCTCCATGGTGACGCTGTTGGCGGGGTTCGGCATTTTGATGTCGCTGTATTCACATCGCAAACTCATGGGTTCCTAAGACGTGCGAGCGCAACTGCATACGCTCTGGCGCCTCCTGGCACTCGCCGCCTTTCTGCAGCTGACGCTCGCGGATGCCGACACGGCGCCGCCGCCGGCAACGCAGTTTGATCTGAATCGCCCGGACATCCGCGAATTCATCCACGAAGTGGCCGCCCGCAACGACCTGAATCCGCGGACCGTGCGCGCCTTGCTGCGCCACGCCGTACCGCAGGTGCGCGTCATCGAGCGCACCGAACAGCCGGCCGAACGCGTGCTCGCCTGGTGGGAGTATCGCGCGCATTTCGTCACCGAAAAGCGCATCGCGGCGGGAGTTGATTTCTGGGTCGAGCACCGCGAGTTGCTCGAGCGCGTCGCCGCCGAACGCGGCGTCGCGCCCGAATACATCGTCGCGATTCTCGGCTGCGAAACCTTCTACGGCCGCCTGACAGGTCACGACCGCGTGCTGGATGCGCTGATGACGCTCGCCTTCGCGCAACCCGTGCACAGTAAGCTCGCCAGAAGCGAGCTTGAGCAGTTCATCCTGCTCACGCGCGAGGAGCGCCTCGATCCGCTCACGGTCATGGGCAGTTATGCGGGCGCCATGGGCGCGCCGCAGTTCATGCCTTCAAGCTACCGGCGATTCGCGGTCGATGCCGACGGCCATCAGCACATCGATCTATGGAACGACTGGGCCGACATCTTTGCCAGCGTCGCCAACTTCCTGCGCGAACATGGCTGGGAGCCGGCCACTCCGGTCATGGGCGCCGCGATCATCGATCCGGGCGCGACCTTCCACATCGACCTCAAAAATCTTGA
>PLIX01000209.1 GCA_003140135.1 Gammaproteobacteria bacterium
CCAAATGAGAATCGCAATCTGCGTGTTATTGTTGATGGGATTCACTGCCGCGATCGTGGATGGCCGCGCCGCAAAAGAACCGCAAACCCCTGGAGTGAAAAAAAGTTTGTTCGGAAAAACTCACGACGGCCGGGAAGCGCACCTCTACACCCTTTCCAATAAGTCCGGCATGCAGGTGGTCATTTCCGATTTTGGCGGAACGGTGGTTTCCATAAAAGTACCTGACCGTAATGGCAAAATCGGTGACGTCGTGCTCGGCTACGACACCTTGGAAGGCTACGAAAATGGCACCGCCTACTTTGGGTCCACCGTCGGCCGCTACGCGAATCAGGCGACCTTCGATCAGTTGCGTACACTCGGCAAGGCCGCATCGAGCACCGAGGACAAGTTGCGGTTTTATTTTGCGCTGGCGGGCGCTCAAGACGGCACCTTCATCGAGCAGAACGTCAAGATCGCGCTCACTGACGAGATCTCCAACGGCCGAGTCAACCGGTTCCTGATACAGCTCGCCCTGCAGGCGAGCGATCCTGATCTTGTCTGGAAAGACGTGCTCGCCGAGCGCGCCCCGATTCTGGCGAAGTTATCTGCGGGTCGCGGCGGACAGATGCTGGCGGCGATCGCGCAGGCATCGTTCGATCCGGTCATCGGGCGCGAACTTCTGGCGCTGCCCGAGGTCCAGGCATCGCAGGGCGCGCGTTACGAGGCTGCGAAAGCGGTGGCGCGCATTCAGGAACAGATCGACTTCAGGAAGCAGGTGTTGCCGGCCCTGGCGCAATGGCTGGGTACGCACTGAGGTCAGCTTCCGCAGGCGCGCTGGCAACTGTCGAATTCGACCTGCAAGGTGGTGTGGCGGATGCCGAACTTTTGACGCAGCTCATCGACGATCGAGTTCCTGAACACATCGTCGTGCGGACTCACCGTGGGTGCGACCAGATGTACGGTCAGCGCCGCTTCGCTAGTGCTCATTCCCCACACGTGCAGGTCATGAACTTCGGCCACCCCGGTGCGGGTCGAGAGGTACGTATGCACCGCATGCAGATCGATGCGCCGCGGGACGGCGTCCATGGATAAATGGAGCGCGTCGCGCAGGAGGCCCCAGGTTCCCGCCAGAATCGCCGTGACGACGATGATGCTGACCAGAGGATCGACCCATGTCCAGCCGGTGCGCAAAATGATGAGCCCGGACAGTACGACGCCGGCGGAGACGATCGCATCGCCCACCATATGCAAAAACGCGCTGCGGATGTTGAGATCATGCGCATGGTGAGCGCCGCCGAGAAGCCAGGCGCTGCCGCCGCTGATGATCATCCCTAAACCGGCGACGATCATCACGATCTCGCCGCCGACGGCTTGCGGCTCAAGCAGACGCTGCACCGCCTCCCACGCGATGGCGCCGCTCGTGAACAGGAGGAGCACCGCATTGCCCAGGGCGGCGAGCACCGACGCACGGCGCATGCCGTAGGTAAATCTACCGCTCGCCGGGCGCACGGCGAGGATCGCCGCCACGAGGGTCGCCGCAAGTCCGAGGACGTCACTCAAGTTATGGCCCGCGTCGGCGATCAGCGCGACAGAATTGGCGATGAAGCCGTACGCAAGCTCCACACCCACAAAGATCAGATTGAGGGTCACGGCCAGCGCCAGTCGGCCCTGCATGGAGGGAGCGGGCGCATGATCATGACCATGATGATCATGGCCGTGATTATGACCGCCGCCGTGCGCATGGCCGTGGCCGTGCGCTTGGCTCGCCGGTCGATGCTCGTTTGTCGGTGCGATCTTCAAGGCAGCCGATTATACGGGCCGCGCCGAGCGGGCGTCAGCTTGCGACGAAGAGCACCGAACGCTCGGTGTTTTCCAGCACCGTCGCGGCGACTTCGCCGAATGACAGCGTCGCCCCGGGCCGCCGACTGACGCCCAGGACGATGAGGTTGTGTTTGCCGCGCCGCGCGTGCTCGAGAATCGCCTTGGCAGGACTGGCATGGGCGGTGACCGCGGTGCGCACGCGCACGCCGTATTGATCCGCGATTTTGACAATGTCCTTCAGCACCGCTTCCTGCTCGCGCCGCTGCGCACCCAAGATGGCCAGGGGCCGGGCCCGCGCCGATTGGGCGGCGACATACATCACGGTCAAGGGTCGACGCGTCGCACGAGCGAGCGCCACCGCCACTTCAGCTCCGTGGCGCGACACCCCGCTGCCGGTGATCGGAGCGAGAATATTGAGATTTGCGCAGGAGGCATCCTGCGCATGCGCACCGAGCGCCAGCGCCACCGCGACGGGGCCTTCGAAAGCGGCGGCAATGCGCGATACCTCGTCATCAAAGCCGCCGTCGCCGCCGCGCACCGGATCCCTGCCAATCATCAGGAGGTCGTAGCCGCGGTGCGCCTCAAGCGCGACAGCCTCGGCGGACAGGATCTGTTGTGATCGCGTGGTCACGTCCACGGCCGGTGGTCGCGCCTCTGCGGTCGCCCGATCAGACGGCCGGCCGGCAGCGGCCGCTACCTTGAGTACTCTTTCCGCGTGACGCGTTGGGATCTCGATGTCCTCCTGCAGCACGGTCACGGGCATACCGCGGGTACCGGCAATGAGTCCGGCGAGCCGCGCCGCAAACGTGCCGTTCATGCTGTCGTCGACGGCGACCAGGAGCCGCTCGAGCTGCGGCACGAATCCCCGGCTCTCCACCTCCTCCTTATCCAGGCGCGCCTTCTCCTTGGGCGAG
>PLIX01000117.1 GCA_003140135.1 Gammaproteobacteria bacterium
CTCGCCTGTTCGGCCGAGTTCGCAAACGCCGGGACGCTGCGCTCTCTGGAGAGCATCTACGGCTTCACGATGCGCTCGGATCAGCTGATCGTATTGGCAGGCGGCGAAACCTCGGCCACCATCGGGGCCGCGGCCGCGCAGACCAATGGCACCAACACGGCCATGGTGTACGGCACCGACGGCAACGTCATCGCAGCTAATCTCCTGATCCTGGAGGACGACAAGCATGCCGAGCCGGTCTACGCACCCGTGCCGATGGTGCGCGAGGCGGTGCTCAAGGCCAACCCGCGGATTGCACAGATCGTGAAGCCCTTGATGGAGAGCTTTACCCGCGAGACGCTCCAGGAGCTGAACGCCCGAGTTCAGGTGAACGGCGAGTCCATCGAATCGGTCGCCGAGGACTACCTGAAATCCAAAGGCTTTGTGCAGTAAGCTTTGCCTGAGGCTTCGACGGCCCCGCATGCCGGTTCCGGATGGCGGACGCCCGCGACTCGGAGATGCGATGAAAAAAAGATGGGCAGGACGGCGGTCGATCGACCGGCTGGGCGCACTTCTCAGCCTGGCCGGGCTCGCGGCGCTGGTATATCTGCCGTTTGTCGTCTTCAAGGCGAACCGGATCGTGCCCGGCGACGCGCGCTCGTTGCTTGAGATTTTGCCGCTGTCGGCGGTAGCCGGCTGCTACGCCGTGTTGGGGCTCGTCGCGGCGACAGCACTCGGCGTCGGCAGTGCCCGGATGCGGCTCGCCGCGGCCTTGATCGGCGTCGCCGCCGTGACGCTGACCATCGGCGCCGCGGCCGATGCCCTCACCCCGCTCGGCAACAAGGTCGTGCGGGTCTCGCCCGGGGTCAGCTTCTGGGTGTTGCTTGTGTGCCTGGGATTGATGGCGACCGATGCGATCACTCGGCTGCGCCCGGGGCCGGGTGTGCGCGTGCTATTTCTGGTGCTGTTCGCCGCCCTGGTCGGCGCCACCCTGGCTTCCGGAATCCTTGATCATCTCTCGGTGATGCGCGAATACGACGTCAACGCGAGCCGCTTCGCACTCGAGGCCCGGCAGCACGTTTTGCTGGCCTTGGGATCCGTGAGCGCTGCCGTCATCGTCGCCGTGCCCATCGGAATCCTGTGCCACCGGATACCGCGGCTGCGCGCCGGCACCCTAGGCTCGCTGAACCTCATCCAGACCATTCCCTCCATTGCGCTCTTCGGCATCCTGATGGTGCCGCTCGGAGCGCTCGCCGCGGCGGCGCCGTTCGTCACCGAGCTGGGAATCCGCGGCATCGGCGCCGCGCCCGCCGTGCTCGCGCTATTCCTGTATTCGTTGCTGCCCGTTGTGGCCAATACGATCGTCGGGCTCGGGCGCGTCTCGCCGGCCACGGTCGACGCGGCGCGTGGGATGGGTCTGACGAACTGGCAGATACTCACCGACGTCGAGCTCATCCTGGCGTTTCCAGTCATTCTCACCGGCATCCGCATCGTACTGGTGCAGAACATCGGACTTGCGACCGTGGCTGCGCTCATCGGCGCCGGCGGCTTCGGTGTGTTCGTCTTTCAAGGGATCAATCAGACGGCCATCGATCTGGTGCTGCTCGGCGCGCTGCCGATTGTCGCATTGGGATTCTCCTGCGCCGTACTGCTCGATGCGCTCGTCGAAGCGATCAACCGGTCGGCGCGATGATAGATATCGAGGGCTTAACGAAGCGATACGGAGCGGCGACGGTCGTCGATCGCGTATCCCTGTCCATTGCGCGCGGTTCAATCACGGTGATCGTCGGCACCTCCGGATCGGGCAAATCCACCCTGTTGCGCATGATCAACCGCCTGGTCGAGCCCACGAGCGGACGGGTGCTGATCAATGGCAGCGACACCAAAACCGAGCCTCCACATCTGCTGCGACGCCAGATTGGCTATGCGATCCAGGGCCACGGTTTATTTCCCCACCGCAGCGTTGCCGAGAACATTGCAACCGTGCCCAGGCTTCTTGGTTGGAACGCCGCGCGCATCCGCGCTCGCGTTGATGACCTGCTCAAAATCTTTCAGCTTGATCCGGGCGCCTTTGCCGACAAATTTCCGCATCAACTCTCGGGCGGGCAGCAGCAGCGCGTGGGCGTGGCCCGCGCCTTTGCCGCCGAACCCACGGTGCTGCTGATGGATGAGCCCTTTGGTGCGCTTGACCCCATCATCCGCGCCAAGGCTCAGGATGATCTTCGCGACATCCAGCGCCGCTTCGGCACCACGATCGTGCTGGTGACGCACNNGGCTTCCGCGACTTTGCGTGACGTCCTCTCGGATCTTCTTTGGAGTGGCGCACCGGCCGCGACCGTCCTCAATGCTGACGGGACGCCATGCGGAAGGCTGACGCTTGCCGGCATTCTGGCCCACGGGAGACCGCCGTGATGCCGAGCGGGGCGCTCCTCCTTCGAATCTCAGCCTCTGCTTTGTTGGCGGCATTCTTGCTGACGCCGCAGACCTTTGCGCCCCTGTTCGCGCCTCTGAGTCAGCATGGTGCGCCTGCCATCTACGATCAGGGGAACCTCCTTAGCCTCGCCCTGGCGCAGCTGGGCACGGTGTTGCTCGCTGCAGCCGCCAGCACCATCGTCGCCGTCGGGCTTGGCATTCTGGTGACGCGCTCGAGCGGGGCTGAGTTTCTGCCGCTGTCGCGCACGCTGGTCAATATTGGCCAGACCTTCCCGCCCGTCGCGGTGCTTGCGGTTGCGGTGCCGCTGGTTGGCTTCGGCGAGGCGCCGACTCTGATCGCTTTATTTGCCTACGGCCTGCTGCCGATCTTCGAGAATACGATCGCAGGCCTGCAGAGCTGTCCGCCGGCCGTCATCGATGCCGCGAACGGCATGGGCATGAACGCGCGTGAGCGCCTCGTGTCCGTAGAGCTGCCGCTGGCCATGCCGCTCATTCTGGAAGGGATACGGCTATCCCTGGTCATCAATGTCGGGACTGCCACGATTGGGTCCACCGTGGCCGCCAAGGGGCTCGGTGAAGTGATCATCGCGGGGCTGCTCTCCGACAACACCGCCTTCATTCTGCAAGGCGGACTGGTTACGGGCCTCATGGCGATTTTACTTTATGACGCCATGGCAGCGCTCGAGAAGCGCATCCTGCGTGGCGCCCATGTCTGATGAGGCCCGAAACCGCAGCGAATTCACAAGCGCAGCGATTGCGCACGCGCGTCGCGGCGGCTTGGCCTAGAATGAGACCAGATGCTCGATAGCGCCATGTCCGCCACGACGACCGATCCGGCCGTGCCCCGCGTTACGGCGCGCATTCACCATAAGCGCACATCGGTGGAAGTGCCGACCCTGTTGCTGATCGCCACCGCGTACGGGGGATGGCTCCTGACGACCGCCGCCTATGGCCGTTGGCCGCTGTGGATCGTCGCGCCCATTGTCGTCGTGCTGCTGACGCTCCACAGCTCCCTGCAGCATGAAATCATCCATGGTCATCCGACCCGCTGGGGCTGGATCAACCGGCTCCTGGGCATGGTGCCGCTGTCGCTGTGGCTGCCCTTCGAGCGCTACCGGCAGAACCATCTCGAGCATCATATCGATGAGCGGCTCACCGATCCGCTCGATGACTCGGAGTCCTATTATCGGACGCCGGAGGAGTGGGCACGGCTGCAGCCGCTCAGCCGCGCACTGTTGCACGTGCAGCAGACGCTCGCCGGACGGATCGTCATCGGTTCATTCTGGCGCATTGCGGTTTTTCTGCGCATCGAGCTGCGCGCCGTGATCCGCAACGAGAAGCGGGTGCGGGCCATTTGGATCGAGCACCTGCTGTGGTGCGTCCCCGCCATCTTGTGGCTGACACTCGTGTGCCGGATGCCGCTGTGGATCTATATCGTGGCGATGATCATTCCGGCCAACGGTGTCGTGCTGATCCGGTCCTTCGCCGAACACCGCGCGCGCCCGGAGTCGCGCCATCGCACCGCCCTGGTCGAGCGTGCGTGGCTCTTGGGGCCGCTCTTTCTCTTCAACAATCTGCACGCGCTCCACCACGAATCGCCGGCGATTCCGTGGTACCAGTACAACGCGCGCTACCGCGTCGAGCGCGATCGGCTGATTGCAAAGAACGGCGGCCTCGTCTATGCGACCTACTTCGACGTCGCGCGCCGCTTTCTGTTTCGCCCGCACGATGTCATCGAGCACCCAACGGGCCGCGTGCCCAGGCCAACCTCCCGCCTTTATGGTCCGCTCGTGATGAGCCGAGCCGACGTCTAGCCCGGCCTATTTTTTGAGCTTCGCCGCAAACTGTTCGACGGCGGCCTTCACCTCTTGCCCGGCCTTATCCATGTGGGTCTTGAACTGACCCCAAGCGCTCTCATTAGCACTTTTCAGAGTGTAGAAGCTCTCCCAGGCCTCGGCTTGTTTGGCGCGCAGAGCCTCTAGATTTTTTTCATACTGGGTCTTGGCGTGCGCCTCGATCTGCGCGGCCGCTGCTTTGAAGCGCTCGGTCTGCGCCTTCCATTCGTTCAACTGTTTTTCCATCAGTGCCTGATAGTCTTCGCGAGTTCCCATGATCCTTCTCCTGCGATCGATTAGACAGTTTTCGCCGTCAGCGCCGTCGGCCAAGCGTGCAAAGGCCCGCTTGGCGGGTAGCTTGAACTACATATAGACACCGCCGTTGATATTGATCTGCTGGCCGGTGATGTAGTCGCCGTCGGCGGCCAGAAACAGCACCGCCTTGGCGACTTCCTCGGGCTTGCCGAAGCGGCCGAGCGGTATGCGGCTGAGAATCTGCTTCTGCACAGGCTCGGGGACTTTCGACAGCATGTCCGTCAGTGTGAATCCCGGTGCGAGTGAATTCACAGTGATGTTGTGCCGCGCGACCTCCATGGCGGCGGTCTTGGTAAAGGCGATGATCCCGCCCTTGCTCGCCGCGTAGTTCGCCTGTCCGAAGTTACCGGCCTGGCCGACGAACGAGCTGATGTTCACGATGCGCCCGTGGTTTTGCTCGATCATCAGCGGCATAACCGCCGTCACACCGAAATAGCACGCGTTCAAGTTCGTGTGAATCACGCTGAGCCAGTCATCATCGGTCATCTTGCGTAGGGTTTTGTCGCGAGTGATGCCGGCGTTGTTCACGAGAATATCGAGTCGCCCCCAGGCAGTCCGTATTTTCTGCACCATGTCCACCCACGCCGAGCGTTCACTGACGTCGCCCTGCAGTAAGAGCGTCTCTGAGCCGCGCTCGCGTAGCTCCTGTGCCAGCGCCTGTGCCTCAGTGGCGCCGGTGCGGTAGTTGAGGGCAACCGTAGCCCCCTCTGCGGCGAGCAACGTCGCAATGGCACGTCCGATACCGCGCGATGCGCCTGTGACGAGTGCATATTGCCCGCTCAGTTTCCCCATGTGATTACTCCCTCTATTGATTTTGTGTCGAGGAGGCCCCGACCCCAACTGTAGCATCACGCTGCGTCGATGGGTGGGGCGTGTCGAGCACGTGTGTGAGCACGGGCGTCTTGATCTGGCGAAAGATCGCCGCCACCTCGTTGTGGCGCGCCTGCCGCACGTTCGCACGTCACGGCTTCGCCCCTAGTAAACCGCAGCGGGCGACGTGGGTGCTGGCTCATCACGCCGAATGTGTGGAGCCCCAGTCCGCGGTAGGCGGCCCCGATCTTCGCGGATGCGTCGAGTCCGCGCTCCAGGCGGCGAATTTGAGGCGCATTCCTGTCGGGTCAAAAGTACGGCGCATATGCTGCGTTGCGTCATCCACAATCATAGGCGGCTCACGGCGCAATCTTCCGGCGCAGCAACCGGGTCGAGAACCGGCGAGTACCTCGCTCAGCGCTCGACAGCGAGCGCCACACCCATGCCACCGCCGATGCACAGGCTCGCTAAGCCCTTGCGCGCATCCCGGCGGAGCATTTCGTGCAGCAGCGTGACCAGAATTCGGCAGCCTGAAGCGCCAATGGGGTGCCCGATCGCGATGGCGCCGCCATTGACGTTAATCTTCCCGGTGTCCCAACCCATCTGCTTGTTGACAGCAATTGCTTGGGCCGCGAAGGCCTCATTCACCTCCATGAGATCCAAATCCGCATGAGTCCAGCCAGCCTTTTTCAGGCAAAACTGACTCGCTGGCACCGGACCCATGCCCATAATTTTCGGATCCACGCCGGCTGAAGCATAGGCTTTTATCCGGGCCAGGGGTTTAAGACCCAGTTCGCTGGCCCTCTTAGCCGACATCATGATGACGGCCGCTGCGCCGTCATTGATGCCCGAGGCGTTGCCGGCGGTGACCGTGCCATCCTTGCTGAAGGCAGGTTTAAGTTCGGCGAGCGCCTCTGCCGTGACGCCGTAGCGGATGAATTCATCCGTCTCAAAGATCGTCATGCCCTTCTTGGAGGCCATCTCGACCGGCGTGATCTCGGCCTTGAATCGCCCGGCCTTTTGCGCAGCCTCGGCTTTCTGCTGTGATGCCGCCGCGAATTCATCTTGCTCGCGGCGCGAAATCTCGAATTTCTTGGCCACATTCTCGGCGGTGATACCCATATGGTACTGGTTGTAAACGTCCCACAGCCCATCGACAATCATGCTGTCGACGAGCTTGGCGTCGCCCATCCGGAAACCGTCGCGGGAGCCGAGCAGGACATGAGGCGCAGCGCTCATGTTCTCCTGTCCACCGGCGATCACAATCTCCGCATCACCGCACTTGATGGCCTGCGCAGCCAGATGAACGGCCTTGAGACCGCTACCGCAGACTTTGCCAACCGTCATGGCTGGCACCATATCCGGAATGCCGGCGCGGATTAGTGCTTGACGGGCAGGGTTTTGGCCGCAGCCGGCCGTGAGCGCCTGTCCAAGGATCACTTCCGATACCTGCTCCGGCTTGACGCCCGACCCGAGCAGCAGTGCCTTGATGACCTGCGCACCCATATCGGAGGCGGGAAGCTTGGCGATCGATCCGCTGAATTTGCCCACTGCCGTCCGCAATGCAGCTGTGATGACGACGTCATTCATTTTTTCCTCCCTCCACAGTTCCAACGCTGCTCAGCGGTGGCAAGCGCGCGCGTCCACGCGACCAGAAGTGCCTCCCCGCTGATTGATGCTAGCTGAGCGGAGATGAACCTGTCCAAGCCTTCGATTGAGTATGGAACGGGCAAGGCGATGCCAGCATTCGCGGCGGTGCGTGTCAAATAACGATGCGGTGCCCGCGCCGTCCGTAATTCACACCATCCTGAATCAGCACCGGCGCTGCTTGCTTTTCTGCAGATCGGCTCGCGGCGCACAGGGACCGCCGCGGGAAGCCCCGCACGCCGAAAGACAAGGAAACGAGCGCAAGCCCAGTCTGCACAAGCGGCGCCCGCGGTTTTAGACGCGCGGCGGTCGCCTCGAGGCGAATTAAACGGAGTACTATGAACTGCGGCGGCATTGCGCGGCGCACCGCCGCTTAGTTGCAGATTTGCCGCTTTGTGTCCGCGGGTGACGGCCTCGAATTGGCCAAGCGCAAGCGTTGCACCGCCTGTCGTCGAGTCTGCTGGCCCCTGCCTGCCCTGGATGACACCAAGAATGCCGGGGCCGCCGTTGTAAAGGCAAAATTAAAACTATGAGCCAGAAAATCTATCAAGTTCCAGAGAACTTTGCGGCAGCGACCAAGATCAAGCGCGGCGATTACGAGCGCATGTACGCGGAGTCAGTCGACAATCCGGAGCACTTCTGGGCTCGCATCGCGCACCGCATCGAATGGATTCAGCGGTTCCGAGAGGTCAAAGATGTGAGCTATGCGGAGGGGGATTTTCGCATTAGCTGGTTTGCCGGCGGAAAGCTCAACGTCGCCTCGAATTGCCTGGACCGCCACTTGGAAACTCGCGGCGATAGGACGGCGATCATCTGGGAGGGAGACGACCCGGAACGGGCCGAGTTCATTAGCTATCGCGAACTGTATGAACGCGTCTGCCAGTGTGCCAATGCATTGAAATCCCTGGGCGTCGCAAAGGGCGATCGCGTCACGATCTACCTGCCAATGATTCCGGAGATCGCCATTGCGATGCTCGCTTGTGCACGGATCGGAGCCATTCATTCCGTCGTGTTCGGTGGCTTCTCATCCGAGGCATTGGGCGGACGCATTGCCGATTGCGATTCGGCGGTGGTAATCACCGCGGATGAGGGAATTCGCGGAGGCAAACGCGTGCCGTTGAAAGTCAACCTTGATGGGGCACTGAGCATCAAAGGCACCGATTGCGTCAAACACGTGCTCGTCGTGCGGCGTACGGGTGCGCCGGTCGCAATGTACGTGCCGCGTGATCGCTGGTATGACGACGTAGTGCTGCACCAGGCGAAGTCATGTCCACCGGAGGTGATGGATGCGGAGGATCCTCTCTTCATTCTCTACACCTCCGGCTCGACGGGTAAGCCAAAGGGTGTGCTGCATACGAGTGGCGGTTATCTCGTGTATGCCGCGTTCACGCATCAGTCGGTATTTGATCTTCGCGAAGAGGATATTTTCTGGGCGACCGCAGACATCGGTTGGGTCACGGGGCACAGCTACATCGTGTATGGCCCGCTCGCAAATGGCACGACGACCGTCATGTTTGAGGGCGTGCCGAACTATCCCGACGCCGGCCGATTCTGGCAGGTCGTCGATAAGCACAAAGTGACCATCCTGTATTCATCGCCCACCGCGATTCGTTCGCTGATGCGCGAAGGCGAAGCGCCGGTGAAATCGTGGTCGCGCAAGAGTTTGCGTCTACTGGGTTCGGTAGGTGAGCCGATCAACCCGGAGGCATGGGAATGGTATCACCGAGTCGTTGGCGATGGCCGTTGTCCGATTGTTGACACCTGGTGGCAAACGGAGACTGGTGGGATTCTGATCAGCCCGTTGCCGGGAGCGGTCGATCTAAAGCCGGGGTCTGCCACCTTGCCGTTTTTTGGCGTGCGGCCGGCCATCGTCGACAAGACAGGACGGATCCTGCAGGGCGCCTGCGAGGGTAATCTCGTGTTGCTTGATAGTTGGCCCGGGCAAATGCGTACACTGTACGGCGATCACCAGCGCTTCATCGATACCTACTTCAAGGCTTTCCCCGGAATGTACTTCACCGGTGATGGCGCGCGTCGGGACCTCGACGGTTACTACTGGATCACCGGCCGCGTGGACGACGTACTCAATGTCGCCGGCCACCGTTTGGGAACGGCGGAAATTGAAAGTGCCATGACTGCTCACCCTCAGGTGGCCGAGGCAGCTGTCGTCGGATTTCCGCACGACATCAAAGGACAAGGCATCTACGTTTACGTAACCTTGATTACCGGAGTCGAGCCCAGTGAGCATTTACGCACTGCGCTGCGTGATTGGGTCCGCAGGGAGATTGGCCCGATCGCAACTCCGGATGTCATCCAGTGGGCGCCGGGGCTTCCAAAAACACGTTCCGGCAAGATCATGCGCCG
>PLIX01000039.1:0-8548 GCA_003140135.1 Gammaproteobacteria bacterium
TGAGCGTGACCAACGGATTTTCAGTTTAGCTCCTGAACATCTCGTTGAGGAGTGATGCATGGCTCCAGGAGAGCAGCGATCTAATTTCGCACTATGCGCCAGCAACAGAAAGCGCTAAACCTGGTTTGCTTCCTCACGGTGATTTTGGCGCCCCAGTTGAGCTCTAAATACCAAATACAAGGCGGCGGTAACAGTCAACTGCATAGGGTCAAAACCCAATCCGGCAGCAGGCGGCCAACAGCGGCCCGTCACTCAGTCCTTTCGATTTTCCACATAGCGGTCGCTCACCCCGCAAGCTATTAGCTTGCGGGGTACTCGCAGAGCCTGGCTCAGACAGCAAGGCGCGAATTGGCTGCGGCGTTGCTTCACGGGTAACATTCATCGAACAGGGTGGATGACGCTCTCAGAAAAGCTCCTCACCCTACACGTCAACCAATAAAACCCTGGATCACGTCCTTTGACGGAGACTTCGCCCGCTGTATTCCTCAGCTACGCCTCGCAGGATGCGGAGGCGGCCCAGCGCATTTGCCAGGCCCTGCGCGCCGCCGGTATCGAGGTTTGGTTCGATAGGAGCGAGTTACGGGGCGGGGATGCGTGGGACCGATCCATCCGCCAGCAGATCCGCGACTGCGCGCTGTTCGTCCCGGTGATCTCGGCTCACACCGACGCAAGGCGAGAAGGCTACTTTCGTCTGGAATGGAAGCTGGCGGTGGATCGGACGCACACCATGTCCGATCGCGCACCGTTCCTGGTTCCGGCTGTCATTGACGACACGAGTGATTCGCGGGCAGACGTGCCTGACCGCTTTCGCGAGCTGCAGTGGACACGCCTGCCGGGCGGAGAGACGTCGCTGGCCTTCGTCGACCGGGTCAGGCGGCTGCTCTCGCCCGATAGTTCTGCTGCGGCGGATCCCGCCCGCTCAGCCGACAGCGCTGTCGTGAGTGGTGCGCTGGCCCCGCGCAGGCTTATCCGTCGGCGGACGGGAGCGCTGTACGTCGCGGTCGCGGCGGCGGCCGGCGTGCTCGCGCTTGGGTATTTCGCGGTCGAGAGGCTCAAAGGATCCTCGGTCCGCGCTCCGGTCGCGGCCTCCATTGCAGTGCTGCCGCTCTCGAATGAGAGCGGGGAGGCGAACCAGCAGTATTTCTCCGATGGGATCTCCGAGGACCTGATCACGGCGCTCTCGCAGTTCTCAGGGTTGAAGGTGATCGGGCGTACTTCGGCGTTTCAGTTTCGCGACTCGAAGGAGGACAGCCGAAGCATCGGTGCGAAGCTGGGCGTTGCGCACCTTCTGGAGGGGAGCGTGCGGCGCTCCGCGGAGATGGTGCGGGTGAGTGCCGAGCTTATTGATACGGCAGACGGCACCACCCAGTGGTCCGAAAGGTACGACCGTCCGTATAAGGATCTCTTTGCACTCCAGGACGAGATCACGCATGCGGTGGCGCAGGCGCTGCGGTCAAAGCTGTTGCCCGGCGAGCACGCGGCGGCGCAGAGCGATCGTCCCCCAGGCGGGGGCCTAGCGGCTTACAACGCGATGCTGCAGGGGCGATTCTATATAGAGCGTGTCCAAGAAGCCGATTTGCACAAAGCAATCGACTACTTTACTCAGGCGACAGCGCTCGATCCGCGATATGCGGTTGCTTGGAGCGGGCTGTCGGAGGCCTGGACCGATCTTGGTCAGGTGTTCCTTCAGGGCGCTGAGGCGCGGGATGCATTTGCCAAAGCCCACGACGCGGCCGATCGTGCACTCGCCCTCTCGCCAGAGCTTGCAGCGGCGCATCTTGCTCGCGGATACGTGCTTCGGACTGGCGACTTTGACTGGGGAGGAGCGGAGGCGGAATTTCGCCGCGCATTAGCCCTATCGCCTAATGACGCCTGGGCCAAGTACTTCCTCGGCAGGCAGCTCGCAATCTTCGGTGAGCTGGAGCCTGCGATCGAGCTCCAACGGGAGGTCATAGCTATCGAGCCTCTGCGGGCCACGTGGTACGACTGGCTCGGCAACTATCTGCTAGGACTCAACCGACTCGATGAGGCCGAGCGTGCAATCCGCCGGGCTAATGAGCTGCAGCCCGGCATGACAGGCAGTAATTTCGCGCTGACGATCATCGAGATCCAACGCGGTCATGCGCAGGCTGCGCTCGCAGCGGCGCAGCAGGAGCCTCCTTCGGGGGGCTGGCAGGACATCGCGCTCGCGCTCGCTCGGCAGATTGGGCCTGACCGCAGCGCGGCCGATGCGGCGCTCAATCTCCTGATCGACAAGGAGGCGAAGGGCGCTGCGTACCAGATCGCCGAAGCCTACGCGCTGCGAAACGATGCTAAGGCCGCCTTCGAGTGGCTCGATCGGGCTTGGAGCAACCGTGATCCGGGTATCCAAGGCGTCCTCTCCGACCCTATCCTCCTACGCTACAAAAACGATCCGCGCTTCGCCGCGTTCTGCCGCAAGGTCGGCCTGCCCGTGCCGGGTGAGGTTAGGCAGCACACGTGACGAACTTCGGGTAACTGCATGGCGAACACGCCCTCTCTTCGCTCTTCGCCGACTGTGGACGATGTACAAACGACTCGCCAAAAGCGACGGCTCTCACTCCAAACACGATTTGCTCGTGGCTCAAGCGGCCTTTTACGCGGGCGCACGCGGCATTGTCAGAGTGTTAGCGCTGGGCGGGACTAACTACATCTCAAGCAAGTGCTATGAGAGATGGGGGAGACCTCAATCTATTTGGGGAAGCCGGCGGTGTCGCGCCGCGTGCAGGCCCTGGCCGAAAGGGCGCCTCCCGGCCAACTGCGGCCATTGACCATGCCGGAGTGCCTGCCGGTAAGCGGCCGTTCACCTTCTGCAGACGTGTGGTGCTAAATAGTGGTAGCCGATTTTGCCCTCGAGAAACTCCTAGCGCCGCTGCACCCTCAGGCACCACCGGGGTAGCCTATCCGGTGTTCATGTTCACGGTGACGAGCGGCGGCACGGCACCTTTCACGTGGTCGGAAACGGGAGCCCTGCCTCCCGGCCTGTCATTGAGCTTGAGCGGGCAACTTTCGGGTACGCCGCGCAGGCCGTACAATTGCCTACGGAAAACGGTCGCGTTCTCAACTCTAAGAACTAGGAGCGTTGCCCATGCTGCGTCCGCTCACCTGCTGGTGCGTTCGCTACGCCGAGCGCTACATCCCGAATCCCTTTCTCTACGCCGTCATCCTCACCTTTATCACGGTGGCGGCCGCGCTGCTGTGGACCGCGAGCAACGCGGGGCAGGTGGTCGACGCCTGGTACAAGGGCATCTGGGAGATCCTCGCCTTTGCGCTGCAGATGGCGTTGGTACTGGTCACCGGCGTAACCCTCGCCGATACACCGGTGGTGAAGAACCTGCTGCGCAAGCTCGCCGCGGTGCCTGCCGGACAGACCGGAGCCGCTATCACCGTGTTCTTCGCCGGGGCGATCGGCTCCTGGCTCAACTGGGGGGTCGGGCTCGTGGTCGGGGCGCTGGTGGCGCGCGAGATCGCCAAGCGCCTGAAGGACGTCGACTTCAGCTTCCTGGTCGCGGCCGCCTACATGGGTATGATGGTGTGGGCCTCGGGTCTGTCGAGTTCGATCGCGCTCGCGACCGCCACTCCGGGGAGCGCCCTCAACATCGTGGAGAAGGTCACCGGCAAAGTCGCAGGGTTCGATCGGACCATCTTCACCGCCTATAACCTCGTGCCGGTTGTGCTGCTCCTGATTCTGATCCCGCTGGCGCTGCGCTTCATGGGGCCGGATTTAAAGGAGATGAAGCGGGTGGATCCCAACGCGCTCATCGCCCAGGACGAGGTGAGCATACCGCCCGAGCGCACACGCACGTTCGCGACGATGCTCGAGCACGCCTGGCCGCTGAGCCTCCTGCTCGTGCTGATGGGGCTCTTTTACGAGTATCACACCATCAAGCACAAGGGCTTTCACCTCGATATCAACGGCTTCATTTTCATCGTACTGATGCTCGGGCTGCTGTTTCACTGGCGCCCGATCCGCTACGTGCGTTCCTTTGAGACGAGCGCGCGCACCGTAGGCCCGATCCTGCTGCAGTTTCCGCTGTATGGCGGGATCATGGGGATCATGACCGGTACGGGGCTCGCAGCGATCATCGCGCAGCGCTTCGTCGATTTCTCCAGCGCCCATACGTTACCGTTCTGGACCTTCATCTCCTCGAACATCATCAGCCTGTTCGTGCCTTCCGGCGGGGGTCACTGGGCCGTTCAGGGCCCCTTCATGGTGCCCGCGGCGGTGAAGCTGAACGTCGACCCGGCGCTCGTCGCCATGGCGACCGCGATGGGCGAGCAGACCGCGAACATGATCCAGCCGTTCTGGGCGTTGCCGCTGCTCGCGATCGCGCGACTCGGTATCAAAGACATCATGGGCTACTGCGTGATCGCGCTGGTCATCGGGCTCATCGTCTTTGGCGGCGCGTTACTGGTATTTTCCTGAGGCCGGAGATAGGCTCTGATTGTTACGTTCATCGCCACAATAACCGCAAAGCGCGTCACGGCCAACTGAGGCCACTTCCGCTCATCCGTACTCGGTGTGGAGTACGGAGGATTTCCGGCCACTGCCGGTTGGCCATGCGAATCGCCCGAATGACGCCGCTCCCAATTTCGTATCGTGCTTGAATGTTCAGAATGGTGTGCGGGATTGAGAAATAGGGTCAGCTTGGGAAAAAAATGCTGCCTTACGCTGATGCTTAATTCGCGAGCCCATACGCGATGTCAGTGAAGATAATAATTCGACTGCCGGGAAGCCGACGCTCGCGACCGTCAACAACGGGTCAACAAGCGACCTTTGCCGACGCCTCTCCGGTTTGAGCTGAATGTCTGGAATCGGGTGGCCAATCAGGCGCTTCCCGGCCAACTGCGGTCAATACAATGTGACGAACTGCTTGGCGGAAAGCAGACGTTCAACAATCGTGTTCGAGGGAATCGCCTTCTCGCTCATGCGCAAGACCTTCCTCAGTATCGGCCGCCGCGATTCGAGAACTCGTGCAAAATGACGTTTGCAGGGATGATCACCCTGCGCTGCGCAATTTCCGAGTGATCGCCGCATCGGCGCTTCAAGAATCCGTGCAAGAGGAGTGCTCATTTATGACCGTGCAGCCATTCGCTAAAACCGCAGCCTGACGTGGACGTGCTTTGGATTCGGGCTGTCTTCACTTTTCGCGGGTTACTCGACGTTTTCGATCTTCACCACAGTGCCCCTCATCTGGGGGTCGTTAGGATCCTTCACAACTGTCACATATAGGTCCTTCTCACCTTCGCCAAATGCCACGTTGGTAGTGCCATCACCCGCCGCGATCTCAAACACGTGCAAAAGCTTACCCTCGGGAGAGATCTTTAGTATTTTCCCACCGAACCACTGGGCGGTGTAAATATTACCTCTGGTGTCAATCTTCATGCTGTCTGGCCCAATAAACCAGGAATCAACTTTGTTCTTCACCAGGACATTCAGCAGAGCAAAATTTGTTCTGTTGGTCAATGAACCGTCCTTATTGATGGTGTACTTGTTGATGTGGTTCCCGACGGTTTCGCTGACGTAGAGGATCTTCTGGTCCGGAGATACGCCTATGCCATTGGCGTAGTTGAGCCCATCCGCGACCTCGACCCACGCTTGGCTGCCAGGGGCCAGATACAGAACCTTGCCGATGATCGAAGTCGGCGGATCGGTGTTCGGGCCATCCATGGTGGCGTACGCGCTGCCATTGGCCGTCACGACGATGTCATTGATGCCGGCGTCAAACGTCCTTCCCTTACTGTCGGCGTCCCAGCGCCTTAACTGCTTTCCCGTCATGTCCAATTCGAGAATTGCGCCATGGGTGTCACACGCGACCAGGAACGTCTTGCGCTTGGTAAGCGCCAAGCCATTGTGGCCGCAGCCGGGAGTGTGATTCAAAACAACTGTTGTCTTGCCGTCCCATTTTGACAGCGTATCGGAGATCCACCCCACAAAGTAGAGGTTACCGCCGAGGTACAACGGACCCTCGGGTCCACGGACGTCAGTGACGAGAGTCACTTGGCCAGCCGTGGCGGTCGTAGCAGCCCACCAAGCCAAAGCGACGATACTGCTGATCTTACTTTTCTTCACGTTAGCTCCTTTCCGTATCCGCCAAAACCGACACATGGAAGCAGCAATCTGCAATTGATATGGGAAGCGCGTAGTCCCCTATCATACAGACTCGTCTTCATTCTTCCGTATTCAGCGCAGTTGGCGGTAAGTGAAGGGGTGAGGGGAGAAGCGCCCATGCCTAACGGCGCGCCAGCTCTTAAGCCGACGTTCAGGGGAGTGTTACGCGGGACGTTGATTTCACGCCGGCTTACCCGGCGCAATGTAAGGTGGACTGCTAGACTGCGAAGCAACACCGTTCATTGTTGGGGGCGCGATGCTTCGAACCATCCAAACGTCTATCCTCATAGCTACCTTAGCGAGTCCATTGCCCGGGATGGCGGAAACACCGCCCAATTCCCCCACTCACGATATCGTCCTGCGTAGCGGGATGGTCTACGACGGGTCTGGTAACGCGCCATTTCCTGGGGAGGTCGCTGTAGACGGCGACCGCATCGTCTACGTTGGGCCGGCGCGCGGACTAATCGGCCGTCGCGAAATCGATGTCCACGGACAAGCAATCGCGCCTGGGTTCATCAACATGTTGGCTCACCCCGAAGAATCTTTATTGGTTGACGGGCGCGCATTGAGCGACCTCACGCAGGGCGTAACGTTAGAGGTCATGGGTGAGTTCTCGATGGGGCCATTGAGCCAGAAGATGAAACAGCAGATGCTGGAACGGGAAGGGGACATCAAATACAACGTAACCTGGACCACGCTGGGCGAGTATCTGTCACTGCTGGAACGCAGAGGCATTGCACCGAATGTTGCTTCGTTCGTCGGAGCGCCGACCGTCAGAACTTATGTACTCGGCGAGGGGGACGTGCAGCCCACGCCCAATCAGCTTGCGAAGATGCGTTCACTGGTGCACGGGGCCATGGAAGAAGGTGCACTCGGCGTCACGACGATGCTTATTTACGCGCCTGCTACGTATGCGCATACGCCCGAGTTAATCGTGCTTGCGCAGGAGTCTGCTCGATGCGGCGGAATCTACACAGTGCATATGCGCAGCGAAGGAGACCGTATTGAGTCGGCGCTGCAGGAAACCATCGAGATCGCCAAGGCAAGCGGCGCACCGGCGGAAATTTATCATCTAAAGGAGTCTGGCAAAGACAACTGGGGAAAGATCGATACGGTGATCTCTACCATCGAAGGCGCGCGTGCAGCGGGCGTGCGCATTTCCGCCAACATGTATCCGTACACGGCTGGTGCAACCGGCTTAGATGCTGCGATGCCGTCGTGGGTGCAGGACGGGGGATTGGAGGCTTGGATTAAGCGCCTAAAGGATCCGGCGATTCGATCGAAAGTGATTGCGGAGATGCGCGAAGCGCACCCCGGAACCTGGGAAAACTTGTACGGCGCGGCGGGACCTGAGGGTATGCTGCTATTGCAATTTAAGAACCCGCAACTGAAGCCACTGACCGGCAAGACGCTGGCGGAGGTCGCCAAAGCACGAGGAGTTTCTCCCGAGGATGCGGCGATTGATCTCGTAATCGAGGATGGTACCCGCGTCGGTGTCGCATATTTCTTGATGAGCGAGGACAACGTGCGTCGGCAGGTATCGTTGCCATGGGTGAGTTTTGGGTCGGACGAACAGGGCGACGCACCCGAGGGAGTGTTCCTATTGTCCGCGGCACACCCGCGTGCCTACGGCACATTTTCTCGGGTATTCGCCAAGTATGTCCGCGAGGATCACGCGCTGGGTACCGCCGAAGCGGTACGCAAAATGACGACTCTACCGGCGAGCAATCTGTCGCTCAACGATCGTGGGCGGCTGCAGCCTGGCGCGTTCGCGGATATCGTGGTCTTCGACCCGGACTCGATACAGGATCACGCAACTTACAAGGATTCGCATCGACTCAGTACTGGAGTTAGCTATGTCATCGTAAACGGCAAACTGGCATTGGACGATGGCCATGCTACAGGTGCGGCGACGGGCCGCGTGGTCAGAGGGCGCGGGTGGACCGGGGCAGCCGGCGGCGGGTGTCGTCAATCGGCTAGCGATTGGACCTGGCCCAGATAGGCTCCTACCCAAGTACTACAGGCGATGGCTCATAGGGTTGGGCTCCGTTTAATCGTCCTGGAGCTGCCGTTCGTGACCGGCGGCTCCGGGTCAACAAGCGACCTTTACCAATGCCTTTCCGGTTTCCGAGCTGAACGTCTGGAATCGGATGGCCAATCAGGCGCTTCCCGGCCAACTCCAGCCATTGACCATGCCGGAGTGCCTGCCGGTAAGCGGACGTTCACGGCCCGCGCATGTGCAGCATCTCCCCTCGTCTGCGACGCTCGCGCCGGTTTTTCCTTAACTCAACTTGACCAATCCTTCCCTAGAGAGATTCCCCAAAGGTCGAAGGAAAGGGCGTTCGCAGTCCTGCACACAACGAGATTCAAGAGCCCGTTTCGGAGCCCGCGCCATCGGCCGCAATGCGCAGCTCGGCG
>PLIX01000039.1:8563-8823 GCA_003140135.1 Gammaproteobacteria bacterium
TTGGCGCCGTAGGCCATGGCCGTTCCGTTGTTCGGATCCCGATCCAGAGTCTTTTCGCATCGGGAGAGCGTGATTTGCGCGACCCGCCGAGCAGCCTGGGAATTTCCGACGGCGGTGTAACAGGAGGTCAACATGGCACAGGAATTCAGATCTGTCTCCATCAGACTCATTGACTTTTCGTAATAGCGAATGGCCTCGTCCAGCCGTCGCTGGGTGTAGCGCAAATACGCGGCTGCTCTGTTGACCTCGTAGGACTCGGG
>PLIX01000010.1 GCA_003140135.1 Gammaproteobacteria bacterium
CGCCGGCAAGAGCGATCTCGCCCTGGGCGTCCAGCATTTTGGCGGCCTTCATCCAGTTTGCGACGACCTCTTTTCGGGTCATTACTAACTTCGAGTACGCGGGGTCGCGGACCGCTCCGGTTTGCGACAGTTCCTGCGCAATGCCCACGGCTCGCTCGCGAACAGCCCGCGACTTCCCGTACTGCTGCGCTCGATAGATGGAATCTTTGATGCTGCCTTTCGTTCTTCCCCGAACGACGCGAGAAGTCGCGTTGGCCTCGACGCCTTGTTCTCGCATCATTTGGGCGAAGTCCTCTCGCCACTCGCGCAGTAGCAGCTTGTCGATATGAAGCCGACGCCCGACTTCGCTCTCCGCTTTTACAACCAGGTGCACGTGCGGGTGCGGCTGGTCGGTGTGGAGCGCCATGGCATACCGGTGCTGCAGCGCGAACTTCTCTTTCGCGAACTTACGGGCCGCCGCCAGTACCTTCTCGGGCGGCGTGGGCGCTGGCATCGACGACACAATGTTGTGCACCAACTTCAACGTTCGCGCGGCTGGCCGTCGCTCGTTCTGCCGCCGGTACTGACCGGCTGAGAGTTCAAGGTGCCAGCTCCTCAGCAGCATCTTGTGCTCATCGCCGCTCGTGATGCGTTCGCCTTCGTCCGTTTCGAGCTCAAGCTTTCCTTGGCGACTGATGTAACCCAGATGCGCCGATGCGGCGCCGACTTTGCCGCCCCCGCCGCTGACCTTGACCATGACTTCAGGTGTTCTTCTCACCGTGCGCGCTATCTGCTCAACCTGAGCCCGACTGAAATGGGCAGACTTCTTTGGACTTGCGCGGCCGGCGCTAAAGATCTCAAAAAGGGACGGCCCTTCCGACGGAAGCCTCACGGGCCGTCTAGTCAAAGGAACTCTCCCAGCTCACGAGTGCCGCGCGTGCCAGATCGTGTGTGCGCTGCTCCAGGTCCGCCACCAGTGCTCTTGTGCGGCTCAAGTCCTGTTGAAGAGCAGGGCTCATGAGGCGAGCCTGAGTCACCTCCCGAGCGGNNAGGCCGAGTCCTTCATTCCGCGCTGCGCCGCCCGCTGGCCGACAGCTTGACGATCGCCCGGCCGCAGCCGAATCGTGATCCGATCAATGGCCGGCTCATGGATCGACGCCGACACCGGAGAGCGCGAGACAGGCGCAGCGGAACTGAGTAGATCTCGTATGGCAATCAGCGCAAGCGCGGACTCGGACATACCTCGAGCCGCTGCGAGTGTCGTGAAGCGAAGCTTCTCATGTGATGTGGGACGCGCCGTAATGGTGGGACGAAAGGCGGAATTGGATTGATGGCAGGATAGCGAAGTGTCCGCGTTCTGCTGCGCGAAGAGGCACGCAACGTGAGCGGTAATCTCATCTCCGCACGCCTTGCCCAATCCTTCAAATAGATCTGCGCGTTCCTCAGGAGTCATAAACGCTGAACGCTAACAACTTAGATGCTTGGCGGCGTCCGAGAGGACGGCCGGAAGGCAATGGGCGAGAAGAGTTCCACCGGTCTTTGAAGGGGCCGTCGAGACCTAACAGCGTCCTCGGATGGACTGACGGTTGTAGTGGATTGGCTGATGAGAGCTGCGATTTCCGCCCCAGAGATGAACCGTCGGCATCCGATGACGACACTCGCGAGTTCACCGGTTCGTAGTAGGGCGTAGATGCCGTTACGGGAAATGCCTCCGAGCAGCTCTTGTCCCTCTTTGATCGAGTACAGGGCACGGTCTTGCATTGATCCCTCCGCCGAATACATTGCGTGGACATACCCAGATTGGAAAGCTCATGTGTCTAGGCTCTTAGCTTCGAAACTTGACGAGCCAGCCAGTTAATTCGGTCAAAAGGTGCCAATATCCCGGCAGTCGCCGAGTCCGCGTGGTCGATGTTTTGCGGCGAAATCACCCCAAACTCACTGGGAACTTTGAGCAAGCTCTCAGTTGTGACTGCCGATACGCGCTACGAATACCACTCCAAGACGTCCGAAAGACGAAGACACGCGGCTTTCCTGTCGAATTGGCACAGGATTGGACGGCTGCATCTACAGCGATTTGCGGCCAAGATCTAGGACATGCAACGCCCTGCAACGGAATGCAACACCGCCTGTGAGGGCCGAGCCGAGCGCACTATCGTCGATCTGTCGGATGCTCAAAATCTCTGCCCCTAAGCGTCAGTCGCAGGCCAGCTGGGCTAATTGGAACTTGGGGCGGAACGCGGCGGCACGCTCTCCCATTAGTGACGCCTTACAGGAATGCTTGGCGTGTTCAGCCGCCGCCCCTCGGCGACGCTCGCGAATGTCCGTCGGATAGTCGAGCGGTGTTTTGAATTGCGTCATTGCGTCGTCAAGGACTCGAGTAGCAGCCCTTGCATCCTTACTCGAGGGCTTCTGGTGATAGTACGTCCGATGGCTGGAAATTCCGCGGAGACCACACGGTTAACGCGACGGTAGGCCACGATCGGTCGATTTTAAGTAGACCTCAGCGTCATCCCCCCGGTAGATCTGTGTGGCTCTCGCCGGGCCTCACGCCGGCCAGATCGGCGCGAGGTAAGGTAATGGGGAAGAGGTCGTTCGCTGCGCTTATGCGCTCACTCCGTCCGCGGCACAGCCACGCTTCAACGCTCGCTCCAACCAATGAGTCCGGAAGCTTGTAGCCGTGCACAGTTGTGCCGCGAGAAGAAATTATGCTCGCCATAGGGTTGCTCTGAAGCGCCCATACTAT